>JAJRSS010000203.1 GCA_024278615.1 Alphaproteobacteria bacterium
CGTTGATCCTCGTCTACCATCCGGCGGCGGGCAACTCTCGCCAGACGATCGGGCTGGCGGCGCTGCTGGTGATCCTGGGCGGGCTGGCCCCGATCTACGTCATCATCGTCGGCGGTCAGGCTTATCCTTTGGGCATGTTCCCGGGCATGGAAGTGAGCAGCGGTTTCTTCGACGGCGTGATCGCTTCTTATACGCCCAGCCTGCCCGAGGTGCTTTTGGGCCTTGGCGGCATCGCCATGGCCCTGGGCCTGGTCGCCATCGGGGTCAAGGTGCTGCCTTTCCTGCCCATGACCCTTGCCGACGCCCAGGTGGATCCCCATTTCAAGGCAATGGAAGGCAGCGCTGAAAAGAAACAGGGTGCGGAACCGGCGGAAGCGACGTAAGACGCGAGTTGGCGTCTGGAATTTTCTTGTTATAACCGCGAAGCGGACCGGAACTTGCCATGTTGGAGCCACACCCGTTCGCCAAGTACGTTCGCATTATCGGCCGGGGACCGACCCTTTCCCGCCCGTTGACCGAGGACGAAATGCTGGACGCCGCCCGCATGATCCTCGCCGGCGAGGTCGAGCCGTTGCAACTGGGGGCTTTCCTCTGCATCCTGCGGGTACGGGCCGAAGTACCGGAAGAAGGCGCCGGTTTCGTCCGCGCCGCCCGCCAAGCCCTGACCCTGCCCGCCCATGTTCCACCCGTCGACCTGGACTGGTCGTCTTATGCGGGCAAGAAACGCCACCTGCCCTGGTTCCTGCTGTCGGCCCTGCTGCTGGCCCAGAACGGTATCCGGATCCTGCTGCACGGCACCGAAGGCCATACCCCGGACCGTATCTATTCCCGCCACGCGCTTGAGGCCCTGGGCGTCCCCATCGCCGGGTCGCTTACGCAAGCAGCGGATCAGATCGGGGCCGCTAATTTTGCTTTCGCGCCCCTGGCGGTATTCAGTCCCCGGCTGCAGGAGATCATTGAACTGAAGCCAATCCTGGGCGTACGCTCGCCGGTCAACACTTTCGCCCGCATGATCAACCCCTTCGGCGCGCCACACGAGATTCAGACCGTGTTCCATCCCACCTACCGGGATATCCACCGCATGACGGCGAAGCTTCTGGGCCAGCCCCACATGGCCGTATTCAAGGGCGAAGGCGGCGAGATCGAACGCCGGCCCACTAAACCCATCGTCGTCGAGAGCCTGCATGAGGGGGTGTTAAGCGAAGAGGAATGGCCGGTCATGCTTTCCGGCGGCGCCTACCGGGAAGACGCGGATTTGAACTTGGCCCGCCTGGGCGCGGTGTGGCGGGGCGAAGAAGAAAGCGTCTATGCCACCGCCGCCATCACCGGAACCGCGGCCATCGCCCTCAAGCTGCTGGGCCGGGCCGACGGCATCGGCCGGGCCCAGGCCCTGGCGGATGAATGGTGGGCGGCGCGCCGCAAAGAGCGGCTGGCCGCCTGATATCCATGGCTCACCTTCTGCTATCCGCGGCGCACAAGTCATCGGGCAAAACAGTGGTCACCGCCGGGCTGGCGGCGGCGTTGTCCAGGCGCGGCAAAACCGTGCAGCCGTTCAAGAAGGGTCCCGATTACATCGACCCCATGTGGCTGGGGCTGGCGGCGGGACGGCCCTGTCACAACCTGGACTATTACACCATGAGCCAAGGCGAGATCCTGGCCACCGCCGCCGGGCGCGCCCAGGGCGCCGATATTTTGCTGATCGAAGGCAACAAGGGCCTTTACGACGGGTTGGACCTGGACGGCAGCACTTCCAACGCCGCCCTGGCCAAGCTGCTGCGGGCGCCGGTGGTGCTGGTCATCGATTCCCGGGGCATGACCCGGGGCATCGCGCCGCTGATCCTGGGCTATCAGGCGTTCGACGCCGGGGTGCGCATCCGGGGCATCATCCTCAACAAGATCGGCGGCAGCCGCCATGAAGGCAAACTGTGCGCCATCATCGAGCATTACACGGACGTTCCCGTGCTGGGCGCCGTGCACCGTGACCCCCGCCTGGAAATCGCCGAGCGGCACTTAGGATTGATTCCCAGCAATGAAACCGCCGAAGCCAAAGCGAAAATCAATGCCATCGCCGAAGTGATCGCCCGGCAGGTGGACCTGAACCGCATCGTCGAGGTGGCCGGCGAGGCCGGCGCCCTGCCGCCACCGGTCCGGGCACCGGCCGCGCCACCGGTGAAAAGCGCCGGCGTTCGCATCGGCATCGCCCGCGACACCGCTTTCGGTTTTTATTATCCCGGCGATCTGGAAGCCCTGGAAGCGGCGGGGGCGGCGTTGATTCCCTTCGACACCCTGCGCGACGCCCGGCTACCGGATGTGGATGGGCTTTTCATCGGCGGCGGATTCCCCGAAACCCATATGAAGGCGCTGGCCGCCAACCGGCCCCTGCTGGCCCAACTGCGCCAGGCCGTGGACGCCGGCATGCCCGCCTATGCGGAATGCGGCGGGCTGATGCTTTTGGCCCGCAGCCTGACCTGGAAGGGCGAAACCGTGGAAATGGCCGGCGCCATCCCTGCCGATATCGTGATGCACGAAAGGCCCCGGGGTCGGGGCTACGTGAGGCTGAGGGAAACGGCGAACGCCCCCTGGCCCTGCCTGGGTGAGCCCGCCAACGGTGAAATTCCGGCCCACGAATTTCATTATTCCAGCCTGGAAAATTTTGAAGGAAAACCCGTGTTTGCCTATGATGTGCTGAGGGGAACCGGCATCGACGGCCGGCATGACGGCCTGGTGGTCAACAACCTGCTGGCCAGTTACGTTCACTTGAGGAACGTGGCCGGCAATCCCTGGGCGGCGCGTTTTACCGCCTTTGTTCGCCAGTGCAAGACGGGTACCGATAGCGGAACAATCAAGGTGAAGGCTGGGGCAACCCCATGACAGCCCAATGACCGGCGGCGGCAATCAAGGAGATTCCATGGAAACCCTATTCCCCATATCCATCGTCGGCGCCGGGCCGGGCGATCCGGACCTGTTGACGGTCAAGGCGGCGAGGGTGCTCCGGGAAGCGGACGTGGTGGTCTATGACCGGCTGGTTTCCGGCGGCATCCTGGACCTGTTGCCCACCGGCACGACGCGCATTTTCGCCGGCAAGGCGGCCCGCGACCACCACATGCCACAGGACGAAATCAACCAACTGCTGGTCGGCCTGGCCAAGGGGGGGCGCCGGGTGGTGCGGCTGAAGGGCGGCGACCCGTTTATTTTCGGCCGCGGCAGCGAGGAGGCGGAATACATGGCCGGGCACGGCATTCCCTTCCAGGTGGTGCCCGGCGTCACCGCGTCGGCCGGATGCGGCGCCTATGCGGGCATCCCCCTCACCCACCGGGACCTGGCCCACGGGGTGCGTTTCGTTACCGGTCACCGGCGGCAGGGAAAAGACCTGGACCTCAACTGGCGCAGCCTGGCCGACCCGGACACCACCTTGGTCGTCTACATGGGGCTGACCAACGTACAGCGGATCAGCGGTGAGCTGATCAAGGCCGGCCTGCCCGGCCATACCCCGGCCGGCGCCATACAGGACGGCACCACCGAACGCCAGCGGACGGTGGTGACCACCCTGGCGGAACTGCCGGACTGTATCGAACAGGCGGGATTGAAGGCGCCGACCCTGTTGATTATCGGCCGCGTGGTGGAACTGGCGGGACGCCTGAGCTGGTTTGCATCGGCGGAGAACCACGACCGTGAGGCCCATGGCTGAAGCCCCCAACGCCGCTGGATTGGCGGACGCCGCCCTGGTGGTGGTCGGCCATGGTTCGACCCTCAACCCGGACAGCGGCCGCCCGACGCGGCGTCACGCGGCGGAAATTCGGCGGCGGGGAATCTTCGCCGAGGTTCACACCGCCTTCTGGAAAGAAGAGCCGTTCTTGGGATGCATCCTCGACGCCGCCACCGCGCCACGGGTGTTCGTGGTCCCCAACCTAGCCTGCAAGGGCTATATCACCGGCGAGGTAATGCCTAGGGAAATGGGCCTGCAAGGCGCCGAAACCGTGCGCGGGAAACAGCGCGTTTACCTGTGCGATCCGGTCGGCGCCCACCCCGAAATCGCCGCCCTTATCGCCCGGCGGGCGGGCGGCATCGTCAACGATCATGGCCTGGATACCGCCGACACCTGCTTGTTGCTCATCGGCCACGGCAGCGCCCGCAACCGGCAATCTTCCATCCAGACCCAATTGGTCGCCGAAACCCTGGCCGGCCAGGATATCGCCGCCGAAACCCGGGCGGCATTTTTGGAACACAGCCCCCTGGTCGGGGACTGGGCCCGGGATACCGCCGCCGCCAACGTGATCGTCGTGCCTTTCATGATCTCGAACGGCCTGCACGGGGCCAGGGACATCCCGGCTCTGTTGGGACTGCCGCCGGATGCGGCCGGCCTGAAACGCATGGCGAAAATCGGCGCCCCCGCCGGCCCCTACGAGGTTGAAGGCAGGAAGGTGTGGTATTGCCGCGCCGTCGGCAGCGAACCGGTGGTCGCCGATATCATCGTCGAACAGGCCTTGGCCTTCAACCGCCGTTCCTGATTCCGGCTATCGGGGGGGTCAATTCAACCCTGGGGTCTTTGGAAACGACCCTTGAGTTTACAAATCGCGGCCGAGGGCACGGGCCAGAACCAGGTACAGTTTGCCAAGGTCGGAAGAGAGGAAGGTGGCGCCCAGCACGCCGTCGTGATCCCGCTTCTTGGCCTGCTCGAGCAGGCCCTGGAACTGGGTCACGTAGCGGCCAACGTATTCCCGGAACTCACCGCTTTGCTGATACTTGTCCTTGACCGCCGCCATCTTGTTGCGGTCGCGCAAAGTCAGCATCTTGCGGACGAAGATACCCTTTTCGCCCTTGGTGAAACGCCGCCATTCGTCCTCGGTGACCGCCATGTCCATGACCCGGTTCATGTCCACGGCCAGGGACTGCAGGCCTTCGGTAATGAAGGCCGCCCGGCGCAGGAAATCATCGACACCCATGCCGTCGGAAAGTTCCTTCAATTCCTGGGTAAGGCGGGCGGCATCGCCGGTGGTCTTGCGCATGATCTGGGTCTGGCGGTGCATGGCGTCGGTGGCCTTCTGGGCTTCCACGGTTACCTTTTCCGACGTCTTTTCCAGTTCCGCCGAGCGATCCTTCAGGGTCTTGTCCCACGGGGCCATCTTGCCCAGGGCTTCCTCGGTGACGCCGCCCATCTCGCGCGCCCGTTGGGCCAGGCTCAGGCCCAGGGTTTCCATGCCCTTTTCCACGTCCCCATAGGCCGCGTTCAGGCCCTGCAAATGCCGGCGGAGGATTTCCCGGTTGGTTTCCGATTTCTCGACGAAATGATCGCTCTTGGCCGCCGCCTGCTGGGCGTACTTCAAAAGAAGTTCCGAAATATTGGAAAGACTGGCCATGGTGCCTTCGGAAATGGAGGTGATTTCATCGGTTCGCGACGCCAGGGACTTGCCCGTGCGGTCGATGTGGGCGACCGCGTGCTGCGATGCGGTGGCGATTTCCCGCGACCGCCGGGCCAGGGATTCGGCCATGCTTTCCACCTGCCCCGCGGCCTCCCTGGAAATGCCGGTCAGGTCCTGGAACTGGCGGACCAGCCCGCTACCCAATTCACTCAGCCGCAGGGTCGCGTGTTCGGCGACGCCGCTTAATTCTTCCGACCGGGCCTTGATCTGTTCGCTGACCGAGGACACCTGCCCCATGGCCTTTTCCGCCGTCACCGTCAGGTTCTCGGCGTTGCGGCCAAGCGCGTTGGTCACCAGGTTGACCAGCTTGGCGGCCCGATCGACCGAAATGGAAACCTGGTGAGAGCGTTCCTGCAGGCCATCTCCGGCCTTTTCAAGATGGGCCGCCGCTTCATCCGACGCCGACGCCATGCCGGCCACCTGCTGGTGCAGCATATCGGCGAAGGACCGCACATGGGTCGAAGCCTGATTGTAGGCCACGGTCAGGTCGTGGGAGCGCTGGCGCATGAGGTCGCCGACGATCTTCAACCGTTCGCCGGCCCGGTCCAGGGAAGCGTTGAACTCGCTGGTGTTGTGGTGCATGGCTTCGGTGATGCCGTCCATGCGGGTAGCCACGTGATCCGAAGCCGCCACCGCTTTCTGGGCATGGTCCTGCATCATCTCGCCGACGGTCTGGATGCGCGAAGTCACCTTGTCCGTACTTTCGGCCAGTTCCCGTGAGCTGTCCTTCATCACCTCCGTCACCTGGCGCACCTGACCGGTGGCGGTTTCAGAAGCCACGGTCAGTTCCTTGGATTTTTTCTCCATGACGCCGCCGGCGTCGGAAAGACGGGAAATGCTCTGATGGGCGAGCTGGTCCAGTTCCAGGGAACGCTGCTTCAGGGATTCGCTCATGGTGTCCACCCGTTCCGCCGCGTCATCGGAGGTGGAGGCCAGTTCTTCCGACTGATGGCGCAGGGCGTCGGTGACCAGGGTAATGAGCTTGGCCGCCCGGTCCGATGCCGAGGCCACCTGACGGGACCGTTCGGCCAGGGAATCCCAGGCCTTGCCCACATCGTCGATCACCCGGTGGGCGAGGGTGGACAGGCCATCGGTGTTGTCCTTCAACACCTCGACCACCGACTTGACATTTGAACGGGCGGCTTCGGAGGTTTCGATCATCTCCTTCTGGCTTTGGCGCATCTGTTCGTTGGCGTCGCGCAGGCGGGCTTCGGAGATTTCGGACGCCTCCTTCAATCCCTGGGAGCGCTGCTGGAAGGTGTCGCCGGCGCTGGCGACCCGGCGCGCCGACCGGTCCGAAACGTCCGCCACGTTTTCGGCCTGGATGACCAGGCTTTCCGTCGTCGCGTTCAGTTTGACCGCCGCGTCCTCGGCCGCTTCGCGGACGTCCTTGGACCGTTTGCGCACCGTATCGCCCAGTATGTTCAGGCGCGCCGTGGCGACGCCGGACACTTCGGTTATGTCGCCCAGTTGCCGGCGGAATGAGTCGGCCAGTTCGCTGGTCCGCTCGCCGGTGCGGCTTATCGCCCCCAGCCCGTCGTGCAGGGCGTCGACCAGGCGCCCGACGCCGGAAACTCCTCGGTCTGAAGCCTGGTCCAGTTCCTGGGCCGTATCCTGCAGGGATTGGGAAAGGCCGCCGACGCGAAGGCTGGCTTTGTCGGCGGCCTCCAACAGTTCGCGGCTGCGTTCCGCCAGGGCGCCGTCCATTTCACCCATGACCCGCAGGCCCTGGGCGACCGTATCGGTCATCTGTTCGGTTCGGTCCCTGACCGCATCGCCCGCTTGGCCGAGACGGGCGACAACGGCGCCGGAAGCTTCCGTCAGTTCAGCGGATCGCTTGCTGAAGGCATTGCCGGCGGTCTCCACTTCATCCAGCACCTTGCCGGCGACGACGGAAATATCCTGGGAGGTGCGCTTGAGAACATCGTTGATGGCGGTGGTCCGGACGGTCACCCGTTCGGCGGCGTCGTTCAGGTCTTCGGCCTGGCGCCGGATGCCTTCCATGCTGCCCTTGACCCGGGTGGCGGCGGCTTCCGACGACACCACCATCACCTGCGACTGATTGGAAATGCTTTCGCCCATGTTCCTGATTTTATCCAGGACCCGGTCGGAGGTTTCGGTGATGACCCTGGACTGCTGGCCCAGATTGGTGGCGATGACCGAGGATTGCGTGGATATGGCCTTGGCGGTGTTTTCCAGGTCCTCGGTCTGGCGCTTGAGCGTCTCGCGAACCAGTTCCGACTGGACCGTTATCCTTTCGGAACGCTCGGTCAGGTCACGGGAATGGCCGTGAAGAATTTCGGCGCTGGCCCGCACCCTTGACTGGGTTTCGCCGGAAGCATTCAACAGCCCGTCGGTGGACGTGCGAAGGGCCTGGCTGGCGTTCTCCGCCTTGGCGGCGGCAACGTTGCCGGCGGATTCCAGTTCTTCGCTTTGCTGGTGCAGCAACTGGACCGATTCCCGGGTCCGGTCGGCCGCCGCATCGGCGACCTGGGAAAGTTCTTCGCTTCGCCGCCGCAGGATTTCGGCCAACCCCTCGGCACGGGCCGAAGCCCGGTCCGACGAGGTTATCAACTCGCTGGACTGGCGGTGCAGAAAATCGCCCGTTTGCCGGGCCTGCCTGCGGGTGCTTTCGGTCGTCGATTTCAGGTCTTCCGTCTGCCGCCGGAGGGCTTCGGCGACGGCATGAGCCCGCAGGTCGGCGTCTTCGGAAACCTGTGAAAGCTCCATCGCCCGGTCGCGCAGCATTTCGTGGATGGCGTGAGCGCGCACCGCCGCTTCTTCGGTGGCGCTGCTCAGGTCTTCGGCCTGCTGGCGCATGGCGCTGGTGATTTTGCGGATGCGGCTTTCCGCCCGGTCCGACGGATAGGTCAACTGGCCGATCTGCCAGCGCAGTGCCTCGGTCTCGTGGCGCAACTCCCGGCCCCGCTCATAAAAGGCGACCACCATCCACATCAACGCCACCGGCGTGACGATGCCCGCGACCATGCCGCCGATTTCATGGGGCAGCAGGATGGCGACGTCGTCCCAACCGATCTGGCCGCCAACGTAAACGATGGAAGCGACCAGCCAGATGACTGAAACAAGCGCCGCGCCAACCGTCGCCAGCTTATGGCGGATGTAGAACGGCAGTTCCCATTGGTCGTAGTGGGGATAAACTCCGGCGCCGACAAAGGGGCTGTCAGCTTGGGGCTTTTGCCCATCTTTCTGTTTGGCGGATTCTTTCGTTTCTTCCTTTATTGCTTCTTCTTCAAGATGGATCCTGGAATCAGGATCACCGCCGGGGCCGTAACCGACCTCGATCAAGCGGCCGTCCTGGTTGGGATAATTCCTCGCCATCTCGATTCCCGCCCAATTTCCGTCTCGAAGAGCGTTCCGATGCCGCCCGTCCGCCAGCGCGGGAAGGCGCCACCATGCTAATCCATTGAATTATTGCCAGCAAATATCAACAAAACGGAAATCAGCCGGACAAACAACAGGCTATCCGGCACTTATTCATATCGTATCGTTTGCCAAAACCCGCCTAAAATCGCCGGGATGGCGCCATATTAAAGGCAAGTCATTGATTTATCTGGTTTTTTATAATCAATACTGCAGCATGGCCTCTCGAATGACGTCGAAGCTGGATCATTGCCCATGGCCGCCGGTACAGGGGGAATGCGGCGGCCGAACTGAAGCGCGCCTTTCGCTGGCTTCCGGGAATTTCCCGCTGAATGGCGTTTCATGCTCCCACTTGCTTTCGGTGGGATTCGAAGCCGCGTCCCGCCAGGTCTCAAAATAAATGCTGGCCGCCGGTCACCCAGACTTCGGTCCCGGTTACATAATTGGAATCTTCCGAACACAGGTAGTAGATGGTGGCCGCCACGTCCCGGGGCGTGCCCATGCGGTCGAGGGGAATGCGGGGAATCAGCACCTCGTATTCGGGGCCGACCATTTCGGTTTCGATTTCCCCCGGAGCGACCGCGTTGACGCGCACGTCCAGGGTGGCGAATTCGCATGCCATCTCCCGGGTCATGGCCGACAGAGCGGCCTTGGAGATGGAATAGGCCGATCCGGCGAAGGGGTGGATCATGTGGCCGGCGATGGAGGTCACGTTGACGATGGCGCCCTTGCCCTTGTGCAGGGCCGAGGCGAAACCCCGGGAAAGGTTCAGCGGCGCGAACAGGTTGAGGTCGAAGACGTCGTGCCACGCTTTCAAGTCGCCGTTCAGGCACCCCAGACGTTCCTTGTAGGGGGTCTTGGGCGACATGCCGGCGTTGTTGACCAGGCCGTGCAACGGCCCGCCGTCCAGCGCCTGGTTGGCCTCGACGATGAAGTTGGCGATGCTGTCCGCGTCGGCCAGATCGGTGGCGATGTGGCTGGTCCAGTTGGGATCCCGCTTGCAGGCTTCGGGGGTCTCGTCCCGGGAACAGGTGATGATTCGCCAACCGCGCTCCAGGAAACACATGGCCGTGGCGTGGCCGATGCCCCGGCTGGCGCCGGTGACGATGACGGTTTTCCGCTCTTGGCCGTTGGCTTCGGGTTCGGGCTCTTCCATGGCCGTAAGGTTAGGGCAAACGGCGGCCGCTTTCCAGCCCGCCCGGGCATCATGCTTCGAGACGCCGGCCCCTCGGTGGGAACCCGCAAAGCGGGTGTCACGAAAGATGTGCGGGCCGTTGGGCTCCAAAAGCGAGCCCCCTTCGCCGGGGACCGGCCGTGCTGCTACAATGCGCCGCCATGTGTTCGCGCTATGAATTCGACGTCCACGCCCGCGACCTGGCGTCCGGGGACCTGTTTGACCGTTTCGGCCTGTCTTCCATGCCCTTCGGCGACAGCCCGCCCGGCCCGCTGATCAGGCCCACCGACCGGGCGATGATAATCGCCGGCGGCGACGGCGGCCGCCGGCGGGCCCGCATGCAGGAGTGGGGCCTTTCCGTTTCCTGGGACTCCAAGCCACTGATCAACGCCCGCGCGGAAACCCTGGAGGACAAGCCCACTTTCCGGCCGTTGCTGCGAAACCGCTGCCTAGTGCCGGCCACCGCCTATTTCGAATGGCGGCGGGAGGGCTGCCGGCGCCTGAAGAACCGTATCGCTCCCGAAGACAATGGCCTGTTCGCTTTCGCCGGGCTGGTGGACGGCGGCCGCTTCACCATCATCACCTGCGCCCCCGGACCGGCCATCGCCCACGTCCACGACCGCATGCCGGTGATCCTGGCCCGGAACGGCGAAGCGGCGTGGCTGGACCCGGGCCTGCCCTTTGTCCGGGTCAAACCCCTGCTCGTCCCCTTCCCCGCCATGGCCGCCGACGAGGATGCTCCCCCGGACCGCCAGCCGGATTTATTCGGCTGAACCGGGCCGTAAGGGGAATCGTCAATAAGCCGCTGATTCAGTAATAGCCGATGATATAGCGGCTGCCCTCGACCACATAGGGTCGGCCGTCGCGGTTGTAACACATGGTGCCACCGATGCGCGCCCGCCTTCCAAATGCGTCAAAACCGGTCTTGCTGGTCGGGTGACAGGCGCGGTTGACGGCGCCGCCGTAGACGAGACCGCCGGCTAATCCCTGGAAAAAGTACCCATAGCGAGGGCCGGCCTGGAAGCCATGGCCGCCGTGATGGCGGTGGGCCGGTCCGGGCCGGCGGCTGAAAACACGCGGCGAATTGTACTTGCCGCCGGCATGGTAGCCGGAATAATAGCCTCCATATTTGTAGGCGTCCGGGTAATCGCCGCCGGCATGGGCGGCGCCCGAAAACAAGGCGGCGGCGATAAGAAAAATCCCGCCGGCCATGGATAGGATGGAAAACCTTTTGCTTTCGTGCATGGCTGATTGTCCTCCTTGCCTTTCAGTATAGGCGGGCGCCGCCGCGAACGATCATCAACCCTGCTCAAGATGACGTGTTGTTGAAAGCGGGATCATTTTTCAACCCAATTTTGATCCTACTTTGCTATAACACCCGCCGGAGCGGGGCAGCGGTCAACGGCTACCGCGGGGAGACGGCATGCGCGACGGAATCATTGGCATAATCATCGGCATCGTGGTCGGCGTGGTTATCGGCGCCACGATCATCGCTCCCCGATTGGAGCAGAGGCTGGAGCAGGAGCTGGAATCGGCGTTTGAGCAGGGGCCGGCCAGTCCGCCGACGACCAATCCGCCAACGACCCAAACGCAGGCGGTGAGAAAAGCCAGAAAACCCGCCGAGGTCACGTTTCAGGCGCCGGTTAGTCCAACGATGACAAGTACGTTTGTCCGCTGGAACATGGCCAGCGCCTTTGGCGGCGCATTGCCCCAGCTGGGCACCCTGGCCAAGCGCATCGAGACCAAGATCTGGCGGGTCTCCGGCGGCACTTTCGAGATCAAATTCCATGAACCGGGAACCCTGGCCGCCCTGACCAGCGCCGATGACATGTTCGACGCCGTCGCCTCGGGCGCCATTGACGCCGCCTTCGCCTCTTCCGGGGCGTGGCAAGGCAAATCCCCGGCCCTGCAATTGTTTTCTTCCATTCCCTTCGGTCCGCCGGCGGAGGAACTCTTGGCCTGGGTATACTTCGGCGGCGGCGAGGAACTGGCCAACGCCATCTACCGGCGCCACAACACCCGCGCCGTATTTTGCGGCATGATCGCACCCGAGGCCGGCGGCTGGTTCCGCAAGCCCATCAGCACCGTTGACGACCTTAAGGGTCTCAACATGCGTATTTCCGGCCTGGGGGCCAGGGTAGTGGAAAAGCTGGGTGTCAGGCCCCGGCCGCTGAACGAAGGCGACATTTTCATGGCCCTGGAACAGGGCGCCATCGACGCCGCCGAGTTTTCCATGCCTGCCATTGACCTGAAGCTCAACTTTCACGAATTGGCCCGTTACTACTATTTTCCCGGCTGGCACCAACCGGCTACCCTGTTCACCCTGCTGGTCAACCTGGACCGGTGGAACGCCCTGACCGTGGCCCAGCGGGCGCAGGTGGAAGCCGTTTGCGGCGACAACGTGCGCTATGGCCTTGCCGAGGGCGAGTCTCTTCAATACGGCGCCCTGAAGACGATGACCGAACTGGGGGTGCGGATTCTAACCTGGCCGGTGCCGGTGCTTGAGGCGTTTGAGCGGGCGTGGCGGGATGTGGCCACCGAACAGGCGGCCGCCGACGAGGATTTCGCGCGGGTTTGGGATTCCCTGAAGGCTTTCCGCCAGGATTACGCCATATGGAATGAACTGGGCCGGTTGTAGCAAGCCAGTCGCGGGAACAAAGGCCCGGCCCCAGGCGCAATAGTTATGGGAAAGATGGATCAGGCGGCGTCGACCGCGTTGCCGGGCAGTTCGTTCATCTTGGTCAGCAGGTATTCCAGATCATCGGAATCGAAATCCACTCCCAGGTCGCCGTATTGGGTAAGGATCCGCTCCAGCATGCGCCGGGAATACCGTTCCCGGTCATGTTCGCCGCCGTCGTATTCGGTTTCGCGGGCCACATCGATGGCCGCCCGGGCGGCCGGGTAGTGGGCGTGGGGCAGGCCGGTCTTGCTGTACAGGCCCTTCAGTCCCAGTTCACCCGAATCGTGGATCAGCTTGCGGACATTTTCGACCGAAAGGCCGGCCAATTCGGCGACGGAAAACTCGTACAAGGAAAGGTCGCCCATGCACAGGGCGCGAAGCACCAGCGAAGGGGTCAGGCGTCCGTTTTCCTTGAGCTGCGAAATGAGTTTCCCGAGATCGGTCTCATCTCCCATCGAGGAAAGGGAAATGGTCGCCCGTTCCCGGGCTTGCAGGATCAGGTCGGTGCTGACGGTGGGATTGAGTTCATGACGCTGGCTCAACTCTTCCCTCAGCTTTTCCGAAACCAGGGTCACCAGGCGTTCGGCGATGGTGACCGGAAGTTTGGGCCGGTACACCATTGCGCCTTGCACCTTTTCGCTGTCGCCGAATTTATCAACCACCGCCGAAAAGGATTTTTCCGAAATGTCGGCGCCTCGGTTGGAAACCAGGCTGGTGACCACCTCTTCATTGCCTGATTCCACCAGGGCGTCGGAAATCACCGCCGACACCGATTCGCGCTGGGCAATGGCGATCTGCTTGGTGGCGCCCTGGGAGGTGACGATTTCCATCAGATCTTCGTCGGTCAGCACTTCGGAGAACTGCAGTATGGGCAGGGCGACGGTATCCACATCCTTGGCCAGACTGACGGCCACATCGTGGGGAACAGCGGGATTTTCCTTGAGGTTCTGGGCCAAGGCCTCGCGCACCCGAACCTCGGCGTCCTTGACCATGATGCGGAAGATATCCTCCGCCATGGCCCGTTCCTTTTCGGTCAGGTCTTCCTTGGTGAAATCGCTGGCTACCTTGGCCGCCGTCTCGGCGCGGGCGGTGCCGGACGTGTCCGAGAGAAGTCTGGATACGTCTTCTTTTGTTAGCATCTCATCGGCCCTAGTTCGTTACCTGTGCATTGCACCGGAAAAGTGCAGGAATCGAGAGCCATATTCCGCCGTTCGGCTTAAGAAAAGGTTTACCGTGGGGACAGGGTAAATTCGCCGAACCAAATGTCCCCGGTCCATTCCGGGCACCGATTGCCCCCGGGATGCCCTGAGACCGGGCCAGGGTCCGAACCGCCCACCCGAACCGGTGCAATCCCCGCAAAAAGGGCCTGTTTGCCACAGAATCGCCTAATTTCCCTGTAATTTTATCCACGATTGGCGCCGGTTATGGTTGCAACCTGGGCCACCCTTGATGATAATGCGCGGCTCAATTCCCTGGAGACCCCCCAATTGATGGAAAGAGAGAGTACCCTGATGAAAAAAGGACAGTTTTTAGCCCTTTTTGCGGCGCTTAGCCTAGCAATAGCCAGCGGATCGGCAATGGCCAGCAGTGACGGCGAAAAGGTCTTCAAGAAGCGCTGCAAGGCCTGCCATTCCTCGGAAGCCGGCAAGAACAAGGTCGGCCCTTACCTGGCCGGCGTTTTCGGCCGCAAGGCGGGAACCGCCACCGGCTTCAAGCGATACAAAGGCCTGAAAGGCGTGGATGTGACCTGGGACGAAGCCTTGCTGAATGAGTGGCTGACGAACCCTAAGGTCTTCGTTAAGAAGCGGGGGAAGAAGAGCACCTCCATGACCTTCAAGCTGAAAAAGGAAGGCGACCGCAAGGCGATTATCGAATACCTGAAAACCCTTTGATCATCGGGATTTTTTCAAGCGAAACGCCGCCGTCCATCCGGACAGGCGGCGTTTTCTTTACACCAGGTCGGCGCTGTTTCAGTCCCGAACCACCAGCACCGAGCAATCGGCGTGGCGGACCACCCGTGCGGCGTTGGGCCCCAGCAGGTAGTCCTTCAGCTCCGGCCGGTGCGATGCCATGACGATCAGGTCGGCCTTGGTTTCCCGGGCGATCTTGAGAATCACCTCATAGATGGTGCCTTCGCCGACGATGTGCTGGACCTTGATATCGTCGGGGACATGGTCCTGAACGAAAGATTTGAGTTCGTCCAGCACCTTTTGGGCCATTTCCTTTTCATAGCCTTCGGGAAAATACTGGCCGACGATGCTCATGCCGAAGTTGGGCACCACGGTCAGCACACGCAGGTTGCCGCCCCAGGCCTTACAAAGGTTGACCGCCGTGGGCAGGGCCTCTTTCCACGAGCTCTTGTCGTCAAGATCGACGGCGAGAAGAATATTCTTGTACATGACGCAGTCTCCCTTTAAGCCGCCGCCAAAGCCGCTGTTGCATTTCGCCGGCGTTGCAGCAAGACGATAAACCCAAGCAGGATCATGGCCGGAATATAGAATAGTTGTTTGGGTGGCCGGTCGGCTTTCTTCAGGACACTGACGATTTCATAGTCGAAGTCGATCTTCTGTTTTTCCGCCGTACTGCCAAAAACCACGTTGTCGACGAAAGCCCTGCCGTCCTCGAACCTGAGTTCCAGTCCCGCTTTCATCAGGCGTTCCTTGCCCGGCGCCTTGGCGCCCATGGGCAGCATGACGGACTTGTTCACTGCCCGGCCTTCAATATCCTCGCCCTTGATCTTGATCCGGATTTGGGCTTTGTCGGGCATGGTTTCGGCGATGTCATATATCTGCTCGGCTGAAACGGGCACCAAGGGCGCATAAATCTGGTCCATCCAGAAACCGGGCCGGAACATGGTGAACGCCACCAGAATCAAGGCAAGGGACTCCCACAGGCGGCTCCTGGAAATAAAATACCCCTGTGTGCCGGCGGCAAAGAGCAACATGGCAATGACCGCCGTAACGATAGTCGCCAGCAAGTGGTACCAGGATTCGATCCCGATCATCAGCAGCTCGGTATTGAAAATGAACAGGAACGGCAGGATGGCGGTGCGGATGTCGTAGGTAAAGCCCTGGATGCCGGTCCTGATGGGATCGCCGCCGGAAATGGCGGCGGCGGCAAAGGCGGCCATGGCCACCGGTGGCGTGTCGTCGGCCAGGATGCCGAAGTAGAAGACGAACATGTGCACCGCGATCAGCGGCACGATCAGGCCGCTTTGGGCGCCGACGGTGACGATCACCGGCGCCATCAGGCTTGAAACGACGATGTAGTTGGCCGTCGTCGGCAGGCCCATGCCCAGCAGCAGGCTGAGAACGGCGGTGAAGATGAGCATCGGCAGTACGTAGCCGCCGGAAATGAACTCGACGAATTCGGCCATCACCAACCCGACGCCGGTCAGGGTTATGGTGCCGACGATGATGCCGGCCGCCGCCGTGGCGACACCGATACCGATCATGTTGCGGGATCCGGCGACCATGCCGCCCAACATGTCATTCCAGCCCTGGATCAGGCATTGGATCACATCTTCGCCGTTGTCTTTGAGCACCGCCTTCAACGGCTTTTGGGTGACGATCACAAAGAGCATGAACGCCGTCGCCCAGAATGCCGACAGGCCCGGCGATAGCCGCTCCACGGTCAGGCACCACACCAGCACCATCACCGGCAACAGGTAATAGAGCCCCGCCTTGACGGTCGGTCCCGTCTCCGGCAATTCCCGAATTTCCAGATCCGTTGCCAATTCGGGGAACCCGATCGCATATTTGACCAGCCCCACGTAGGCGATGACCAGCAGCACCGCGACCACCCACGGTGTCGCGTCGCCGAAGGCGTCCTTCATCCAGCCCAGACCGTAATAGACGGCGGCGGTAAGGACGGCCAAACCGAAAAATGTCATCAGGAAGCTCATCAGGCTCTGGATGAACCTGGATGGGTTCTTGCGGGGCAACCCCTTCATGTCCGCCTTCACCGCCTCCAGGTGGACGATATAGACCAGCGCCATGTAGGAAATCAGCGCCGGCAGGGCGGCGTGCTTGATCACCTCCACATAAGTGATGCCGACGTACTCCACCATCAAGAATGCGACGGCGCCCATGATCGGCGGCGTCAATTGCCCGTTGGTGGACGCCGCCACCTCAATGGCGCCGGCCTTTTCAGCCGAGAAACCCACTTTGCGCATGAGGGGAATGGTGAAAGTGCCGGTGGTCACCACGTTGGCGATTGACGAGCCGGATACCAGCCCGGTCATGCCCGACGCCACCACCGCCGCCTTGGCCGGACCGCCCCGCATATGACCCATGAGGGCAAATGCCACGCGAATGAAGTAATTGCCGGCGCCGGCCTTTTCCAACAATGAACCGAACAGCACGAACAGGAACACCATGGACGTGGAAACGCCCAAGGCGATGCCGAACACGCCTTCGGCGGTCAGGTAGTAATGGGACATGCCCTTGGACAAGCTGGCGCCCTTGTGGGCGATAACCTCGGGCATCAAGTGGCCGGCGAAGGTGTAAAACATGAATACGGCGGCAACCACCATCAAAGGCGGCCCTAGGGCCCGGCGCGTGGCTTCCAGAATGACCGCGATGCCGATGACCGAAACGATAAGGTCGGTCTGGGTGGGCAGGCCGGGCCGCTGGGAAAGTTCCACATAGAAAAGATAAATGTACCCGGTGCAGAAGGCGGCCACCAAGGACAGTATCCAATCCTGAAGGGGGATGTAGTGACGGGGAGAGCTCTTGAAGGTGGGAAAGGCCGTAAAGGCGAGAAACACCGCGAAGGCCAGGTGAATGGAGCGGGCCTCATCGGATATGAAGATGCCAACGCCAAAAATGAACGGCAGCGGCGAAACGATCCACAACTGAAACAGCGCCCAGGCAAGGGGAACGAAAAACAGGACCTTGCCTGACAGACCGCCGGGCGACCGGGCGCCCGTATCGGACTCGGCGATCATGTCTTGCAGGTCGTCCTGACTGGCCGCCATTTCCATTTGTTCTTTGTCGCTCATTCTTCGCTCCCCATATGAAATTGAAACCGGCATGGCCGGTGTTCACGCGCGCCTTTTAACCCTGGCTAATCCCAGCTAACCCTATCTAACCCTGGCCGACCTAAAAAATATTTAGTTACAAAAATCCAGCTTACATCGTCCCCGTTTCCCGGTAGTACCGCATCGCCCCCGGGTGGATAGGCGCGGTTAAACCGTCGGTCCGCATTCGCGATTCATCGATGGCCCTCAGTGCCGGATGCACCCTTTTCAAGACGTCCAGATTGTCGAATACGGATTTGGTCAGGGCATAGGCCATATCGTCCGAAACGTCCGCCGAACTGACCACTGTAACGGTGACGCCGAAGGACCTGACCGCTTTTCCGGTTTCGCCATAAATACCGCCCGGAATGTTCACCCTGGCGAAGTAAGGATTTTCCCCGATCAACTTGTCGATGGCGGGGCCGGTAACCTCGACGATCTTGGCGTCGCAAAGTTTCAGTGCCTGGGCGACCGCATTTTGGGGATGGGCGACGGTCACCACCGCCGCCTGGACCCGGTTGTGGCACAAGGCCAGGAACTGCTCGGCTTCGGTCAGCCCATCGGCAAGCTGGAAGGTGTCCTGTGTCCATCCCTTGGCCTTCATCACCATTTCCATGACCGCCCGTTGTTTGGACCCGGGATTACCGATGTTGACCCGCTTGCCGGCCAGATCATCCAAGCCGTCGATGCCTGCGTCCCGGCGGGCGATAACGGTGAAAGGCTCGCTATGAAGGGAAAACAGGGACCTGAGCGTATCGAACTTTTCATCCAGGAACTTGGCCGGCCCGGTACCCTTGACGGCGAAGTAGTGCCAGTCGGAACCGACGATCCCGGCTTCGATGGCGCCATTTCGCACGTTGGTCAGCACCGCCAGGGGTTCGGCGGCATCGCGTCCCTCGATGCGAAACATCTCGCAGGTCAGTCCCTGGCCGCTTCTCGCCACCTGCCGGCAGATGGCGCGGCCGACATTATAATGAACACCCGCCTCCTTTCCTGCCCCGATGACGATATCGGCGGTCTGGGCGACGATAGGATTGGCGGCACCGGCAACCGTCAACAGGGTTGCCAGGCCAAAAGCGATAACGGCTATGCGCGTTTTCATGGTTGCCTCCCAAAAGGGTCCACTGCCCTTCAACCAACGAAAAAAATCAGCCCCTTTCCAGGTTCTTGCTTTCTTGGTCCACCCGGCATGGGCGGATACCGGTTTTCAAAAAAAATGACTAACCACTCCCCGTCCCAAGCAAAAAAAACGGGCGGGGAAAAAATCCCCGCCCGCAAAGCCATGCCGGCCTACATCAGGCCCGCTTCCTTGTAGTACCTGACGGCGCCGTCATGCAAAGGAGCGGACAGCGCGTCCTTGATCATCTCTTCCTTCTTCAGCCCACCGAAAGCAGGATGCAGCTTTTTGAAGGTGTCGAAGTTCTCGAACACCGCCTTGACCACCTCATAGACCGTGTTGGCCGGAGTCCTGGTCGAAGATACGAAGGTGGCGCCGACACCGAAGGTCGGGATGTCGTTGGGGTTGCCCTTGTACATGCCACCCGGAATGGTGGCATAGCGGTAGAAGGAATTTTCCTTCACCAGCTTGTCGATGGCCGGACCCTCGACGGGCACGAACTTGGCGTCGCAGGTGGTCGTCGCTTCCTGGTTGAGGGCGGCGGGGTTGCCGACCAACCAGAAGAAGGCGTCGATCTTGTTGTCGCACAGGGCCTGCGGCGTTTCCGCCGATCTCATCTGAGACGCCAGCTTGAGGTCGGAGTTGGTGTAGCCCAGGGCCTTCCACATGACGTTCCAGGTGGCCTCCGTGCCCGAACCCGGGTTGCCGATATTGACCCGCTTGCCGACTAGGTCTTTGACACTCTTGATATTGGCGTCGGCGCGGGAAATGATGCTCACCGGTTCGGCGTGAACCGAGAATACCGCCCGCAGTTCCTTGAACGGCCCGGCCTTAATGAAGGAATCCTTACCCGTGCCATTGTAAGCATGATATTGCCAGTCGGACTGGGCAACGCCCATGTCCAGCTCGCCGGCGCGGATGGTGTTGATGTTGTAAACCGAGCCGCCGGTGCTTTCCACCGAACAACGCACGCCGTGCTTTTTCTTGCCCTTGTTGACCAGACGGCAGATGGCGCCGCCGGTGGGATAATACACGCCGGTCACGCCGCCGGTGCCGATGGTAATGAAATTCTGCTGTGCCTTGGCGCTTTGACCGCCGGCGACGGCGAATGTCCCGGCGACCAGCGCCAGGGCCAGTGTGGATACGGTTAGTTTTCTCATTGTGGAAAGTCCTCCCTAGTTGGATGAGAATCGTTCAGGTTTCGCTTGGATTGATCAAAGAAACGCGCCGCCGGCCGCCGATGACGGCGCAAAAACGGTATGCGTCCTAGCTGACGTTACGGACGGTCCCATGGGCCGCCCAAGGGTGGGGGTTCGGTTTACCGACAACTTGGCCTGCCTCCCAGTTGGGCCGGATTCAAGTCCAGCCCTAGTTCGCAACAGTTTACAGCCGTTGCCACCGGCGACAACCCCTATTCCCGAGGCCCCTGTTCCCGGGGGGAGTGGGCGCAACCCCCTTCATCGCAACCGCACTTTATCCGTGAATTCCCACCGGATGCAACAAACGATTCATTTTGGGCGCATGACATCACAAACGGTGCAGATTGAATGCAATCCGGGTGGTGGCTTGCCGCCCGGGTTCGAAGGGCGGCCGGCAACGAAACACGGCGGATTCAGTAGCGTTCGATAAAGGCTCCGGGGCTAACCGGAGCGCTGGCTGGAAAGGGCGGCATCGATGGAATCGCCCAGCTTGCCGACGATTTCCTCGATATGCGGCGGCTCGATAATAAACGGCGGCGCCAGCAATATGTGGTCGCCACTGAGTCCATCCACGCAACCACCGCCCGGATAGCAGATCAGCCCCCGGTCCATGGCTTCGGCCTTGACGCGGGAGAAAATTCCCGCCGACGGGTTAAAAGGCGCTTTGGTCGCCCGGTCGGCAACCAGTTCTATGCCCCGAAACAGGCCGCGGCCACGGATATCGCCAACGTGGGCGTGGTTACCCAGGCGTTCCAGCAGTGCCGCTTCCAGGGTCTCGCCCTGGCGGCGTACGTTGGCCAGCAGGCCGCGGGAGCGGATCGCCTTTTGCACCGCTAACGCGGCGGCGCAGGCCGTCGGGTGGCCCATATAGGTGTGGCCATGTTCGAAGTAACCGCGCCCTTCGCTGAAGGCGTCGAAGATGGAAGCCGACACCAGAACCGCACCGATGGGCTGATAGCCGGCGCCCAGCCCCTTGGCGACGCAGATCATGTCCGGCGCGATGCCTTCGGCCTCCACCGCGTGCAGGGTGCCGGTGCGGCCCATGCCGCACATGACTTCATCCAGGATCAACAGCACCCCATGGCGGTCGCAGATTTCCCGCACCCGCTTGAAGTAACCGGCGACCGGCGGCGCCACGCCCAGGCTGGCGCCGGCCACGGTTTCGGCAACAAAGGCGATGACCGTTTCCGGACCCAGGTCCAGGATCGCCGTTTCCAGTTCATCGGCCACCCTTTGGCCGTAGGCTTCCTCCGTTTCCCCGGCTTCCATGCCCCGGTAGGCGTAGCACGGGGAAATATGATGGGATTCCATGAGCAAGGGCTGGTAGGGGATGCGCCGCTTGACGTTGCCGCCAACAGAAAGCGCCCCCAAGGTGTTGCCGTGGTAGCTCTGGCGGCGGGCGATGAAGCGGGTGCGCTCCGGCTGGCCTTTTTCAACGAAATACTGACGCGCCATCTTCAGGGCTGCTTCCATGGCTTCCGAACCACCGGAAAGGAAATACACCCGCTCGATCCCGCCGGGCGCGCCGTCGATCAGGACCTGGCCCAGTTCCTCCGCCACCTCGGTGGTGAAAAAAGCGGTATGGGCGAAAGCCAGCTTGTCCACCTGGGCCTTGATGGCGTCGCGCACATCGGCGTCGGAATGCCCCAGGCAGGAAACCGCCGCGCCGCCCGAGGCATCCAGGTAGGCCTTGCCATCCGTATCGATGATGTAGGGGCCATCGCCGCTGGCCGCCGTGGGCAGGCGCGCCTTGATTTGCCGCTGAAAAATACCGCTCATTTCTTTCCCCGATTCCTTTTTCCGCTTGTACTCGCCGGGTCGCCCGGTTTCACTTTCCGGCCGGTCTTATTTTATTGCCGGCCTGACTTTCCTGCCCGCATGGCCCTCCGGCTTGCCGTGCCAATAGGCGTGGAACGTATCCAGTTGCCCTTCGCTTTCCTTGATGGAATCCAGGGCCGGCTGTCCCCCCTCGGCGATCATCAGGGCGATCAGGGCTTCGGCGGCGGTGATGCCGGCGGAAATGGAATGAAAAAACGACGGGCTTTCGGTGCGGATAATCAGCCGGTGTTCCTTCGCGCCGCCCGCGGGCGATTGCAAAATGGGCGATACCGGGCTGTCGGTCATCACCACCGACTGGCCGCCATGGTGGCGGGCGTATTCCACGGCGCGCACAGTTTCGAATGTGTAGGGGTCGAAGCTGATAGCGAAGATTACGTCGCCTTCGCCGAAAGACCTCAAATCGTCGGCCATGGCGCCGCCGCCGCCGTCCAGCAGCACCGCGTTGTCGCGAAACATGCGGTAGGCGTAGTGAAAGAAGAAGGCCACCGGAAAGACGCTGCGCAGGCCGACGACGTACAACTTCCGCGCCGCCGCCATGGCCCGGGCGCAGGCGATGAAATTCCCGGCGCCATTGGCGTCGAAGGTTTCCCGCAGGTTGGATTCGACCGTGCCCAGGACTTCCCGCAGCAAGGCCTGGCCGGCGCCGCCGGCGCCCCGGGCCTGAAGGTCCCTTGCCCGGTCAAGGTACCCGCCCGGACGCACCCGCAGGCGTTGTTGAAAGGGCTCGCGGAACCGCGCGTAGCTGCCGCAGCCCAGGGTGCGGGCCAGACGCACCATGGTCGATGGGTGTACGCCGGCGCCCGCCGCCAGTCCCCGCATAGACATCAGCGCTACGTCATCGGGGCGGTCCAGCGCATGCCGGGCGGCGTGCTGCAATTGAGGACTGAGGCGGCTAAATTGTTCAGCCATCACGGAAGTGAGCGTATCGAAGTCCACTGGCGGGCGCCCCTGATTCCCCTGACCCCCCGGGGGGTTGATTGGCCTGGCGGTGGGGATGGTACCCTTGGGCCGACAGCAGATGCAACAAAATGAACCTAATTTCCGCGATAATGAACCGATTGATTCACTTCCCCCGCCGCCACCCGCCGGACGCGGCCTCGGTAAAATCGCCACCCGCTCGAAGGCCGCTCGAAGGCCAGTCGAAGGCCAGTCGAAAGTATGGCCGGAAGATTGGGAAGCCTGTAGGATGCGGCCCTGCAAACCCGCCCGCCGGGCTATTAACAAGTTGTCAGGGGACCATGGACATCAAAGATCATATCCGGTCGATCCCGGATTTTCCCAAAGAGGGCATCCTCTACTACGACATATCCACCCTTCTCGCCCACGCCGACGCCTGGCAGGTGGCCATGGGGCGCATGGCCAAGATCGTCGGCGGGCACCGGCCGGATGTCCTGGCCGGCATCGAATCCCGTGGATTCCTGGTGGCGGCGCCCTTGGCGCTGAAACTGGGGTGCGGATTTATCATGGTGCGCAAGGAAGGCAAGCTGCCCGGCCCCACCATTCCTTATGAATACACCCTGGAATACGGCAATGGCGTGGTGGAAATCCAGGAAGACGCCATAGAGGAAGGCCAAAGGGTGGTGGTCGTGGACGACCTGCTGGCCACCGGCGGCACCATGGCCGCCGCCGTGGAGCTGTTTCGCAAGTTGGGGGCGGAGGTCGCCGGCGCGGCGTGCATCCTGGAACTCACCTTTCTGAACGGACGCTCGAAACTGGATATTCCGTTTGATTCCCTGGCCGCCTACGACGAATAGCCGCGGCCTGATCGTGGAACAGCCTGGCCGCGGAACAGGAGAACAAGACCCATGAAACCCCGATCCTCAACCGCCAACCCGGCGCCGGGATTTGTCAAGCACGCCGGGCACCGAATCGAATTGGCCGCCGCCGGAAAAAGGGTCCGGGCCAGACTCGCCGGCACCACCCTTGCCGACAGCACCCGGGCGATCCGCATGCGCGAGGCCGATTATGACCCGGTGTACTATTTTCCCCGCCAGGACGTGCGCCTGGACCTGATGGTACGAACGAACCACGCCAGTTATTGCCCCTTCAAGGGCGAAGCGTCCTATTGGAATTTGGCCGCCGGGGACCAGGCCGCGGAAAACGCCGCCTGGAGCTACCAGACCCCCTTCGATGAAATGATCGAAATCAAGGATTACGTCGCCTTTTACGGACAGTACGTGGAGGCGGATTAGTTCGCTGTTAAGAAGCCTGTTTGAGCACTGATCGAGGCATCATCGCAACCCATATGGCGGCGATAATTTTGCGCAAAAGTATCCTCAACCACTTGAGGATGAGGCGCAGGTTGTAGCCGACGGCGCTCATGAC
>JAJRSS010000204.1 GCA_024278615.1 Alphaproteobacteria bacterium
TTCGATGTCCAGTGGCATCGCCACACTGGCCAATGGTTCCGCGTCCATCAAGGCTTGTCTCTCAGAGCCGCCCTTCACGCAATCGAAACCAGCGAATTCCTTCATCCTGTCTGATCAACCCCCTTCACCGGACGGACACGATGTTTCCCTCGCCGGCCATGGTAAAAAAAACCCATGGCCCGCTCCTGCGAGAAGCGTAAAAGCGGCGGATTAATCCAGGTCCGGAGGATTGACGCCGGCGGCCCTGAGTTCGGTCACCAGGGTATCCTTCAGCCGGCGCAAGCCGTCTTCCGTCGCCGATTCACAGCGGGCGACCAGCACCGCCTGGGTGTTGGACGCCCGCAGCAGCCACCAGCCGTCTTTGGACTTCACCCGAACCCCGTCCATGTCGAAAACCGTGATCCCTTCCCGGCCCTTGAGTCGCGCCTTCACTTCTTCGACGACCTTGAACTTGCGGTCCTCGTCGCAATCGAACCGGATCTCCGGCGTGTTGACCATGGCCGGCAGGCGGTCGCGCATCTGGACCAGGCTGTCTTGTGAGCGGCTGATGATGGACAACAATCGCACGGCGGCATACAGGGCGTCGTCGTATCCGTAATACCGGTGGGCGAAGAAGATGTGGGCGCTCATTTCGCCGGCCAGGGGCGCGCCGGTCTCGGCCATCTTGGCCTTGATCAGGGAATGGCCGGTCTTCCACATCAGCGGCTTGCCGCCCATGCGGGCGATTTCATCGAAGAAAACCTGGCTGGCCTTGACATCGGCGATAATGGTGGCGCCCGGCAGGTCTTCCAGCACTTCGCCGGCCAGCAGCACCATGACCTGATCGCCCCACAGCACCCGGCCCTTGCCGTCAACGATGCCGATCCGGTCCCCGTCGCCGTCAAAGGCGACGCCAACGTCGCACCGCTCCGCCGCCACCGCGGCTTTCAATTGTTCCAGGTTGGCTTCCACCGTGGGGTCCGGGTGGTGGGCCGGAAAATTGCCGTCTATGGTTTCATTCAACAGGATATGCCGGCCCGGCAGTTTGGCGGTCAGCTTGACCAGCGCTTCCCCCGCCGAGCCATTGCCCGCGTCCCAGGCCACGGTCAGCGGGCGGTCGCCGCGAAAATCCTGCAGCAGGCGGGCGACGTATTCTTCCATCAGCGGCTTGCCGGTAATTTCACCCGCGCCGGATTCGAAATCCCCCGCCGCCGCGATCTTTCCCAGTTTTTGAATGTCGGCGCCGAAAAAGGAATGACCCTTGAGGGTCATCTTGATGCCGTTGTATTCGGGCGGGTTGTGGGAACCGGTGATCATCACGCCGGCGTCCGCGCCCAGGGTATGGGCGGCGAAATACAACATGGGCGTCGGACCCAGGCCAATGCGGCTGACGTCCAGGCCGGAGGCGGATAGCCCGTCGACCATGGCCCCTTCCAATTCGGGCGAAGACAGCCGCCCGTCATAGGCGACGGCCGCCGTCTCGCCGCCGGCGCGGCGGGCAAGGGTTCCAAAGGCGCGGCCGACGGTTCGCACGTCATCGGCGGACAGGGTTTTACCGACGATCCCCCGGATGTCGTATTCCCGAAGGATGGATGGGTCCAATGATCTGCCTTGGGACATGGACGAATCCTATGCGCCGGAAAGATTTGGCCGGCCGACGCAGGAATATCGGAACCCGGCTGCTTTCATTTCCACCGGATTATAGATGTTCCTGAGATCGATCATTACCGGTTGGCTTAGAAGGTCCTTGGCGCGCTCCAAGTCCAGGGCGCGGAACTGGTTCCATTCGGTGATGATGACCACCGCGTCGGCGCCGGCAAGGGCGTCGTAAGCGTCGTTGCACCAGTGAACGTCCTTCAGCATGCCCTTGGCTTCCTCCATGCCTTCCGGATCAAAGGCGTGAATACGCGCACCTGCTTTTCGCAGGGCGGGAATGATGTCCAGGCTGGGAGCGTCGCGCATATCGTCGGTGTTGGGTTTGAAGGTGACGCCGAGAACGGCGATGGTCAGCCCCTTCACCGAACCGCCGCAGGCCATCACCACCCGTGCCGCCATCTCCTTCTTGCGAGTGTCGTTGACCTGCACCACGGCTTCGACAATGCGCAGCGGGCTGTCGTTGTCCTGGGCGGTGCGCCCCAGGGCCTTTGTGTCCTTGGGGAAACACGATCCTCCATACCCCGGACCCGCATGCAGGAATTTGGTGCCGATGCGCCCGTCCAGGCCGATGCCCCGGGCCACGTCGTGCACATCGCCACCCACTTTTTCGCACAAGTCCGAGATTTCATTGATGAAGCTGATCTTGACCGCCAGGAAGGCATTGGCCGCATACTTGGTCAGTTCCGCCGTGGTACGGGAGGTAAACAGAATGGGCGTTTCGATCAGGAACAAAGGCCGGTAAAGGGTGCGCATGACTTCCCGGGCCCGTTCGCTGCCGGTGCCCATGACCACCCGGTCGGGACGCATGAAGTCGTTGATGGCCGAACCTTCGCGTAGGAATTCCGGATTGGAAACCACGTCGAAGTCGGCGTCGGGCCGGACTTTACGTACGATGTTTTCGACCTCGGTGCCGGTACCCACGGGAACCGTCGATTTGGTGACAATCACCGTATAGCCGTTCAGCGCCCCGGCGATTTCCTCCGCCACCCCGTAAACGTAGGAAAGGTCCGCATGGCCGTCGCCGCGCCGGCTGGGCGTGCCGACGGCAATGAATACCGCGTCGGCCCCCTTCACCGCCGCCGTCAGGTCGGTCGAGAATCCCAGGCGGCCCGCTTTCACGTTGCCGGCCACCAAGTCATCCAGCCCCGGCTCAAAGATGGGGATGTCCCCTTGGGTCAGGCGGTCGATCTTGCTTTCGTCCTTGTCGACGCAAACCACGTCGACACCGAATTCGGAAAAACAGGCGCCGGAAACCAGGCCCACATAACCAGTACCGATGATTGCAATTTTCATTTATTCAGTCCGAAGTTATTTTTGCGGTCAGGAATATTTCTTGAGGATCCGGCCAACGCCGTCTTTCAGGTCTTCCCGGTCCAGGGCGTAAGCGATATTGGCCTCGACGAACCCCAGCTTGCTGCCACAGTCGAACCGCCGGCCATCGAACCGCAGGCCGTGAAACGGAATATCGCCAATGGTCTTGGCCATGGCGTCGGTGAGCTGGATTTCGTCGCCGGCCCCCCGCTCCTGCCGGGCCAGGTGCCCGAATACCTGGGGCTGAAGCAAGTAGCGGCCGATAATGCTGAGGGTGGACGGCGCTTGCGATGGGTCCGGCTTTTCCACCAGGCCCTTGGCCCGGGCCAGCCGGCCGTCGTCCTCGACCACGTCCAGAATGCCGTAGCGGTTCGTTTTCTCCCTCGGCACGTCTTCGGCGGCCACCACGTTGCCGCCGACTTTGCTGTAAACCTCCACCATCTGGCTCAGGCAGCCAGGCTGGGCCAGGATCAGGTCGTCGGCCAACAGAACCGCGAAGGGTTCGTCGGCGATGAAATTGCGGGCGCACCACACCGCATGGCCCAGGCCCAGGGGCTGTTGCTGGCGGGTGGAACTGATCTGCCCCGGCTTGGGCATCCATTCAGCCATTTCCGTCAGGGCGTCTGCCTTGCCCCGTTCGTGAAGCACCCGCTCCAACTCGAAACTACGGTCGAAATGATCCAGCAGTACGGTCTTGCCGCGGCCGGTGACGAAGATGATTTCTTCGATGCCGGCCTCCCGCGCTTCTTCAACCGCGTATTGAATCAACGGTTTATCGACGATGGGCAGCATTTCCTTGGGCATGGCCTTGGTCGCGGGGAGAAACCGCGTTCCCAATCCTGCTACCGGAAACACCGCCTTGCGAATGGCCTTGACCATGGAAATCCCCAAAAGAAATAAAAAAAGGGCTTTATGGGCCCCAAAAGCGAGGCCTTTGTGCCACAGCCGCCCCCTGGCCGCAAGCAGCACCAACCGCCGCCCGCTACCGGCCAGCCCATGCGAACGCCGCTGGCCAGTTAAGCCTTTCCCAGCAGCACTTCCCGGGCCTGGTTGATCTGGGCGGCCAGATAGGTGGAACCGCCGTGATCCGGGTGCAGGCCGGCCATCAGCCGGTGATGGGCTTCCTTGATTTCCCTATCGGTGGCGCCCTCCTCGAGACCCAGCACCTTCAGCGCCTGGTCCGGGGACATGGGGCCCGGGGAGTGTTCCGCCCCTCCTCCGGATTCTCCCGCCTGGTCCCGCCAGCCGCCGTGAAACCGGTCCAGGTACGATTCCAGGATGCGGGCCGATTGCTCGTCTTCCACCCAGCAGGTCTTGAGCAGGCCGGTCAACTCGGCGACGGACATGGAGCCCAAGGTGCGTCCGGCATAGGCGCCTTCCACGACCTGGCCATCCATGGCGCCGGTGGCGTGATCCAGGGACATGCGCAGGAACCGGGTCTCCACGTCGGAGGCCTGACCGCCACCACCGCCCATGCCGGCCATGCGCGAGAAGTTCTTGGCCATGCGGGCCGCCCGGCGGAAACGCATGAACCAGACCAAGAGGGCGGGCATCGCCACGAAGATCCAGTTCAAACGTCCGCTCACCGCAAGAAACAGGATCACCCCTAAGATCAGGATCAGGGCCAGCCATTTGACGAATTTCGCCAGGACCTTGGGGTCCGCCTGGGCGAACCAGCGCCCAGTCAGCAAAACACCGATCAACAGGGCGATGCCGAGGATGAAATAGGGAAACACCTATCCGCCTATCTCTTCAACTGGTGGGCGATGCGAAGAACATCTCCGCCTTTTTTTTGGGCCAGGTTCTCCAGGGCCCGCCTGCCACCGGCGGCGAAAACGGCGACGGCGGCCAGCAGTTCCTTGAGCACATGGGCGCTGTTGGCGTCGAACCGGCAGCAGGCGCCGCCGGTCAGCTTGGCCACCTGCCGGAAGGCGAACTCGGCTATGGGGTCTTCTCCTTCGTGAAACATGAAGGCCGGCACACCGAGGATTCCCAGCTCGCCGGCAATCGCTCCCAACCGGTCCACGTCCTCTTCCACGCAATCGCCGACGAAGACCAGGGCGTCGACCTTCTTGTCCTTGGTTTCGTTGACCGCGTGCTGCAGCACCTTGCCGATCTGGGTTTCCCCGGCCAGGCAGAACACCGAAGTCATCAGGCGATTCAGGTCCCTGGCCTGGGTCAGCCACGGCCCGGCCTGGAATTCCCCGAAACCCCGATAATAGGCCAGTTGAATTTCCAGCCCGCCCAGGGTGGCGGTTTCGGTGAACATCTCGCCCTGGATATGGGCCGCCCGGTCCCAGGTGGGCTGGCGGCTGGCGGTAGCGTCCATGGCAAAAATCAAGCGGCCCCGCTCCCCCGGTTTCTTCAACGCCGGGGTGGAGGCCACTTTCTCCAGAAACGCATCCACCTCGCTGCGGGAGGATTTCCGGGCCGGAAGCCTTTTCTCGTCGCTCGCCATGTTCATCAAGGATAGTTGGAAAAACGGGTTCCCTTACACCCTATCTCAAGGTGGAGCGCAAGGCCAAAGCTGGTTTCAGAGAACCGCCTATTGGGGATGCTTATTGGGTGTTAATGGGGGCGCCCTGGTTGAAGGCGTTGAAGACGAAGGCAAAGGTGACGTCGTGGATCACGTCCACCATGGCACCGCCTTGCTGGCGCTGCACCACAACGTTACCCACATCCCGGCCCTCGGTGATGGCGCGGGTGTCGAGGGCCGAGTTCTGGCCCGAATTCCAGGTAATCACCAGGTCCCCCTTGGTAATGCGGCTCTTCTCCCTGAGCAGGGACAGGCTCCAGGCCTCGCCTTCCACGGCGACCACCCGGGCCATGGGATCGATGCCTTCCGGCATGTCGCCCTGATAAAGGAAGGGAAAGGAGGCGCTGTCATAGCTGACATAAGGGTTGGCGCCGTAGTTGCGCATGCCCGGGTTGTTGGGCACCAGCACCTTTCCCTGTGGCGCCCGCTTGCGGAAGTTGGCGAAGGATTCCAGGCGCGAAGGCAGCATGGTCAATATCTTGCCGGTCAGTTCGCCGACGATGGCCTGGCCGAGGAACTGCTGCCACCAGCTTTCGGTCTGGCGGTCATACATGACCAGGTCGGAATTGCGGAGCTTGCCGGTGGTACCGAAGTCCAGCATCCGGCCGTCCAGGCGCCGGTCGAAGACGATGCTGGAATTGCACAAGGGACAGAAGGTGACGGTGACGGGAACGCCGCCCACGGTGTCGTTGACGATTTCGTGCCAGATGAGGATGCGCAGGGGATAAGCGCGGGCGTCGCCGTTGATGACGATCCCCACCACCGGTTCGGTGTCGGCAAGGTCAGTTACCTTGCCGATGGGGATGAACTGGGGATTGTCGATGGACGGAATGCCGTCCTTGGGCGGGCCGCCCGACAGGATTTCACCGAAGTCTATGATTTTCTTGGAAAAGTCCGTGTCGGGCCATTCCCGGGCCCAGGCCAGGGGGTTGGCCATGGTGGTGCTTACATAGGAAATGAGAAAAAAAATGGCGAGGGCCACGCCCAGTGAACCCAACGCCAGTCGTCCCCGGGGGCGCGGGGCACTCCCCGCCAATGAATCCCGGGTGGACGCCTTGGTGTCCGCCCGGGGGCGCGGGGCACTCCCCACATCGGCCGCCCGGCGGGTTGAACTCCGGCGGCTTGGGGAAGCAAGGTTTATCGTGTTTACCACGGTCGATACCCTGCCTTCCCAAGCCACCGGTGGGCAAATCATATCCGCTCCTTTCCATTCAAATTATAGTGATCGGGCAAATTATAGTGATCAGGCAAAGTTAAGTGAGTGGGGTCGTTACCGCCGCCCGCCGCCGTCGGGGCGCTTTGCCGGCGGCCCTTGACCGCGAAGAATGCCGTATCCAAACTGCCGCCCCATGACGGACAGTATCGAATGCGCGGTGATCGGGGCCGGGGTGGTCGGCCTAGCCGTGGCCCGGGCCCTGGCCCTGGCCGGCCGGGAAGTGGTGGTGCTGGAAAGCGCCGAAACCATCGGCACCGGTATCAGTTCCCGCAATTCCGAAGTCATTCACGCCGGCATTTATTACGCCCCGGGAAGCAACAAGGCCCGATTCTGCGTTGAGGGGCGGGACCTGCTGTACGCCTATTGCGCCGAACACGGCGTCGCCCACCGCCGGGTGGGCAAGCTGGTGGTGGCGACGGAAGACAGCGAAATCCCCTCCCTGGAGAAAATCCGCGCCACCGGCGAAGCCAACGGAGTCCATGACCTGGAATGGCTGGACCGGGAGGCGGTCGCCCGCAGGGAGCCGGCGGTCAAGGCCGCCGCCGCCCTATGGTGCCCGTCCACGGGCATGCTGGATGCCCACGGCCTGATGCTCGCCTACCAGGGCGACGGGGAAGCCGCCGGCGCCGCCTATGCCTTTCACAGCCCGGTCACCGGGGGCCGCGCCGGCGGTGATGGCGGCATCCTGCTGGAAGTCGGCGGCGACCACCCCATGCGGTTGAAATGCCGTTGGCTGATCAACAGCGCCGGCCTGGGCACCCAAGCGGTGGCGGCGTCCATCCAAGGGGTGCCGGCCCGGTCCATTCCCCGGCTCTACCCGACCAAGGGGAACTATTTCATCCTCAGCGGCCCGTCACCCTTCAATCATCTGATTTACCCGGTGCCGACAGCGGACAGCCTGGGCCTTCACCTGTCCACGGATATGGGCGGCCAGACACGGTTCGGCCCCGATGTGGAACGGCTGGAAGTGGAGCGGCTGGAGGAAATCAATTATGAGGTGGATGCCCGCCGCCAAGCCGCCTTCGAAGCCGCCATACGCCGCTATTGGCCCGGCCTTCCGGATGGAGTCCTTTATGCGGGCTATGCGGGCGTCCGGCCCAAGACCCAGGCGCCGGGCCAGCCGCCCGCTGATTTCGTCATCCAGGATCAGGACGTGCATGGGGTTTCCGGGCTGATCAACCTGTACGGCATCGAATCCCCGGGCCTGACCTCGTCCCTGGCCATCGCCGGCCACGTGGCGGCGAAGATGGTTTGAGGTCTTTCCTTGAGGTTCAAGGCGTTCCGGTGAGTTCTTCCGGTAACGAATCTTTCACCGGTAGGGCGTACAAGAAATTAATGATCCCTGCCAAGGAACTGCCTCATGTCCGGTCAACGCCCGGTCTTTTCGCTGTTTTTTGCGGCCTGCCTATTCCTTTCCCTGGCCACGGCGGCCCAGGCCCAGGTCCGCGTTCAGCAGCAGGATGTCCCCACCTACGGCATTACGCCTGGGACTGGCGGTAATACCGGAACCGGCACGCCCACCCTGCAAACCCCTGGAACCGATGTCCCCGGCATTCAGGTTCCGGGCACCGGCCTTCCGCCCCAGGGGACCGTTACCGGCAGAAAAAAACGGGGCGGGAAAAAACAGGCCAACCTGTCCCCGCCGACCCATCTGGGCGGTAACATCGATTACATGGAGCAGATGCGCCTGTTCGTGCAGAACGTCAGCGCTTTCGCCCACCAACAAAACAAGGACTTCATGGTCGTCGTGCAGAACGGCCTGGAACTGTTGACCAAGAACCAGTTTTCCAACATTGAGAATCCGCAACCGGCCCGGGCCTACATGCGGGCCATTGATGGGGTATTGCTGGAAGGGCTGTACTTCGGCGCCACCGCCTTCGGCAAGGAACCTGTCCGGGACGAGATCAAGGCCCAAAAGGAACTCCTGACCCTTGCCGAAATCGCCAAGAAAGGCGGCCTGAAGGTGCTGGTCATGGACTACGCCAAGAAGCGATCCTCCGTTTCCAAATCCTTCTGGCGCAGCGCCCGCGAGGGCTTCGTGTCGTTTGTCGCCGACGCCCGGGGGCTGGAGCTCAACCACCTGCCGCCCTACGCCAAATGGCCCTTCAACGAAAACAGCGACAGCATCCTTTCCATCCAAAACGTCGAGAACTATGTGGTGGTCCGGGATTCTTCGCCCTTCGGGTTGCAAGAACAGTTCGTCCGAGAGATCCGGGAAACCAATTTCGACATGGTGGTGGTCGATGTGTTCCACGGCCAGACGCCGTTGACCAAGGAAAACGTGCGGGCGCTGAAATACAAGAAACTGGGCGCCAAGCGCCTGGTGCTGGCCTACCTGGACATCGGCCGGGCGGCCAGCTACCGCCACTACTGGCAGGATGACTGGGGCGTCGGCAACCCGCCCTACATCACCGCCCGGTACCCCGGCAACCCGGACAAGTACTTCGTTGAATACTGGTGGCCCCAATGGCAGCGCATCATCAGTGGCGATACGAATTCCTATATTTACGGCATCATCGACCTGGGCTTCGATGGCGTCATCCTGGACGGGATCAACGCCTACCAACACTTCATCATCCGCAAGGGAATTTTCTAGGGCCGGGAAAAAACTTCTGTAATTGGTCGAAATTACAGATGCAATTAATTGATCTTTATAGGAATTTAGATTCAAAGAGAGCCGCCATCACCTGGGCCAGGCGCCCGTTGCCCGTGGTTCTGTGACCGTGATCACAGGATTTCGGGCCTCGGAACCGTATGATCAGGGGGCTTTCGGCGGTCCGCTGAAAACAGGGAAGAATCGGGCCGCCTGTAAAATGCGACAGGGATATGGCGGCAATGACGGAATCCATCGCCCTTTACGCGGCGCAGCGCCAGTTTCTGACGGCGCGGACCCAGATTTTCCGGGCCAGGAACGAGGCATCCGACCGCCTGGCCAGCGGGCGGCGGGTATCGGGCATTACCGAAAACCCGGTCAACTTCCTGCGTTCGCAGGCCCTGACCAACCGGGTCGGCGCCTTGCGCGACGCCAAGGCCAGTATCGGCCAGGGCATCAGCGCCCTGCAGGCGACCAACGTCGGGACGCGGACCATCGAGGGCCTGACCCAGCAACTGAAGGGCATCGCCAAGGCGGCGCAAAACGCCACATCCGATGAGCGGGCGGAACTGGTCAAGCAGTTCGACACCGTGCGCCGGCAAATCGACAGCCTAGCCAACGATGTCTCCTATCAGGGGGTCAACTTGATTTCCAGCTCCCCCGACAAGCTGGATGTCGCCACCAGCGACAAGCCGGGGGTGTCCCTGACCATCCAGGGGGCAGCTTCCGATGCCGCCAGCCTGGGCATCGGCGACGCCGCCGGCTACGACAATTTCGCCACACAGGCCGGCATAGACCAGGCCATCGCCGACATTGAAGGCGCGACCGCCAAGGTCCGGGCCAATGAATCCAACATCGTCGGCAATGCCGCCGTTCTCAACATCCGCGAGGATTTCACCCGGAACCTCGCCAATACCCTGGAAGGCGGCACCGCCAAGCTTACCCTTGCCGACGCCAACGAAGAGGCCGCCAGACTGCTTTCCGCCAACGTGCGCGACGCCCTGTCGGCCCAGGGGTTGCGCATTACCGCTCAATCGGACCGGTCCATCGTCAACTTGATCACGGGGAGTTAAAATCGGCATGGCCACAGCACCTGGATATTCCGCCTATGCCAATACTCATAGATCATCTCTCAGCGGAAACGCCCTGGAAAAGGAAGCCCTGTTGAAGGCGGCACGCCTGCTGGACTACGCCAGGAATAATCCCGGCGACAAGGCCGCCCTGGGTGAAGCGCTCCACTTCAATTTTGATTTGTGGACCATCTTTCAGGCCGAGGTGACCAATCCCGACAACCTGTTGACCGATGTGTTGAGACAGCAGCTCCTCAGCTTGAGCCTGTTCATGGACCACTCGGCGGCGAAACTGCTGAATGGCATTGATACGCACACCCTGCAGGCGATGATCGACGTCAACCGTACCCTGGCCAGCCCCGCCAGCCCATAACGCCTGTCCGGGCCAAGCCAGCCCCCCCTCACCCCTTGCCCTTCTTCCCCGGCGCCATCGCCGCCCAGTCTTCTTACCTTAGCCGAAGCACCGGAAGCGGAAGGTGTTCTTGACAGGTGATGGTAAATATACCATCAATGGACGATGAGCCGGCGGGTTTCCTGGATAAGCGCGGCTGAAAAGGCTTTTTTGAGATTCCCCGTTTCCGTTCGCGGGCGAATGCAATACGCCCTTGAAATCGCCGCCGCTGGGGAAAAGTCCGATATTGCCAAACCCATGAAGGGACTGGGAGCAGGAATCCTTGAGATTCGGGTGGTCCACCACGGCGATGCCTTTCGGGCGATCTATACGGTACGCATTGGAAACGATATCTGGGTAGTGCATTGCTTCCAGAAGAAATCCACGCGGGGCGTCAAGACACCCAAAAGGGAAATCGACGTTATCCGGTCTCGGCTGAATTGGTTGAAGGAAATGTATGAATGAATGAAAAACTGGACGTGCGGCGGGGAAGCGGAAACGTTTTTCGCGACCACGGCGATCCCGACGCCAATACAAAGCAATTGAAAGCCCGGCTTGCGGCCGAAATCATTGGCGTACTGAACGAACGGGGCTGGTCAACGCGCAAGGCTCAAAAGGAATTGGGCGTCGATCAATCGGATATCGTGAGAATTCGAAACGCCGACCTGGCGCGGTTCACCATTGACCGGCTGGTGCGTATTCTGGGTAAGTTGAACCTTCGGGTCGACGTAAAAGTGCGAAAGACAGGGAATACAAAAGCCGCATAAACTATCCCCAGCCAGGAGGGGCGACCGTCAGGTCAATACCGTCTCAGTACAATCTTATCACCCCTTGCCCTTCTTCCCCGGCGCCATCGCCGCCCAGTCTTCCTCCGACAATTGCGAGGCCCAGTTGAACTGGCCGGCGCCGGCCAGCCATTCGCCGCCGTCCAGGGTTACCACCTCGCCGTTCATGAACCCGGCCTGGTCGGAAACCATATACGCGGCAAGGTTGGTCAGTTCACGGTGTTCGCCCACCCGGCCCAGGGGATTTCGGCTTTCCCACAGGTCCGCCTGGCCCTCAGGCACCAGCCGGTCCCAGGCGCCTTTGGTGGGGAACGGCCCCGGCGCGATGGCGTTGAGGCGAATTCCCTTGGGGCCCCATTCCACCGCCAGGCTGCGGGTCAGAGCCAGCACTCCGGCCTTGCCCATGGCCGACGGCACCACATAGGCCGAACCGGTCCAGGCATAGGTGGTGATCATGCTCAGCACCGTGCCCGGCCGCCCATCGGCGATCCAGCGCCTGCCGCAGGCCAGGGTCATGTAGGCGGAACCATGCAAAACGATCCCCAGCACCGAATCCACCGCCCGGTGGGACAGGGTTTCCGTGCGGGCAAGGAAATTTCCCGCCGCGTTGTTGACCAGCACGTCGATGGGCCCGCCGGCCCAGAATTCACCGACCCCCCGCTCCACCGCTTCCGCATCGCGGATGTCCAGGCCTTTCCAGGCGACGGCGCCGCCGGTTTTATCGGTGGTTTCGGCGGCAAGCTCGCGCGCCGTCTCCTCGAGCACATCTTCCCGCCGGCCGCAGATGGCGACCCTGGCCCCCAGTTCCAGGAACCGGCGGGCCATGCTTTTGCCCAGGCCCGTGCCGCCGCCGGTTATCAGGATGCGCTTGCCCTGCAGAAGGTCGGGAACGAACATGGGCGGGAATTCTCCTTGGGTTGCCTGGGCAATCATATTACCCCCAACCCATTTCGAATGTGCGGCTGAATTGCTATTATCCGGGCAAGGGAGGAAACTCAATGCTGACGCCAGGGGACAGCTACGGACAGGTTTACGGGAATTTGCGTTGGCGCATCCCTGAACATTTCAACATGGGCGTGGACGTGTGCGACAAGCACGCCCAGGCGACGCCCGGAAAAACGGCGTTGATCGTCGAAGGCGATGGCGGCAGCGTCACCCGGTACAGCTTCCTGGACCTGAAGCGGCTGTCCAACCGCCTGGCCAACGTCCTGGCGGCCAAGGGACTGGATCGGGGCGACCGGGTCGGTATCCTGCTCTCCCAGTCGGTGGAAACGGGCATCGCTCACATCGCCGCCTGGAAGGCGGGACTGGTTTCCATCCCCATGTTCACTCTTTTCGGCGAGGACGCCCTGGAATTCCGCCTGACCAACAGCGGCGCCCGGGCGCTGATTACCGATGGCGTCAACCTTGCCAAGATCGAAGCCATTCGCGACCGGCTGCCGCACCTGAAATTGCTGCTGGTCACCGGGGCGGGCCGGGACGGAGACGCGCGCGGCGACGGCATGATCGACCTGTGGCCGGCGATGGAAAACGCCAAGGACCAATTCACCCCGGTCGACACCCGGGCCGAAGATCCGGGGCTGATCATTTATACCTCGGGCACTACCGGCAATCCCAAGGGCGCGCTGCATGCCCACCGTACCCTTCTGGGCCACCTTCCGGGCGTCGAGTTTCCCCACGAATTCTTTCCCCGGAAAGGCGACCTCATGTGGACCCCCGCCGACTGGGCATGGATCGGCGGGCTGATGAACGTGCTCATGTCCTCCTGGCACCACGGGGTGCCGGTGCTGGCCCAGCGGGCGCGCAAGTACGATCCGGAAAACGCCCTCGGGCTGATGGCCAGACATGGGGTGAGGAACACCTTCATGCCGCCGACGGCGCTCAAGCTGATGGGACAGGTGGAGCGGATCAGGGAGCGGTTCGACCTTGGCCTGCGCACCGTTACCTGCGCCGGCGAACCCATGGGGGCCGAACTGCTCCATTGGGGGCGGGAAACCCTGGGCGTTACCTTCAATGAATATTACGGCCAAACCGAATGCAACCTTGTGGTCGCTAACTGCGCCACGCTGATGGAGGTCAAGCCCGGGTCCATGGGCCGCCCCGTACCGGGCCACCGGGTGGAGATCGTTGACGGCGCGGGCGACCCCCTGCCGGCGGGAAAGGTCGGCCACATCGCGATCAAGCGCCCCGACCCGGTGATGTTCCTGGAATACTGGGACGATCCCAAGGCGACCAAGGAAAAGTTTGTCGGCGACTGGTTGATGACCGGCGATCAGGGAAGCAAGGACGAAGACGGATACCTGTGGTTTGTCGGCCGGGACGACGACGTGATTACGTCGGCCGGGTACCGTATCGGCCCGGGGGAGATCGAGGATACCCTGGGCAAGCACCCCGCCGTGTCCCTGGCCGCGGTGGTCGGCGTGCCCGACGCCTTGCGCACGGAAGTGGTGAAGGCGTTCATCTTGTTGCGGGACGGCGAACCCCCCGGCCCGGCCCTGGTGGAAAATATCCGGAATTTCGTCAAGACCCGGTTGTCGCCGCACGAATACCCGCGCCTGATCGAATTCGTCGATGCCCTGCCGATGACGGCGACAGGCAAGATCAAACGCAAGGAATTGCGGGATGGGGAAATCGCCAAGGGCCGGGGATGACAAACGAACCTTTGCCGGCGCGAAAACCGGCAGTCGAGTTTAGCGGCTTTAGCCCAACCCGGCGGAAGGCCTGCTCTGCCGGCCCTAAACGATGCTGGGATAGAGCTTATCGATGACGAAACCTTCGTCGGCGGGATACTGTTCGCCGATGATCTTTCTGGCTTCCATTTCGTCTCGTGCGGCTACGTCCCTAACCTGAACATCGGCCCATTGATCGTCGAAATGCCAATGGCTCTGGTTTTCCTTGACCAGCGCCCGGACAACCTTGTTGTAGATAGCGACCTCGAAAACGGTCTTTCCCCCAGCGGGCGAATGCAACATCTTATAAATCCCCTTCGGCAAACCTTGCCCCCAGTCCCATCCGGCGGCCCGGTTTCCGTCCCCAGCTAAAGTTACGGGAGCGCCTTTAAACCCTCCCTTGCTGAACCTATACAGTCTGAGCCCCCTTTGTTAACAAAATATTTCGGCCCGATTCCATACATTTCGGCCCCATACCGGGTAGGCGCCATGTCCGCCGGCGGGACCGGGATGATCTCGGTTTCCTTTGACCGGGCCCTGTCCCGGACCTGATTCAAGCGTGATTCGGACTTAATTCAAGCCTGACGCGAACCGGGACGGGATTAACCATCGACGGCTTTGAATCCATTTATCTATTCCGGTTTAGGCCGTGTTAATAATTTGTGCACCATAATATCGGGATACGGGCCCAGCGGGGTAGCAGGGCCCAATAACCCGGGGTGAGTCCGCCCGAAAGGCGCCGCCGCCACATATTCCTCAAGATCGGAACATGTACACAGAATACTTCGGCATCGACGAGAGCCCTTTCTCCATCGCTCCCGATCCCCGTTATCTCTATATGAGCCGGCGTCATCAGGAGGCGCTCGCCCACCTTCTCTATGGGGTGGGTGAAGGTGGCGGGTTTGTCCTGCTGACCGGTGAAGTGGGAACCGGCAAGACCACCATTTGCCGGTGCCTGATGGAACAGTTGCCTGATACCGTCGATTTGGCGCTGAGCCTCAACCCGCGCTTGAGCGCCATGGAACTGCTGGCCAGTATCTGCGACGAA
>JAJRSS010000205.1 GCA_024278615.1 Alphaproteobacteria bacterium
CCCTGATCTGGGGGTCAACCCAGAATACCGCCGGATCGTCCCGGCTTTCCGCCATGGGGAAAATGCCGGCGGCATAAGCCCGGAGTAACAATTCGGGCGTCAATTGGTGATCTGGGACGCGGGGCCTACTCATCGCCGACCTGCTTCTCCAGCCAGTTGACGTCGTAATCGCCGTTGACGAAATCCGTGTCGGTGACCAGGCGCTGATGCAGGGGGATGGTGGTCTCAATGCCGTCGATGACGTATTCGTCCAGGGCCCGGCGCAGCCGCATCAGACATTCGTTGCGGTTGGTGCCATGGACAATGAGCTTGGAAATCATGCTGTCGTAATGGGGGGGGACCGTATACCCGGAATAAAGGGCTGAATCGACGCGAACGCCCAGCCCACCGGGAGCGTGGTAGTCGCCGACCCGGCCAGGCGAGGGCATGAAGGTTACCGGGTTTTCGGCGTTGATGCGGCATTCGATGGCATGGCCGGAAAAGCGGATATCTTTCTGCTGGAACCCTAGCGGCGCTCCGGCGGCAATGCGGATCATTTCACGCACGATATCCAGGCTGCAGATCATTTCGGTTACCGGGTGTTCCACCTGCAACCGGGTGTTCATTTCGATGAAATAGAATTTGCCGTTTTCATACAGGAACTCCATGGTGCCGACGTTGCGGTAGCCGATCTTTTTCGCTGCGGCGACGGCGATGGCGCCGATCTCATGGCGTTCGGCCTGATTGAGGGCCGGCGAGGGAGCTTCCTCAAGTACTTTCTGGTGGCGCCGCTGGAGCGAACAATCCCGTTCGCCCAGGTAAACCACATTGCCGTGATTGTCGGCCAGGATCTGGACCTCGATATGGCGCGGGTGGGCCAGGAACTTCTCGATGTAAACATCGGCGTTGCCGAAGTAGGCTAACGCTTCCCGCTTGGCATCATCCAGGGCGTCGGGTAATTCCTTGGCGCTCTGGGCGACCTTCATGCCGCGTCCGCCGCCGCCGGCCGACGCTTTGATCAGCACCGGAAAGCCGATGGACTCGACCGCCACTTTGGCCTCGTCAAGATCGGCCACTACGCCGTCCGAGCCCGGAACCACCGGAATGCCCACTTCGACGGCGGTCTGGCGGGCGGTGATCTTGTCGCCCATCAGGCGAATATGATCGGGCGAGGGGCCGATAAAGGCGAACCCATGTTCTTCCACCTTGGCCGCGAAGTCGGCGTTTTCGGAAAGAAATCCGTACCCGGGATGAATGGCGTCGGCGTTGGTGATGATCGCCGCGGTCAGCATGGCCTGGATGTTGAGGTAGCTGTCCGTGGCCGGCGGCGGGCCGATGCAGATGGATTCATCGGCCAAGCGCACATGCATGGCGTTGACATCGGCGGTGGAGTGCACGGCGACGGTGCGGATGCCCATTTCGCGGCAGGCCCGGTGAATGCGGAGGGCGATTTCCCCCCGGTTGGCGACCAGAATCTTGTCGAACATGGCGATCGGCCGCCGTCTACTCGATAATCAACAGGGGTTCGCCGTATTCCACCGGCGTACCGCTGCTGACCAGGATGCGAGTCACCTTTCCCGCCCGGGGCGCCTTGATGCGATTGAAGACTTTCATGGCTTCGATCAATAACACCGGCTGGCCTTCGGTAACCTGATCGCCAACCCGGACCAGGGGTGGCGTATCCGGGTCGGCGGTGGTGTAAACGATACCAACCATGGGCGCCGTTACCACCCCCGGATGGCCGGCGTAATCATGCTGGTCCGATTCGGTCGGCGCCGTACCGCCTTCACCCGTTAGCGGGGCGGCGGTCACCGCCGGCGCTCGGCCTTTGGCTACCTTCACATGCCAACCGCCGCTGCCGTATTCCAGCTCGCTCAATCCCAGTTCGTCCAGCAATGCCGCCGCACGGCGTACAACGTCTGAGTTTATTTCCGGATTCTTATTGTCGGCCACTTATGCCTCCTCGACCGATTTCACCATGCGGGCCACCGCCTCCAGAGCCATCTGGTAGCCGAACCCGCCGAAGCCACAGATTACCCCCGACGCGGCCTTCGAAATATAGGAGTGATGGCGGAATTCGTCGCGCTGAAAAATATTGGAAAGGTGAACCTCGATGGATGGCAGGGAACTGGCGGTCAGGGCGTCGAGCAGGGCGATGGAGGTATGAGTATAGGCGCCGGCATTGACGATCAGGCCGGCGTGGGTGCCCGAGGCCTGCTGGATCCAGTCCACCAGATCCCCTTCGCTGTTGGATTGGCGGAATTCCACCGCCAATCCAAGGCCGGCGGCCATTTTCGCGCACGAGGATTCGATATCGGCCAGGGTTTCGCGGCCATAGACATCCGGCTCCCGGCTGCCCAGCAAATTCAGGTTGGGCCCATTGAGGACCAGAATGGAAAGGGTCATCGCTTCAAGAAACCTTTGTTTGTTTAGCGGTTTATAGCATGGGGTCCGGACTTGGGGAAATTAAGCGATACCGCCGCTTCCACACTTTCCATTAGACCAATCCCACAACGGATTTTATTCTGGACTAAGCGGTCCAGAATAAGTATAAGGGCTGCACCGGTTACGGGTTTTACGTGGAAAGGCGTGTACGGATGGCGCGGCCAAGGGAATTCGACACCATTCGGGCACTGGACAAGGCAATGCACGTCTTTTGGGAAAAGGGCTACGAAGCCACCTCCCTGACCGACCTGACCGGGGCCATGGAGATCAGCAAAAGCAGTTTTTACGAGACCTTCGGCAACAAACACGAACTGTATCTTTCCGCCATCCGCCACTACGGCCAAACCATGATCGACAGGGCGGTGGTGTTGCTGGAAGGCGAGGGCCCGGCCCTGGAAGCCATAGAAGGCATGTTCGACGCCTTTATCGATAAGGCCGTTGGCCCGGAAGGCAGAAAGGGTTGCATGCTGAGCAATTGCACGGTCGAAATGGCTTCCCGCGACAGCGATGCCAAGGCGGTGGTCGCCGAATGCCTTTCCCGCCTTCGCCAGGGTTTCGTCAAGGCGGTGGCCCGGGGCCAGGCCGCCGGGGAAATATCCACCGCACGCGACGCCGAATCCTTTGGCGGTTACCTGATGAGCAGCCTCAGTGGCATGCAGGTTACGGCCAAGGCCAATCCGGACCGGCGAGCCTTGAAAGATATCAAGGAGGTCGTTTTGTCAGCGCTTAAATAGAACGTATTTTTTTTGATTATTTTGGACCGAATAGTCCTTAACCAGTAGCCAACCCCCGCACCGGGGAGCCGCGCCGCCAACAAGTGAGGTAATCAGACATGCAAGCCACCGTTCCAAGCCTGGAAGACATCCGCCCCAACCTGTTCACGCCCGTTCGCCTCGGCACTCATCAATTGGCCAACCGCATCGTCATGGCGCCATTGACTCGCAATCGGGTCGGAAAGGAGGGCGTTCCCCAGGCGATGAATATTGAATACTACCGGCAGCGGGCGGGGGCGGGGCTGATCGTCACCGAGGGAAGCCAGATTTCTCCCCAGGGCCAGGGATACCCGGGCACGCCGGGAATCCACAGCCCCGAACAGGTGGCCGGATGGCGGCGGGTGACCGACACGGTCCACGGCCAGGACGGCCGCATTTTCCTTCAACTCTGGCATGTGGGCCGGGTATCCCATCCTTCCCTGCAACCGGACGGCGCCCTGCCGGTGGCGCCCTCGGCCATCCCGGCGGAAGGGGAAGGCATGACCCTGGAAGGCCCCAAGCCCTTCGTCACCCCACGGGCCCTGGAACTTGACGAAATCCCGGGCTTGATCGGCCAGTTTTCAAAGGCAGCGGAAAATGCCCTCAGGGCCGGATTCGATGGGGTCGAGATCCACGCCGCCAATGGCTACTTGCTGGACCAATTCCTGCGTGATGGTTCCAACCAGCGCACCGACAAATACGGCGGTTCGGTGGAAAACCGCCTGCGCTTGCTGCTGGAAGTTACCGATGCGGTATCCCGGGTGTGGAACGCCGATCGGGTGGGCGTCCGCCTGTCGCCGCTCAATTCCTTCAACACCATGACTGATTCGAGCTCCCAGGCGACCTTCGTCACGGCGGTCGAAAGCCTCAATCACTTCGGTCTTGCCTACCTGCATGTGGTGGAGCCCGATTTCACCGGACAGGTTACGGGCTTTGACTATCTGCGGCTGCGCAACTCCTTCATGGGGCCCTATATCGCCAACGGTGGTTACGACAAGGAACGTGCCGACCGCACCTTGGAATCGGGCGCCGCCGACTTGGTTTCATTCGGCAAGGCGTTTATCGCCAATCCGGATCTGACGGACCGGTTCGCCACCAACGGAACCTTGAACGAACCGGACCCATCCACCTTCTACGGTGGTGATGAAAGGGGATATATCGACTATCCGGCCCTGCCGTGAGATCAGGAATGGCCCTATGAAAATGCCTTGAAGGCGATGATGGTGAAGGTATCTTTGACGCCGGGCAGGGTCTGGATGTGCTCGGTGACGAAATGACCGATATCCGTGTCGTCTTCAAGGTAGCATTTGAGCATCAGGTCATAGTCGCCTGAAATAGAATGCACTTCGGAGACCTGGTCGACGGTTTCGGCCACCGATCCGGCTACGTCGTAAGCCCTGCCAAGTTCACATTTTACCTGAACAAATATTGTCTGCATGGCTTGCCGTTCCTGCGGTTATTTGGGTTTGCGGAGCAAAAAGGCGGGAGTGTGGTCGCCCATGCCGCGCGACGGCTTGCCGCCCGATTCGTTCTTATTGGCCGATGGCCCGGCAGATGAAGGCCTCTTAGGTGAGGGACTGTCGGACGCGGGTTGGTCCTTGCGGGAAGATGCGGCCGGTTTACCGGCGGCCTTCGCCGGTTTGGTCTGATCCGGGCTCTTTCGAGCCTCGCCGCCGTCCGGCTTGTTCCCCCGGTCCCCCCGGTCCCCCCGGTCCCTTGACCTGCCCTTGCCTCTGGAACGGGACCGCCGCCGGCGCTGCGGTTTATCCTACCCCGCCTCCGCTGCCTCGGGGCGTTCCCGGGGGCGTTCCGGCGCCGGCGGGCCCGCCACGGCTTCGCCGCCCAGGTTCACGGGAGGAATCCGCTTGCCGATAAGCTGAGTGATAGCGGCCAGGTATTTTGCATCTTCGGCTACGGCGAGGGTGAAGGCCCGGCCTTCCCGCCCGGCACGGCCCGTGCGGCCGATGCGGTGAACATAGTCTTCGGCGTGGGTGGGAACATCGAAATTGAAAACGTGGCTCATGTTCTGAATGTCCAGGCCCCGGGCCGCGACATCGCTGCATACCAGGAAAGTAATTTCACCTTTTTTAAATTTATCCAGGACTTCCATGCGCGACGTCTGGTCCATGTCACCATGCAATTGCGCGGCGTTGTATCCATGGCGCATCATCGACCGGCAAAGGATGCTCACGTCCCGTTTCCGATTGCAGAACAAAAGAGCGTTCTTAACATTCTCCTGCTCGATCAATTGACGCAGGGTGGCCCGCTTTTCCTTCTGGCCGCCGCCGGGGCGCCTGCCGTCGCCGTGGGTGACCATGACCAGGCCCTGGATGACCGTCTCCGCCGGCGTTGCCGGGGGCGCGACGGTGATCTGCTTGGGGTTGATCAGGAAAACATCGGCTAAGCGGCGGATTTCCGGCGGCATGGTGGCGGAGAAGAACAGCGTCTGGCGGATTTTGGACAGCAGCCCGACAATGCGCTCCACATCGGGAATGAATCCCATGTCCAACATGCGGTCGGCTTCGTCGATGACCAGGATCTTGCAGTCGGTGAGCAGCAGCCGGCCGCGGTCGCACAGGTCCAACAGGCGGCCGGGGGTGGCGATCAGCACGTCCGGCCCCTTATCGATGTTCTTGATCTGCTCGGCCATGGACACGCCACCGATGAGCAGCGCCTTGGTCAGCTTGTGGTACTTTCCGTAAATGTCGAAGTTCTCGGCCACCTGGGCCGCCAGTTCGCGGGTCGGCTCCAGGATCAGGGACCGGGGCATGCGCGCCTTGGCCCGGCCTTGGGCCAGGATGTCGATCATGGGCAGGGTGAAGCCCGCCGTCTTGCCAGTGCCGGTCTGGGCGCAGCCCAGGATGTCCCGCCCCATGAGGACCATGGGAATGGCCTGGACCTGGATGGGCGTTGGGATGGTATAACCCGCGTCGCCAACGGCGCGCAGGACTTCGTCACCTAGTCCGAGTTCGGTAAAATTCATGCAGTCAGGATCTGCCGGGTAGCCAAGTGAAGGGCGTGGGGTCCTAGGACCGGTGAATTGTGGCCGGATTTTAGGCTTTCCCGGCTTCGAGTCAACGTTCATGGACCCCGGGCGCCGCCGCTGCCATGGCGCGGACCCGGTTTAGTAGATAGTCTGGCTGCGAATCCGGGGCCATAGCAAAGCCAGGAGCCCGGAATGCCGCTTGAAAGCGGCAACCGAGGCGCTGACTCCCGCGCCGGTGAAAGAGAGGTCAAATGCGGCAAAAAACACAGTGTGGCATCGGAGAACGTAAGCCGGGACGAATCGACTCCGGTGGTCCCGTAACAAGAGATGGCGGCGGCCATCGCCGATGCTTTCCTTGGTGGCGAGTGAGGATTGCGGGCATCTGGCGATCATGGAACAACCTCATGCAGTGAGCGCGGTAATGCGCTATTGGTTGCACTATCCCCGGTAAAGGAAAACGACCCTATGTTCGGCCAGATCATTCCCTACCGCAAAACCCTGCCCCGTTTGGGCAAAGACGTGTTTATCGCCCACACGGCGGCGGTGATCGGCGACGTAGAAATCGGCGACGGGTCCAGCATCTGGTACGGTTGCACCGTACGCGGCGACGTGCACGAAATCCGCATCGGTGCCCGCACCAACATCCAGGACGGCACCGTGGTTCACGTTACCGGCGGCGCTTTCGGCACCTATATCGGTTCCGCCGTGCTGATCGCTCACTCGGCGTTGATTCATGGCTGCACCCTGGAAGACGGGTGTTTCATCGGTATGGGGGCGACGGTGATGGACGGCGCGGTGGTTGAGAGTGGCGCCATGGTCGCCGCCGGCGCTTTGGTGACGCCGGGCAAGCGGATTGGCAAAGGGGAATTGTGGGGCGGCGCTCCGGCCAGGTTCATGCGGCCCATGAAAGACGCGGAAAAGGAAGTACTCCCGTCGCTGGTGGAGCACTATTGCGACCTGGCCAAGGAATATCTGGACGACCTGGACGGCGGCAACGCCCATGACTGAACCCGGCACCCCACTGTCGCCAGCCGACAAAACCCTGCTCGAAGAGGTGCTGGCGGGCAAGACCCGCGCCGTCGCCCGCATGATGTCCCGGGCGGAAGCGGGTGGCGAGGAAGACCGAAGGCTGTTGGCGGAACTCTACCGGCACACCGGCCAAGCCCATATGGTCGGGCTGACCGGCGTTCCCGGCAGCGGCAAGTCCACCCTGGCCGGCGCCATTGCCCGCGCCTGCCGGCGGAAAGGACTGACCATCGGTATCGTCGCCGTGGATCCGTCCAGCCCCTATTCGGGCGGCGCCATCCTGGGCGATAGGATTCGCATGACCGGACTTACCGGCGATGACGGCGTTTTCATCCGCAGCATGGCTACCGGCGGCGTCCTCGGCGGACTGGCCCGGGCCAGTCAGGACATGATGGACATTCTGGACGCCGCGGGGTTCGACGTGGTGCTGGTGGAAACCGTGGGCGTGGGCCAGGACGAGGTGGATATCATGCGCGCCGCCCATACCGTGATC
>JAJRSS010000206.1 GCA_024278615.1 Alphaproteobacteria bacterium
ACTTGGAAGGATGGGCCCGGGCCGGGGATTACATTTTCCTGCCCGCCGTGGGCCGCCATGAGGTGCTGGTGCTGGATCCGCGCACCTGGACCGAAGTGGGGCGTGTCCCCGTTCACGGCCAGCCGGTGTTCGCCGTCGGCCGTCCCGATGGCCGCCAGGTATGGGTCAACTTCGCTCATCCATTGAACGATACCGTACAGGTTATCGATACGGATTCCCTCAAGATCATCCGCGAATTCAAGCCGGGCAAGGCGGTGCTGCACCTGGAATTCACTCCCCGGGGGGAACAGGTGTGGATTTCCGTGCGCGACGCCAACCGGGTGGATATTTACGATACCCGCACTTTCGAGCACCTGGACAGTCTGGACGCCAAGACGCCCAGCGGAATCTTCCTCACCGCCCGCGCCCACCGGATCGGACTTTGACCATGAACCTGACCTCGGTTGACCAACGCCTTCTCAATGATTTCCAGCGGGATTTTCCCCTGGAACCCAGGCCCTATGCCCGCATGGCCGCGAAACTGGGGGTCGGGGAAGGTGAAGTGTTGGAACGCCTGGCCGATCTTCGCTGTTGCGGCGCCGTTAGCCGGGTGGGCGCCGTGGTCCAGCCCGGGACCGTGGGCGCCAGTACCCTTGCTGCCATGCAGGTGCCGCAAGACCGCCTGGAAGAGGTCGCGGATGCCATCAGCGCCTACCCCGAGGTCAATCACAACTATGAGCGGGATCACGCCATCAACTTGTGGTTCGTTACCGCCGCTCCCGATGAAGCCCGCCTGGAGGAAGTCCTGGCGTCCATTGAAAAGGAAACGGGAATCCCGGTCATGGACCTGCGCCTGATGGCGCCTTTCCACATCGACCTGGGGTTTGACCTGTCATGACGATCGACGGAACCGACCGCGCCCTGCTGGCGGTAATCGCCGACGGCCTGCCTCTGGATCCCCGGCCCTATAACGTCATCGGCAGGCGCTTGGGCTTGGACGAGGAGCAGGTGATTTCCCGGCTGAAAAACCTGATCCGCCGGGGCGTCATTTCCCGCTTCGGGGTTATTGTCCGCCACCGGGAACTGGGTTATACCGCCAACGCCATGGTCGCCTGGGATATCCCGGATCGCCGGGTCCACGTCCTGGGCCGGAAAATTGCAGCCCATCCCTTCGTCACCCTTTGCTATCAGCGCCGCCGGCACCTGCCCCAATGGCCCTACAATCTCTATTGCATGATTCACGGCAAAGACCGTGAAATGGTGCAGGACCAGATCGCTGGCCTTTCCGGTGACGAAGGGCTGGAAAAATTTGATCGCGCCGTCCTGTTCAGCAAGCGCCGCTTCAAGCAACGGGGCGCATGCTATGGGGCGGCGCCCTTGCTTGGCCGCCTGAAGGGGGCCGCCTGAAAGAGGCCGCGTGATGGACGCCACCGATCGCCGTATCATTAACGGCTTACAGGGCGGATTTCCGGTCTGCGAGCGTCCCTTCGCCGAATCCAGTGGTCGTCTGGGCCTTTCCGAAGGAGGGCTCATTCAGCGGCTGGAAAGCCTTTTGGATAACGGGGTGTTAAACCGCTTCGGCCCCATGGTCCATGCGGAACGCCTTGGCGGCGGGCTGACCCTGGCCGCCCTTTCCGTCCCCGAAGACCGTTTCGATACCGTCGCCCAACAGGTCAATGCCCATCCGGAAGTGGCCCACAACTACGCTCGCGACCACGCGCTGAACATGTGGTTCGTCATCGCCACCGACCGGCCGGAACGTATCGGCGAAGTGATCGCCGAGATTGAGGCCGAAACGGGCCTCACCGTATTCAATCTTCCGAAAGAGGAAGAATTCTACATAGGACTGAGGTTTCAGGCATGACCATCGACGATATGGACCGCCGCATCATCGAGGCCACCCAGGCGGGCCTGCCCCTGACCCCCCGGCCCTATCATGCGGTGGCCGAAACCCTGGGCGTGGAAGGGGAAGAGGTTATCGCAAGGATCCAACGCCTGCTGGAAATCGGTGTCATCCGCCGTATTGGCGCCGTTCCCAACCACTATCGCCTGGGCTACACGGCAAACGGCATGACCGTGTGGGATGTGGCCGACGATCAGGCAGCAGGGGCAGGCCGCGACATCGGCGGTCTTGATTTCGTTTCCCATTGTTATCTGCGGCCCCGGCGCCTGCCTCAATGGCCCTACAATCTTTTCGCCATGGTCCATGGCCGCAGCCGGGACGAAGTGGAAGACAAGGTCCGGCGCATGGCGGAAGTTTTGGGTGGCAGGACCTGCCGTCATGAAGTGCTATACAGCACTCGCATTCTTAAAAAAACCGGCCTCAGGCTGGTCGCGTAGGAGAAAAACCTGATGTTCAGAGTAAGCCAGTTCATGCGGGAAATCGCCTATCCCACGCCCATGGGACCCAGGCGGGAACCGTCGGGCCCGGTGGTCATCTGGAACCTGATCCGGCGCTGTAACCTCAACTGCAAGCATTGTTATACCGTATCCGCCGATACGGATTTCAAGGGCGAGCTTGCCACCGAAGAAGTTTTCACCGTCATGGATGACCTGAAGGCCTATGGGGTACCGGCGCTCATCCTTTCGGGCGGCGAGCCTTTGCTGCGGCCCGACATTTTCGAGATTACAGCCAGGGCCAAGGCGCTTGGATTCTATGTGGGCCTGTCCACCAACGGCACCCTGATCAATGACACTAACATCGGCGTCATCGCCGCCGCCGGTTATGACTATGTGGGCATCAGCCTGGATGGAATTGGTGCTACCCACGATGGGTTTCGCCGCAAGGAAGGCGCTTTCGACGCTTCCCTACGGGCGGCGCGCCTCTGCCGGGACGCGGGCCTGAAGATCGGTATCCGGTTTACCCTGACCTTGGAAAATGCCCACCAATTGCCGGACCTGCTTACCCTTTGCGAAGAGGAACGCATTGACCGGTTTTATCTTTCCCACCTCAACTACGCCGGGCGGGGTAATCGCAATCGCACCGAAGACGCCCATTTGGAAACCACCCGCCGGGCCATGGACCTGTTGTTCGATCAGGCTTGGGAATACGAGCAAAACGGCCTGGAAAAGGAAATCGTTACGGGCAATAACGACGCCGACGGGGTTTATCTCCTCCATTGGGTGCGGCGCAATTTCCCGGAATTGGAGGATCATATCCGGGCAAAGCTGGTGCAATGGGGCGGCAATTCCTCCGGCGTCAATGTTGCCAATATCGATAACCTGGGCAACGTGCATCCCGATACCATGTGGTGGCATCACACCTTGGACAACGTGCGGCAACGGCCCTTTTCGGAAATCTGGGAAGACACCGCTGATCCCCTCATGGCCGGACTCAAGCGGCGGCCCAGGCTGGTCGGTGGCCGCTGTGGCGGCTGCGGTCATTTCGATATTTGCGGCGGCAATACCCGGGTCCGCGCCCAACAGGTCACCGGCGATCCCTGGGCCGAAGACCCGGCCTGCTACCTGACTGACGGCGAGATCGGCTTTGAAGGGGATGGCGCCCGGATTCGGGTTACCCCGTACAGGAAGCGGGACCATGAGGCGGCTTGAAGCTTTCTTCCTGATCCTGGCGCTGGCGGCTGCCTTCCTGGCGGCGGGGGATACAACATCCTTCGCCGGCCAGCCGGCGGAGCCCATTTATCAGGAACATTGCGCCACTTGTCATGGCGTCGACCGGCTGGGCGGCATCGGCCCCGCCTTGTTGCCGGAAAACCTGAAGCGCCTGCGAAAGAAAAAGGCGGCGGGGGTGATCACCAATAGCAGCCCCGCCAGCCAGATGCCCGCCTTCGGCCAAGTCCTGGACACGGCCGCTATCAACGGCCTGGTGGATTACATTTATACAAAACTGCCCCGGGTGCCCGATTGGCCCCTGGAAAAAATACGCGCCAGTCACGTAATTCATACGCCGCCGAAATTCCTGCCGGAAAAACCCGTCCATAACGCCGATCCCCTCAACCTGTTCACCGTGGTTGAAACCGGAGATCATCACGTCACCATCCTGGATGGCGATACGTTCGAGCCCTTGTGGCGGTTTCCTTCCCGTTTCGCCCTTCACGGCGGGGCCAAGTATTCCCCTGATGGCCGCTTCGTCTATCTGGCCTCCCGGGACGGCTGGGTCAGCAAATACGACCTTTGGGGGTTGGTGCCGGTGGCCGAAGTGAGGGTGGGCATCAATACCCGTAACATCGCCGTTTCCGGCGACGGGCGCTATGTGATGGCCGGTAACATGCTGCCCCATACCCTGGTGGTGTTGGACGCCGGCGACCTTTCGCCGGTGAAGGTGATCCCGGTTGTCGACGGCAAGGGCCGCACGTCACGGGTCAGCGCCGTTTATACGGCCTATCCCAGAAACTCTTTCGTTGCCGCCCTCAAGGACATCCCCGAAGTCTGGGAAATGTCCTACGAGGACGATCCTGAACCGGTGCCATTGGGGTTCATCCACAATTACCGTGAAGGCCAGGAAGAAGGCATGTTCGACCGGGGGCCTTTCCCGGTGCGCCGTATATGGCTGGACGACTATCTCGACGATTTCTTCTTCAGCCCGGATTACGACGATATCATCGGGGCGGCGCGCAACGCCAAGAACGGTCAGGTGGTGAACCTGACCGTCCGGCATAAGATCGCCGACATCGACCTGTCGGGCATGCCGCATCTGGGGTCCGGCATTAGCTTCCGCTACAAGGGCCGCCTGATGCTGGCGACGCCGCATTTGAAGGAAAACAGCGTCAGCGTCATCGATATGAAAACCTGGAAAACCATCAAGCGCATCGAAACCCTGGGGCCAGGCTTTTTCTTGCGCAGCCACGAAAACACGCCCTATGCCTGGGTGGACGTATTTTTCGGCAAGAACCGGGACGCCGTTCACGTGATCGACAAGCGCACCCTGGAAATCGTCAAAACCCTGCGCCCGGTGCCCGGCAAGACGGCGGCCCATGTGGAATTTACCCGCGACGGGCGTTACGCTTTGCTCAGCATCTGGGATATGGATGGGGCCTTGGTGGTGTATGACGCCGCCACGCTCGAAGAAGTCAAGCGCATCCCCATGAAGAAGCCTTCTGGAAAATACAACGTCTATAACAAGATCAACCTATCCTCGGGCACCAGCCACTGAGCGGTTGGCGGCCATCGGGTGGTCAAAACCTGATTATGGTAAGCATACGATCCCCAATTCCGGTTTCCCGACGACTTCGGCCGGGCAAATCAACGGGGGGGGGTTGTTTTTTCCCTGGTAGTTATCCCCGAGTTCCACAGGGGTGTGGATCGATTAGGGGTTTTTCTTAGAAAATATGAGGCATACACTGTGTGCGGAGTTTAGGAGATCGGTTGGCTTGCAAGAGCGGATCGAAATTTTAAATTCTAATTCGAAGTTTCCCAGGGGCCCGCAAGGGTTTTAAGGAATTTTTGAATGGGAAGCGGCCC
>JAJRSS010000020.1 GCA_024278615.1 Alphaproteobacteria bacterium
CCCCAGCCTCATAATCTTCACGCAAAGCAATCGCTGCACCCATGGTGAACCTCCCTGAAACGATTCACCGATATTGATTCAGACTTCTCGCCCCATGAAAAGGGCCAAAATGAGTCTCAATCACCGCAATCTGGTATAAGAACCTCCGGCCCCGATGATCTCCAGCCACTGGGCTTCGTCCAGGGTGGCGACGCCCAGATCGGCGGCCTTCCTGGCCTTGGATCCGGCGTCGGCGCCGACGACCACGAAGTCGGTTTTTCTGGAAACGCCGCCGGCCACCTTGGCGCCCAGGGATTCCGCCCTGGCCTTGGCCTCGGCCCGGCTCATGGAGGAAAGGGCGCCGGTCAGCACGATGGTCTTGCCCGATAGGGGCGAGGTGGCCGATGCCTGGACGAAGTCCTCCACTTCCACCTGCCCGGCCAGGTCGTCCAGCACCGCCCGGTTATGGTCTTCGGCGAAAAAGGCCAGGATGCAGCCGGCGACCAGGGGGCCGATGCCGTCGATGTTGACCAGTTCGGCGTAGGCTTCGGATTCTCCGCCCGCCGCCCCATCCGCGGCCTGGTCCGCGGCCTTCTCCATGGCCTTCTCCATGGCATGGCGCCAGGCGGCGAGACCGCCGTACTGTTTGGCCAGCAGGCGGGCGGTGGCCTGGCCCACCTGGCGGATGCCGAGGGCATAGATGAACCGTTCCAGGGAAATGGTGCGGCGCTGGTCGATGGCGGCGAACAGGTTGTCCACCGACTTGCCGCCCCACCCTTCCCGGCGGCGAATTTGATCCGCCTTGTGCTCCAGGCGGAAGATGTCGGCGGGTGTTTCGATCAGCCCGTCGGCGAGGAAGGTCTGCATGTGCCTGGCGCCCAGCCCTTCGATGTCGAAGGCGTTGCGGGAAACGAAATGGCGCAGCCGTTCCAGCCGTTGCGCCGGGCACACCAGGCCGCCGGTGCAGCGCCGCACCGCCTCGCCTTCTTCGCGCACGGCGTGGCTCTGGCATTCGGGGCAGGTGTCGGGAAAAACATACGGGATGCTGTTTTTGGGCCGCTGGTCCGGCACCACCGACACCACCTGGGGGATGACGTCGCCGGCCCTCTGGATGATCACCCTGTCGCCGACGCGCACGTCCTTGCGGGCGATTTCGTCCTCGTTGTGCAGGGTGGCGTTGGAAACCACCACCCCGCCGACGGTCACCGGTCGCAGCCGGGCGACGGGGGTCAGGGCGCCGGTGCGGCCGACCTGGATGTCGATGGCGTCGATGCGGGTCATGGCCTGTTCGGCGGGAAACTTGTGGGCGATGGCCCAGCGCGGCGCCCGGCTGACCTGGCCCAGCCGTTGCTGCCAGTCGAGGCGGTTGACCTTGTAGACCATGCCGTCGATGTCGTAGGGCAAATCGGCGCGGCGGTTGAAAATGTCGCCGTGGGCGGCCAGCAGGCCGTCCAGACCGGAAACCAGACGGGCCAGGGGGTTGATGGAAAAGCCCCAGGCCCGGAGCCGTTCGAGGAAGCCCCAGTGGGTTTCGGCCACCGGGCCGCTGACCTCTCCCCAGGCGTAGGCGAAGAAGCGCAGGGGCCGGGCGGCGGTAATGGCCACGTCCTTTTGCCGCAGGCTGCCGGCGGCGGCGTTGCGGGGATTGGCGAAAACCTTTTCCCCCGCCTGCTCCTGGCGGGCGTTGAGGGCGGCGAAATCGTCCCGGGTCATGTACACCTCGCCCCGCACCTCCAGCACTCGGGGAACGCCGCCGTGAATAGTTTCGGGGATGTCGTCCAGGGTGCGCAGGTTGGCGGTCACGTCCTCGCCCACCTGGCCGTCGCCCCGGGTGGCGCCCTGGATGAATTTCCCGTCCTCGTAACGGAGCGATATGGAAAGGCCGTCAATCTTGGGTTCGGCCACCATCTCCACGGGTTCGTCCTCGCCCAGGCCCAGGAAGCGGCGGATGCGGGTGAGGAATTCCTCCACGTCTTCATCGTTGAAGGCGTTGTTCAGGGACAGCATGGGCCGCGCGTGGGTGACCTTGGCGAAAGCGGAAACCGCCGGCGCGCCAATGCGTTTCGACGGGCTGTCGGGCCGGACCAGGTTGGGAAAGCGGGCTTCGATGGCGTCATTGCGCCGGCGCAGGGCGTCATACCGGGCATCGCTGATGAGCGGCGCGTCGGCCTGATGATAGGCCCCGTCGTGTTGGGCGATTTCCGCCGCCAGCGCCTTCAGTTCCGCCGCCGCTTCCTTTTCGGCGAGGTCTTCCACCGGAAGGTCCCGCGATGTGGGCTTCACGGCCGCCGCCCTTCCAGCAGGATGCCGGCGGCGGCGCGGGCCTCGTCGGTGATCGTGGCGCCGGCCAGCATGCGGCCGATTTCCTCCCTGCGTTCGGTTTCGCTCAGGGCGGCGATGGTGGTTTCCACCCCGGCCTTGGACCCGGTCTTGGAAACCCGCCAGTGATGGACGCCCAGGGCCGCCACCTGGGGCGAATGGGTAACCACCAGCACCTGAACGTCGCCGCCCAGGCGGACCAGCCGTTCACCGACCGCCGAAGCCACGGCGCCGCCAACGCCGCTGTCCACTTCGTCGAAGACGATGGTCGGCACCGGGTCGGCCTGGGCCAGCACCGCCTTTAAGGCCAGCATGAAGCGGGACAGTTCGCCGCCCGACGCGATGCGGTGCAGGGCCCCCGGCCTGGAGCCCGGGTTGGTCGCCACCAGAAAGACCACGCGGTCGCGGCCGGTTTCGCCCCAGTCCTTTTCCGCGACGGCTTAGACCTGGGTGGAAAATTCGGCCTTGTCCAGCTTCAGGGGCTTCAACTCGCCCATGACCCCCTTGTTGAGCCGCGCCGCCGCCTTTTCGCGGCTGTCGGTCAGGCGGCCGGCGGCGGCGGCATAGGCGGCCCGGGCGGCCACTTCCCGGGCCTTCAGGCGCTCGACCCTGCCCTGGCCGTCTTCCACCACCGCCAGCCGGCCGGTGAAATCGTCCAGCAGCGCGGGCAGGTCATCGGGGGCAACGTGGTGCTTGCGGGCCAGGGCGCGAAGGGCGAACAGGCGCTCCTCCACCGCTTCCTGGGTACGGGAATCCAAATCAACGGCGGCGGACGCCTTTTCCAGAAGGGCATGGGCCTCCGCCGTTTCCAGCGCCGCCCGGTCCAGGGCGGCGATGGCGTCATCCAACAGGCCCCCGGCCCGGGGCGCCGCCGTTTCCAGGTGCCGGGCGGCGGCGCGCAACGCCCCTTCGGCGCCCAAATTTCCCCTGGGGCCTCCCCTGGGGCCTCCCTTGGAACTCCGGCCCAACTCGTTCGCCGCCTGCCCGATGGCTTCGACGAGCTTTTCGCCGTGCATCAGGAAAGCGCGTTTCTCGGCGAGGTCGGCGTCCTCTCCTTGCCGGGGGCCGATCGCCGCCAGCTCCTCCACCGCATGACGGAGGAATTCTTCATCTTCGCGGGCCGTTTGGGTGTCCGCTTCCGCTTCGGCCCGGGCCTGCCGGGCGGCCATCCAGCGGCGGTAGGCATCGCCCACCTCGCCCACCCGGGCCTCCAGTCCGCCGAAGGTGTCCAGGATGCCCCGGTGGCTGGATGGATCAAGCAGGCGCTGGCTTTCGAACCGGCCGTGGATTTCGACCAGGACCCGGCCCAGCCGGCGAAGCAGGCCGACGCTGACCGGCTGGTCGTTGACGAAGGCGCGGGACCGGCCATCGGCGGCCAGGCTTCGCCGCAGGATCAAGTCGCCGCCGTTTTCATCGGCGATTTAATGTTCCGCCAGCAGTTCACGGGCCGGGTGGCCGGGTGGAATTTCGAACACCGCCGTCACCTGAGCCCGCTCGGCCCCGTGGCGGATCAGGCGGGTTTCGGCGCGGACGCCCAGGGCCAGGCTCAGGGCGTCCAGCAGGATGGACTTGCCGGCCCCGGTTTCGCCGGTCAGCACGCACAGGCCGGGCCGAAAGGTCAGTTCCAGGTGGCCGATCAGGACCACGTCGCGGATGACTAGGGAACGCAGCATGATGCCTACCTAATAACGGATGGCCGGTTTATGGATGGCCGGTTACCAGATTTTATACCAGGGTTCCTTCGCCTCGGGCCGGACCCGCTTTTGCTCGACCAGTTCGTAGGAATCCATATACCACTCGCTGCCCGGAAAGTTGTGGCCCAGGACGGCGGCCGTTTTCTGCGCTTCCTCGGTGATGCCGAGCGCAAGGTAGGCTTCGGTCAACCGGTGCAGGGCTTCGGGAACATGGGTGGTGGTGCCGAAATTTTCGACCACCCGCTTGAAGCGGTTGATCGCCGCCAGGTATTGCTTGCGCTTCAGGTACTGGCGGCCGATGGCCATTTCCTTGCCGCCCAGATGATCATAGGTGAGGTCCAGCTTGAGCTTGGCGTCCCGCGCATAGCGGCTGTTGGGATAGCGGTCGACAATCTGGTTAAGCGCCTTCAACGCCTGCACGGTGTTGTTTTGATCCCGCTCCACATCGGAGATCTGTTCGTAATAGGACAGCGCCTTCAGGTAATAGGCATAAGGGACGTCGGGATTCGAGGGGTGGAGCTGAATAAAACGGTCCAGGGCGATAATGGCGCCATCGTAATCATTGTTCTGGTAATACCCATAGGCCGCCATCAACTGGGCTCTGGTCGCCCATTGGGAATAGGGGTGCTGGCGCTCCACCTCCTCGAACAGGCGGCTGGCCTCCTGGTACTCCCTAAGTTGCAGGGCATCGACCGCTTCATTGTAAATCTGCTCCGCCGGGCGGGCCGAATAGGGGACGGAATCGCCGGTTGAACAGGCAGCCAGGACCATGCCGATGGCCAGCGTCAGGGCGACGCCCTTCAGGCGGCGACGGGTCGGCCGGCGGGCGGCCCGGAATATGGGGATATTCAGAAAATCAAGCATCGGGAGCCGAATATACCACGGCTGCCCCCGCAGATTGCAAGGACATGTCGCAACGCTGAAATCAGCGCCGGCTGGACAAGTTCGCCAAGAAAAACGGGAGGTTATCGCCGATACCGGCCAAACGCCGTGACCGAAAAATCAAGCGGTCGCGGCGGCGGCGGGTTCTCCGGCCACCATGCCGGCCAGAACGTGGGGAGAAACTTCCGCTTCGTCCACCCGCAGCACATCATATGTCCAGGCGTTTTTATCGGCGAACAGGGCACGAAGCAATTGGTTGTTGGCCGAATGGCCGGTGCAAACCCCATGGAATCGGCCGATCAGAGGGGCGCCGGCCAGGTACAGGTCGCCGAAGGCGTCAAGGGCCTTGTGGCGGACGAATTCGTCTTCGTAACGCAGGCCGTCCTTATTGAGAATCTTGTCCCCGTTGAGGACCACTGCATTTTCAAGGGAAGCACCCTTGGCCAGGCCCAAGGCCCAAAGCTTTTCCGCCTCGTGCAGGAAGCCGAAGGTACGGGCGCGGGAAAGTTCCTCCTTGAAGGCGCCGTTCATCAGGCCCAGGGAAAGGGACTGCCGGGCGACGGCGTTGTTGTCGAACTCGATCTCGAAGCCCATGGAAAATCCACGCCCCGGAAACAGGGTGGCGATGCGGCCCTTATTCCGTACGGAAACTTCCTTCAGGACACGGATAACCCGGCGCGGCTTGCGTTGCTCAACAACGCCGGCGCATTCGATCAGGAAAACGAACGGCTGGGCGCTGCCATCCATGACCGGCACTTCCGGCCCGTTGATTTCGACAATGAGGTTGTCAATCTGGCAGCCGGCGATAGCGGCCATCAGGTGTTCCACCGTGCCGACGGTCACGCCGTCCTTGTTGCCCAGTTTGGTGCACATGGTGGTGTCCACCACATGGTCCCAGGTGGCGGGAATGCGAGCCCCCCCGCCCGAAATGCCGGTGCGAACGAAAACAATGCCCTCGTCGACCTTGGCCGGGCGAAGGGTCATGGAAACCTTGGCGCCGGAATGAAGGGAAACCCCGGAACAACTTATGGGGTTTTTCAAAGTCTGCTGATAGACCACGTTTATGTCACCCACCGGACCGGCGGTCTTCCCTTGTTCTTGTGACCTCATCTTCCCCTACTTTTTATTTTTCGATTCCGAAGGAATCCGTATTTTGAGCTTAAAATTGGCCAACGAATATTCGCGCTTACGCCGAAGGCCCACAGCGGTAATAGAATCAACGACCTCTGCAGTTTTGTATCAACTACCTTAAGCCGGCTCAAATCAACGTTTGTTACGATTTGTTACGTTTCCTCAAAGCCTTACAGCCGAAGGTCCGATCCCGCCGCCGGCCCCCGGAAATGGGGCCGGACGGCGGCTCGGCGAGGACGATAATTGACCCTGAATTTGATCCCGATGGGACCCCCCGGGCAGAGGGGCCGGGACCTCAGAGGTAGGTTCGCAGGCCGAATCGGTTGGCCATGGCTTAGCTAACCATCGTTTAGTTAGCTTGGCGCCGCAGAAACGCCGGGATATCCAACAGGTCCTCCTCGGGCTGGGGGCCGGCGGCCCCGCCCGACGATTCCAGGGAGCCCAGAGCCGGCTGGGCCGGGGCCAGGCCCGGTTGCATGGCCCGCGGAGCGGGCTTGGCCGCCCGGCCGGTGCCGGTGACCCGTTCGAACAGGCTGGGAGCCTTGACCTGGGGAGCGGGAGATTCCGCATCGGGCCGGGCGGCGCCATTGGACATGGCGGCGGCGGCAAACGGATCCGGCACCTTGGCTGAGATCCCGCCGAACAGACGTCCCATGGGGGCCGGTGGAATGAACGGATCCGCATCCACTTTCGCCGCCGGCGCCGGCATTTCGGGTTCGGCCTTGCCGGCTCTCAACACCGGCTCAACCTTCCGCGCCCTTGTCCCGGCTTCAGCTTGCACGGGCTCCGGTTCGGATGTCGCCGCCGCTTCCGCCTCGACCACCGTCCCGTTCGCCGCCGTTTCCGCCGCCTGGGGCCGGGGTACGGCGCTATCCCGCGATGCCGGCGCCGGATGCATGGCGACCACCGTCGCCGAGAGCGGTTCCGGCTCGAGCGCCGACTCGGGCGCCGGTTGGGGCGCGTAAGCCGGCCGGTCCATATCGAGCATGGTCGGCCTGGGCATCTGGCCGGCATCCGAATCAATGCCCGTGGCGACCACCGATACCCGCATCTTTCCGTCCATGTCCGGATCGAAGATGGCGCCAAAATTGATGTAAGCGTCGGCATCCACTTCCGCCCTGATCCGGTTGGCCGCTTCGTCCACTTCGAACAGGGTCATGTCGGAACCGCCGACCACGTTGATCAGCACGCCCCTTGCTCCCTTCATGGAGGAATCGTCCAGCAGCGGATTGGCGATGGCCGCTTCCGCCGCATCCAGGGCGCGGCGTTCGCCTTCGGCTTCGCCGGTGCCCATCATGGCCTTGCCCATTTCGCTCATCACCGTGCGGATGTCGGCGAAATCCAGGTTAATCAGTCCGGGCATTACCATCAGGTCGGTGACCCCCCGCACACCGGAATGAAGCACCTCGTCGGCCATGCTGAAGGCGTCGGCGAAGGTGGTCTTTTCGTTGGCGACACGGAACAGGTTCTGGTTGGGGATGATCAAAAGGGTATCGACGAACTGTCCCAACTCCTCGATGCCCGCCTCGGCGACGGTCATGCGGTGGTTGCCTTCGAAATGGAAGGGCTTGGTGACCACGCCGACGGTCAGGATTCCCTGTTCGCGGGCGGCGCGGGCGATCACCGGCGCGCCGCCGGTACCCGTTCCCCCGCCCATGCCGGCGGCAATGAAGACCATGTTGATGCCGCGAAGCTGGTCCATGACCTCTTCGATGGATTCGTCGGCCGCGGCGCGGCCGATTTCGGGGCGCGAGCCGGCACCCAGCCCCTGGGTGACGTTGGTGCCCAACTGGATACGGCGATCCGTGCGCGATTGGGCCAACGCCTGCGCGTCGGTGTTGGCGACCACGAATTCCACCCCTTCCAGGTGGGATTCGATCATGTTGTTGACGGCATTGCCGCCGGCGCCGCCCACCCCGATAACGGTGATCCTGGGCTTTAGGTCCGGCGTATCATTATTTCTTGGTACGCTGAGATTGATGGTCATATCGTCCTCCGAGTTCTAGTCATTGTCGATGTTTCCCTGTCTTTGGAGTAGTTGCCCGATCCCCTCGAAACGGTTTCGGACGGCGCGTCCGGGCGATGGTTCCCTGGCTTAGAAATTTTCACGGAACCATTGACCCAGCCGGCCGAGACGGCTCGAGGGCTCTCCCATTGGGTGGTAGGCGCTCTTGGCCGCTTCCACCGGATTGTTGACGGCGTAGTGCAAAAGCCCCACGCAAGTACCAAAGGCAGGCCCGGCCACCGCTTCCGCCAGCCCCGCCACGGGGCGGGGGCGGCCGATCCGCACCTGCTTGTCCAAAATCTTGCCCGCCAGTTCGCGGACGCCGGAAATCTGGCTGGCGCCGCCGGTCAGCACCGCCCGCCGGCCGGCCACCTTGTCGAACCCGGCGGCTTCCAGGCGGGCGCGTACCATTTCAAAGGTCTCCTCCAGCCGGGGACGAATAATGCTGACCAGCATGGAGCGGGGAACCTGATTGGCGTCTTCCTCCCCTTCCTCGCCAATCAGCGGAACCTTGATGATTTCCCGGTCGTCCGACTGTGAAGGCATGGCGTTTCCATAAAGGGTTTTCATGCGTTCGGCGTGGGCCAGCGGCGTTGACAGCCCGCGGGCGATATCGCTGGTGACATGCTGGCCGCCCACCGGAATGGCGTCGGTGTGGACCAGTTCGCCGTCGAAAAAGACGGCGATCGAGGTGGTTCCGCCGCCCATGTCGATCAGGGTCACGCCGAGGGAAGTTTCGTCATCCACCAGGCAGGCCAGGGCCGAGGCGTAAGGCGATACCACCTTGGCGTCCATTTCCAGGTGGCAGCGGGAAATACAGGTGGTGTAATTGCGCACCGCGCCGGCGGCGGCGGTGATGGTGTGCATATTGACCCCCAGCCGCTCGCCGTACATGCCACGCGGGTCGCTGACTCCCCGGTTGCCGTCGATGCTGTAACCAACCGGAATGGCGTGGATCAGCTCCCGGTCGGGGGCCTGGTCCTGGATGGCGGCCTTTGGATCGACAATGCGCCGAAGATCGGCATCGCCGATCATGTGGCCAGCGATGGAAACTTCATAGGCAATCAGCTTGGACTGGGGCGCGCCGCAGGACAGGTTGACGATCACATGGCTGATGTTTTCCCCCGCCATCTCTTCCGCCGCCGCCACCGTGGAGCGAATGGCGGCTTCCGTGTCGTCCATGTTGACGATCACGCCGGTACGCAATCCGCGCGACACCTGATGCCCGATGCCGATGACCTTCAGTCCCTTCTCTTCGTCATGTCGGGCGATGAAACAGGCGATCTTGGTGGTGCCCACGTCAAGGGCCGCGATCAGGCCGTTTCGCGGTTTGGGCTGGTTCATGTTGTTGGTCATTGCGGTTGTTTTCCGTTTCATTTTTTTTTCAGCGGCGTCGGTGTCGATCTTCCCGGTTCCTGGTCGGGTCTTGATCAGGTTTCCCGACCCCCGGCGGCGGCGGCGGCGCCCGGCTTGGCCCGGCGCACCGTCAGCCGGTCGGGCAGGCGCAGGTCGAGCATTTTCACGTCGCGGGCCAGCAGCTTGTGGGTGCGGTCGTACTCGGCCAGCCGGGCCCAGGCGGAAAGGGGGTCTTCTTCGGGCAGGCGCACGTCAACCCCCCCTTCAAGCTGAACGTTCCAGCGCCGTCCGCCGACGCGCACCGCCGCCTTGACCAGGGCCAGGAGCTGCGGCTGGGTAGCGAGAATGTCGAGGAACTTGGCGGCGTGCAGGGGCGCGTCCTCGCCCACCACCACCAGCAGGTCGGCATAACGCCTGGGGCGGGTGTGGCCGATCACTTCCCCTTCGTTGTCGATGAGGACGAACTTGCCGCCGCGCTGCCACAGCGCCAGGGGCCGGCGCTCTTCCACATTGATGAGCACCGTACTCGGCAGCATGCGTTCCACCGTCGCCCGGCGGACCCAGGGCAGGGCTTCGATTCGCCGCTTCGCTTCGCCAAGGTCGAGGGCCAGAATCGCCGCCCCCCGGGTGAAGGGCATGGCGTCCAGCAGGTCCTTGGCCGAAGTTTCCTGACGGCCGACCACCAGCACCTCGTCGACCCGGAAACCAAGCCGGACCGAAGAGGCCAGGGCCGCCTGCCCGGCCTTTTCCGCCATGCGGTCCACCCAGCCATCCCGCCACAGCCACCACCCGCCCCCGGCGGCGGATAGGGTGAACAGGGCCAGGGCGCCCAGGACGACGGTCCGCCGCCGCCAGACCGGAGTTACCCGGCGGCGCGGCTTGCCCCGCCTTGGAACTTTCAGTTTCTTCTTTTTCATGAATCGCACTCCGCGTTCTCCACCATCCAGGAAACCAGGTCCTGGAAGGAGATCCCCACATGGGCCGCCTGTTCGGGAACCAGGGACGTAGGAGTCATGCCCGGCTGGGTATTCACTTCCAGCATGTAAAGGGTGTCGCCGTCGAACCGCAGGTCGGCCCGGGAAACGCCCCGGCAACCCAGCGCCTCGTGGGCCAACACCGAGAGCCGCATGGATTCCTCGTACACGTCTTGATCGATTTGCGCCGGGATGAGGTGGGCCGATCCGCCGGCCTCGTACTTGGCCTGGTAATCGTAGAAGCTGTGTTCGCTGTTGATCTCGGTCACCGCCAGCGCCCGGCCGCCCATGACCGTTACCGTCAGTTCCTTGCCGGGGATAAATTTTTCCACCATCACCCTGCCGCCGTAGGGCCAGCCGGTATTGGAAAAGAGGGGCTTGTTGTCCCCTTCGCGGACGATGTGCACGCCGACGCTCGAGCCCTCGTTGATGGGCTTGACCACATAAGGCCGGGGCATGACGTCGCCGGCCGCGACGTCTTCCCAACGGGCGATGATTTCGTCGGCGACGGGAATGCCGGCGGCGGCGAACAGGCGCTTGGCGACGGGCTTGTCCATGGCCAGGGCCGAGGCCAGCAGGCCCGAATGGGTGTAGGGAATTTCCAGGATGTCCATCAGCCCCTGGACGCAGCCGTCCTCGCCGTACCGGCCATGCAGCGCGTTGAACACCGCGTCCGGGCGCGGATAGAGCCGGGTCAGCAAGGCGCCCATGTCGCGCTGCACATCGATCGAGGTGACGCTGTAGCCGGCCTCGTTCAATGCCTTGGAAACGGCGGCCCCGGTGACCAGGGAAACTTCCCGTTCGGCGGACCAGCCCCCCATCAGCACGGTCATATTCTTGCGCTTGCGCCCGCTCATGAGCTTGTCCTCCCGGAATCTCTAAGAGGACCGCCAACGGAGACGCCCAGGCGGCGGATTTCCCATTCCAGGGCGACGCCGGAATGTTCGAACACCCGGCGGCGCACTTCTTCGCCCAGGCCTTCAAGGTCGGCGGCGGTGGCGTTGCCGGTATTGATGAGGAAGTTGCAGTGTTTCTCCGAGACCATGGCGCCGCCCCGGTTCAGGCCGCGGCAGCCGGCTTGGTCGATAAGCCGCCATGCCTTGCGGCCGGGGGGGTTGGCGAAGGTGCTGCCGCCAGTGGCGGTGCGCACCGGCTGGCTGGTTTCCCGCTGGGCCCGGATGCGGGCCATGCGCCGGGCGATTTCGGCGGTGTCGCCCGGTGTGCCCCCAAGGCGGGCCGAAAGGAAGATCCAGTCTTCGGCAACATCGCAATGGCGATAGCTGAAACCAAGCTCGGCCGGGCTCAGGTCATGGACCCGGCCCGAGTCGTCGAGGGCACGGGCGGACAGGGTTACGTCCTTCATCTCGGCATCAAAGGCGCCGGCGTTCATGCGCAGGGCGCCGCCGAGCGTGCCGGGGATGCCGGAAAGAAATTCCAGCCCGGCGAGGCCGGCGGCGCGGGCGGTGATGGCGACGTTGACATCCAGGGCCGATGCCCCGGCGGTAATTTCCGTTCCGTCCACGGTAATGCCGGCCAGCCCGCGGCCCAGGCGCACCACCACGCCGGGAATGCCGCCGTCCCGGATCAGCGAATTGGAACCGACGCCGATGACGGTGAGCGGAACATCGGCCGGCTTTTCCGTCATGAACTGGATCAGGTCTTCCTCGTCGGCGGGACGGAACATGACTTCCGCCGGGCCGCCGACCTTGAACCAGGTTATCCGGTCCAGGGCGGCGTTTTCCGTGTACCTGCCGCGCACGGCGGGCAGCCTTTCCAACAGGGTGGGACTACGCATTTCCGCCGCCATCATCATCCGGCCTCCGCGTCGCCGAAGCGCAGGCTTTTCAACTGACCCGGCAGGGCGCCAGCCCAGGCGGTGATGCTGCCGGCGCCCAGGCAGATCACCATGTCGCCGGGTTTGGCCAGGCCGTTGATCACTTCCGCCAGACCGTTGGCCGAGGGAAGGGGAATCACCTTGCGGTGGCCGTGCAGCCGAAGCCCCTCGACGAAGGCTTCCTGATTGACGCCTTCTATGGGTTCTTCGCCGGCCGGATAGATATCCGCCACCACCACCGCGTCGGCATCGTTGAAACAGGTGCAGAAATCCTCGAACAGGTCGCGCAGGCGGCTATAGCGGTGAGGCTGGACGACGGCGATCACCTGTCCTTCGGTGCCGGCGCGGGCCGCCTTGAGCACGGCGGCGATTTCCACCGGGTGATGGCCGTAGTCATCGATGATGGTAATCCCGTCCACCTCGCCGGTTTTGGTGAAGCGCCGTTTTACCCCCTTGAAGTCAGCCAGGGCCCGGCGCACCACG
>JAJRSS010000207.1 GCA_024278615.1 Alphaproteobacteria bacterium
GGCGGCGGCAAGGACAGCAGCGAGATTGGGGGTCAAAATAGGGGCGAAAGCGCGGGGGAAGAGCGAAAAGGGACCGAAATCCGCCCTTCGCGCCATGCCCGCCCGGGTCTGTTTCAGGTCCGGTGTTCAGGTCCGGCGTTCAGGCCATGTTGGCGTCGCCGCCCAAGGGATTGCCGATCATGGCCAGGAACTCGCGCCGGGGGGACGGATCATCGCGGAAACCGCCCAGCATGCGCGACGTGACCATGACCACGCCGGCCTTGTGGATGCCGCGGGTGGTCATGCACTGGTGCGCCGCCTCGATGACCACGGCGACCCCCAGGGGCTGTAAAATATCGTTGATGGTGTTGGCGATCTGGGCGGTCATCTTCTCCTGGATCTGCAACCGCTTGGCATAGACTTCCACCAGCCTGGCCAGCTTGCTGATGCCGACCACCCGGCGGTGGGGAAGATAGGCGACGTGGGCCTTGCCGATGATCGGCGCCATGTGATGTTCGCAATGGGACTCGAACCGGATGCCGCGCAACAGCACCATTTCGTCATAACCGTCGGTTTCCTCGAAGGTGCGTTTCAGCAGCTCCACCGGATCGGCGTCATAGCCGGCGAAAAATTCCTCGAATGACCTGGCCACCCGCTTGGGCGTTTCCTTCAGCCCTTCCCGGTCCGGGTCGTCGCCGGCCCACCGGATCAGGGTGTGCACGGCCTTTTCCGCTTCTCGCCGCGACGGCCGGTTTTGCTTTTCGCCGCCGACCAGGCTGAACGGTTTACGCTGGGTCACGGTGCCGAATCCTTCGCTTGTTTTCACTATCAGCCACGTAAGGGGTGGCGGCCGGTATTCAAGTCCCGGCCTTCAATGATTCGCCTTGCTAGTGAACCAGGCGTGGCTCGTCAGGGCAGTCCAGGGAAAAAGCCGGGATGACGACATCGAATTCCTTACCGTCGCCGGCCTTCATCTGATAGGTGCCGGCCATGAAGCCCGATGGCGTGCCCAGGGGAGTGCCGCTGGTGTATTCAAAAAAGTCCCCCGGCTCCAACACCGGCTGTTCGCCGACCACGCCCTCGCCCTGCACCTCCTGGATGTGGCCCAGGGAATCGATGATGCGCCAATTGCGGGCCAGCAGCTGTACGGTCTCGCCGCCGTTATTCTGAATGCGCACCTTGTAGGCCCACACATAATGGCCTTCGTCGGGTTCCGACTGCTCGTCCAGGTAATAGGTTTTAACGGTTACGGTAATCTGTTGGGTAGTGCTGGCGTACACGTCCGATTCTCCTGTGCTGCCCTCAATCATGGGGATTTTTCCCTTCTTGTCGTACTATTATATGCGCTTGAGGGTGGAAAGGCGCAATCACCGGCATCACATTTCGTTGTTTTTGTCATGTTGGCGGACCGGAGGCCGATTCCCAGGGATTTCGAGGGATTTCCCCTAAATTGCCATCGGGACTACAATGGGGAAGGGAGGCCAAAAAAACCGTGAACGTTACCAGCACTGGCACCGGCGACGGGGTTTCCCCGTTCGCCAGCCACCTGGAAAAGCGGCCGGCCAATTACCAGCCGCTGACCCCATTGGATTTTCTCCGCCGTTCGGCGGCGGTGTATCCGGACAAGACGGCGGTCATCCATGGCCAGGCGCGTGTTTCCTATGCCGCCTTTTATGCCCGCTGCCGGCGGCTAGCCGGCGCCCTGGCGGCGCGCGGGCTGGGCCGCGACCTGGACAAGGGGGATACGGTCGCCATCCTGTCCCCCAACACGCCGGCCATGCTGGAAGCCCACTACGGCGTCCCCATGGCCGGTTGCGTGCTCAACACCATCAACATCCGCCTGGACGCCGCCGCCATTGCCTTCATCCTCGATCACGGCGAGGCCCGGGTGGTGCTGGTGGACCGGGAATTTTCGGCGGTCATGGCCCTGGCCCTGGCGAAAGCCCGCGTCCGTCCCCTGGTGATCCGTATCGACGATGCGCTGGCGCCCCGAACCGCCAAGGCGGCGGGCGAGATGCCGGGCCGGGCGGTTGGCGACCTGGATTACGAGGAATTCCTTTCCCAGGGCCGGCCCGATTTCGAATGGCGACCGCCGGCGGACGAATGGCGGGCCCTGGCGCTGAACCACACGTCGGGCACCACCGGCAAGCCCAAGGGGGTGGTCTATCACCACCGGGGAGCCTATCTGAACGCGCTGGGCAACGTCATCATGTTCGGCCTCGGTCCGGGGTCCGTCTACCTGTGGACCCTGCCCATGTTCCACTGCAACGGCTGGACCTACACCTGGGCGGTGACGGCGGCCGGCGGCACCCACGTTTGCCTGCGCACCGTCGACCCGGCGCTGATCTTTCCGATGATCCGCGACCTGGGCGTCACCCACCTGTGCGGCGCGCCCATCGTCCTCAACATGCTGGTTCACGCCCCCGGCGAAGTGAAGGTCGCCTTCCCGCAAACGGTTCGGGTCAACACCGGCGGCGCGGCGCCCCCCGGCGCGGTCATCGAGGCCATGGAAAAGGCCGGCTTTGACGTCACCCACGCCTATGGCCTGACCGAGACCTACGGGCCGTCGACCTTTTGCGCCTGGCAGGACGAATGGGACGGCCTGCCCCCGGCCGAGCGCACCGCCAAGCTGGCCCGCCAGGGAGTGGGCTTCGTTACGCTCGGCAAGCAGCGGGTCGCCGATCCGCGAACCCTCGTTCCGGTGCCCGCCGACGGCGAAACCATGGGCGAGGTCATGCTGCGCGGCAGCACGGTGATGAAGGGCTACCTAAAAGACCCGGCGGCCACCGAGGCCGCCTTCAGGGGCGGCTGGTTCCGCACCGGCGACCTTGGCGTCGTGCACCCGGACGGCTATATGGAGGTCAAGGACCGTTCCAAGGACATCATCCTTTCCGGCGGCGAAAATATCTCCAGCCTGGAAATAGAAGAAGTGCTCTACCGCCACCCCGGCGTGCTGGAAGCCGCGGTGGTCGCCAGGCCGGACGATAAATGGGGCGAATCCCCTTGCGCCTTCGTCGCCTTGAAAGACGGCGCCGACAGCGTCGGGGCCGACGGAATAATTACGTGGTGCCGGGACAACATGGCTCATTATAAGTGTCCCCATACGGTGGTTTTCGGGCCCCTGCCCAAGACCTCGACCGGCAAGATCCAGAAATACGTCCTGCGCCGGCGGGCGGCGGAGATTTAGGCCATGGAAGTCAAGGAAAACGGCATGTTCTCCCTCGACGGCGAGGCGGCGCTGATTACCGGCGCGTCATCGGGCCTGGGCCGCCATTTCGCCCATGTGCTGGCCGCCGCCGGCGCCGACGTGGTGCTTTGCGCCCGGCGCAAGGACCGGCTGGCCCACGTGGTCGACGAAATCGAGGCCGAGATCGGCACCGCCCCGGTAGACAAGGGAAGCAAGGCGGTGGGCGGCAAGGTGATGGCCGTGCTCATGGACGTCACCGCCGCCGAAAGCGTCGCCCAGGGGTTCGAGGCGGCGGAAACGGCCCTGGGCGCCATGACCATCCTAGTCAACAACGCCGGCATGGTGACTTCCGGCCTGGCCCTGGACCAGACGGAAGAAGACTGGGACACAGTCATGGACACCAACCTGAAAGGCGCCTGGCTGTGCGCCCGGGAAGCCGCCCGGCGGATGATCGAAGCCCAGGTGCCGGGCTCAATCATCAACATCGCCTCCATCGCCGGGGTGGGCGTGGAAAAAGGTGTAGCCCCTTATGCGGTGTCCAAGGCCGGCGTCATTCAGATGACCCGGGTCCTGGCCCTGGAATGGGCCCGTTACGGCATCCGGGTCAACGCCCTGGCGCCGGGCTACATCGAAACCGACCTCAACCGGGATTTCCTGCAAAGCGCCCACGGCCGGGAAACGGTCAAACGAATCCCCCAGCGGCGTTTCGGCTCGCCCCGGGACCTGGACGGGCCGCTCTTGTTGCTGGCCTCGGAAGCCTCATGCCACATGACCGGCACGGTCATCCCCGTAGACGGTGGCCACTTGGTCGGCTCGTTGTAAAAGGACGCTCAATCCATGGACTTCGCCCTGACGCCCGAAACCGAAGACCTGCGCCGGCGCATCCGCGCCTTCGTCTCCGACCATGTTTTGCCGGTGGAATCCGACCCGGCCAGTTTCGACGCCCACGAAATGATTTCCGAAAAAGCCCTCGCCTCCCTTCGCGCCAAGGCCAAGGGCGAAGGCCTGTGGGCCTTGCAGTTGCCCCAGGCGCGGGGCGGCGGCGGCCTTTCGGTCACCGCCATGGCGGCGTGTTACGAGGAAATGGGGCGCTCGCCTTTCGGCCCGCTGGTGTTCAATTCCGCCGCGCCCGACGACGGCAACATGATGCTGCTGGAGCGTGTGTTGCCCGAAGGCATGAAGGACCGATGGCTGCAGCCCATCGCCGACGGCAAGGTTCGTTCCGCCTTCGTCATGACCGAACCCATGCCCGGCGCCGGTTCCGATCCCTCGGCCATGTTGACCACGGCGGAGAAAAAAGGCGGCGCCTGGGTCGTCAACGGCCGCAAGTGGTTCATCACCGGCGCCGAGGGGGCGAAGCACTTTATCCTGATCGCCCGCACCTCCGGCGATGCGCGCAAGGGCCTCACCGCCTTCCTGTATCACGCCGATGATCCCGGCTGGCATATCGTGCGGCGCATCCCCATCATGGGGCCGGAAGAGCACGGCGGCCATTGCGAGTTGGCGTTCGATGGCCTTGAAATCCCCGACAGCCAAAGGCTGCTGGGCGTCGGCGACGGCTTGAAGGTGACGCAAATACGCCTGGGCGCCGCCCGGCTGACCCATTGCATGCGCTGGCTGGGCATGGCCAAACGGGCCCTGGAAATCGCTTCGGAATATGTCAAGGAACGGGAAAGTTTCGGCGTCAAGCTGGCCGGCCATGAAGGGGTGCAATGGCTGATGGGCGAGGCGGCGGCCAACATCCAGACCGGACGCCTGCTAGTCATGCACGCGGCGTGGAAGCTGGACCAGGGAGACTTCGCCCGCCAGGAGGTTTCCCTGGCCAAGATCCAGGTGGCCGCCGCCCTGCACCACGCCGTCGATACGGCCATCCAGTTGTGCGGCGCCAAGGGCTATTCAAAGGACATGCTGTTGGAATGGATGTACCGCTACGCCCGCCAGGCCAGGCTGGTGGACGGCGCCTCCGAGGTCCACAAGATGGTGCTGGCCCGGGGCCTGCTCGACCGGGGCCAGGATTTCTGGTCCTGGTGAACCCGGGTCTTTGGCGCCGCTGAACCGATGACCATGGACCGATCCTTTCTGGAAGCCTTCATTGTCCGCGCCGCCGGGGCGGACCGCGCCGCCGTCGCCCGGCTCGAACCTTTAAGCGGCGGCGCTATTCAGCAAAACTTCCTTTTGGATGTGGAGATCGCCGGTGGTCCCTTCGCCGGTTCCCTTAAAGCCGTGCTGCGTACCGATGCCCCCACCCGCCTGGCGGCCAGCCTCAGCCGGGCGCGGGAATTCCAGGTGCTGAAGGCGGCCCACGCCGCCGGCGTCACCGTGCCCCAACCCCTGTGGCGGGGCGGTGGGGAGGGGAATCTTGATTTTTTCATCATGGGCCGGGTCGCCGGCACGGCGGCCGGCCACAAGCTGGTGCGGGATGAAACCATCGCCGGCAAGGCCCTGGTCGAGCGGATCGGCAAGGAGATGGCGCTGATCCACGCCATCGATCCCGCCGGGCTGGATTTTCTCGAATCACCCCAACCATCGCCGGCCCTTTATTGGGTCAACCGCCTTCGCCGCTTCCTCGATGAAATGGACCCGCCCCAGCCGGTGATCGAGTGGGGCTTGCGCTGGCTGGAACGGAACGCGCCCGGACCAGCGTCCGAAAAGACCGCCAAGCGAACGGAGATAGTGCTGTGCCACCACGACCTTCGCACCGGCAACACCATGGTGGCGGGCGGGGAGCTTACGGGCATCCTGGATTGGGAATTCGCCGGCCTCGGCGACCCGATGGAGGACCTGGGCTGGTATTGCGCCAAATGCTGGCGTTTCGGCGCCGACGACCGGCAAGCCGGCGGCATGGGCCGGCGCGAAGATTTCTACGCCGCCTACGAAAAACAATCGGGCCGCGCCATAGACCGCCAGCGGGTGTTCTATTGGGAGGTCATGGCCCACGCGCGCTGGGCGGTGATCGCCCTTCAACAGGCGGACCGTTTCCTCACCGGCGGCGAGGAGTCCCTGGAACTGGCGCTCACCGCCCACGTCGTGCCGGCGCTGGAACTGGAGATCCTGAACATGACGGAAAGGGAAATTTGACATGCGCGTCCACCCCGAAGGCGCCCGGCTTTCCCGCCTCGCCGACAAGACCCTGGGCCGGGATGTGTTCGGCGAACGCGAAGAAACCCGGCGGTACGTCAACCTGATGGTCGCCAACGCCAAGGCCATCTCCGCCCGGCAGGTCAGTGCCGGCGGCGAGCCCGAACGGCTGGAACTGGAATCCCTGGCCGCCCTTGGCCGGGAATCCGTGGCCGTGGCGACGCCCGAAGATATCGCCGCCCAACTCCGCCGCCTTTACCGCCGGCTCATCGGTGACATGCGGGCGGGTGTTCTTGATCCCGGCGCGCCCGGTCACGAAGCGGCGCGCGGGCACTTGGTGGAAATCACTTTGCAGCGGCTCGGCGAAAGCAGCCCGAAGGTTCTGGAAAACAGGTAGTGGCCAAAGGTTTGAATAGAAAAATGGTCGTCGTCACCGCGGCGGACGAGGAATATTTCCACGTCCTCAAGGGGCTGATCCATTCCATCCGCGACCTGGAGGCGGGACACTCCCCAAAGGACCGGGCGGAAATAAGGGTCATCGACCTGGGGCTCGGCGGAGCCAGTATCGAGGAGCTGTCCGATCATTGCCACGTCCTCACCGGCGCCGAACCCTTGCTGAAAATTAACCGGACGGACCTGTCACGGGCTCATCTTCTGTCGCGGGCGATGAAGCCTTTTCTCAGGGACTACTTTCCCGGCTATGGCGTTTACATCTGGCTGGACGCCGATACCTGGGTGCAGGACCTGGGCGCGTTGGGCCTTCTGGCCCGGACGGCGCGGGCCAACCGTACCGCCTTGGTGCCGGAAATCGACCGCAGTTACAGTTTCCTTTATGACAAATCCGATTATCACTATCGCACCAATTTCGACTGGGTGGCCGATTCCTTCGGCCAACCCGTGGCCAGGGACCTGCTTTACCGGCCGGTGCTCAACTCCGGTGTCTTTGCCATGCGCCACGATTCCCTTCTGTGGGGGGCCTGGCGCCGGCACCTGGCCATTACCTTTGAAAAGGCGAAAAAGCACGTTTCCGATCAGGCGGCGTTCAACGTGGCCGTTTACAAGGAAAAGATCCAATTTCACCCCCTGCCCAGTTGGTGCAACTGGCTTTGTTGCCACGCGCTGCCCCGGCTGGACACGCAAACCCTGACCTTCACCGAACCGGCCCTGCCCCATCAGAAGCTGGGCATCCTGCACCTGACCAAGACCTACATGGATCGGGAAGTCAGGGTTGTCACGGACAAGGGGAAAAACTATCCGGCGAAACTGGACTACCTCAGCCTCAGGCGGTTGCGGGCCAGCGCCGGCGGATAAATCGCGCGGCGAACATTCAAGACGAAAGGAACGCAGCCATGATGACGCTTTATTGGTCCCCCCGCGCCGCTTCGGAAGCGGCCATGGCCGCGCTCAACGAAACAGGAGCGGAATACAGGACGGAAAAAATCAATGTCGCGGCGGGCGAACACAAAAGCGCCGATTACCTGAAAATCAATCCCAATGGTTTGGTGCCGGCGCTGGAACTGGACGATGGGCGGGTGATGTTCGAGACGGCGGCCATGGTCCTTTACCTGGCCGAACGCTATCCCGAAGCCGGCCTGGCGCCTTCGCCGGACGGCGCGCAGCGGGCGCCCTATTACCAATGGCTGCTGTTTCTGGCCGGCACCATCCAACCGGCCTGCAAACGCTATTACTGGCCCCATCGTTTTTCCACCGACGCCGGCGACGCGGAAAAGGTGAAGGCGAAAGCGGTGGTCGACCTGCTGGCCCATTGGAAGATCGTCGATGACGCGTTGAAGGGCCGCGACTGGATGGCCGGGGAAGATTTCAGCGCCGTGGATATCTACATGCTCATGCTGGCCCACTGGTTCATCCCCACGGACGACCTGTTCGCCCGCTGCCCCAACGTCGCCCGGGTGGCGGAAAAGACCGCCGCCCGCCCGGCGGTCAAAAAGGCGAGGGAGATGCACGGGCGGTAAGGGCGGCGACCCAACCCGGATGTTCCGGGGGCTTTCGCCGATCTCAATCCCCGGCCGGGTCGTAGCCGTGGGCTTCCAGCCACTCCCACCCCGGGCCGGTCCAGCCGACGGCCTTCAGGTCGACCCGGCCGGTGGCGTCGAAGGCGATCCCTTCCGCCCGCAGTAATTTCAATTGCCGGGTCTCGCCGCCACCGCCCTTGCGTGGGCTGATGCGGCCCTGGGCGTTGATCACCCGCTGCCAGGGTATTCCGCTTCCTTTCGGCACGGCGGCCATGGCGTAACCGGCCATACGGGCGCCGCAGCCGGCCAGGCGGGCGATCTGGCCATAGGTGGCTACCCGGCCGGCCGGGATCCGGCGCACCAGGGCGTAGATGCGTCCGTACCGGGATGGCGCCTTATTCTGGGATGGGATTTGCGGCGGTTTGGCGCTCATGATTTTTCCGGCTTCCGTTCTGATGGGGCCGCCTGGCCCAATCGGGCCACCGCCCAGGCCGCCGCGTCGCGTACCAGGGGCGATTCGTCGTCCAGCCTTTCGGTGGCGGCAGCGCGCAGAGTTTCGTCGCCGCTGTTGCCAAGGGCGACCAGCACGTTGCGCACGAATCGGTCCCGGCCCGTGCGCTTGATCGCCGAACCGGCGAAGACCTTGCGAAAGGCGGTGTCGTCCAGGCGGCAAAGGTCGGCCAGCGCCGGGCTGGTCAGTTCCATGCGGGGCAGGAAGCGGGCGTCCCCCGCCGGTTCCGCGAACTTGTTCCACGGGCAGGCGGCCAGGCAATCGTCGCAGCCGTAGATGCGGTTGCCCATTCGCGCCATCAAATCGGGCGCGATGGCGCCCTTGTGTTCGATGGTCAGGTAGGAAATGCAGCGCCGGGGATCGATGCGGTAGGCTTGCGGCAGGGCAACCGTGGGGCAGGCCCGCATGCAGGCGTCGCAGGTACCGCAATGATCGGCTTCCGCCTCGTCCGGCGGCAGGGCCAGGGTGGTGAACACCTCGCCGAGGAAAAACCACGACCCCAGCTTCCGCGAAACCAGGTTGGTGTGCTTGCCCTGCCAGCCGATGCCGGCCCGCTGGGCGATGGGCTTTTCCATCACCGGCGCGGTGTCGGTGAACACCTTGACCTCGCCGCCCAGGGTGCGGACCAGCCAGCCGGCCAGCGCCTTCAGCCGCTTCTTGACCGTGCCGTGGTAATCGCCGCTGCGGGCATAAACGCTGATCGAACCCCGCCGGGGCCGGGACAACAGCTCCAGGGGGTCGCCGGGCGGGGCGTAGTTGACGGCCAGGGCGATGACGGTTTTCGCCGCCGGCCACAAGACCTTGGGATCGGCCCGGCGGCCGGCGTCGCGGGCCAGCCAGGCCATGTCGCCCTCGAGGCCCAGGCCGAGGAATTCCCTCAGTCCGGCCTTGTGGCGCTCTTCGGCGGCGGCGGCGGCGAACCCCACCGCCTGGAAGCCCAGTTCCAGGGCCTTGCCGCGGATTGTTTCCTTGGCCTTTCGCACCATATCCTCGCCATCAGGGGTGGGGGTATGCTATCCACCCGGCCGGAATGGGGCGAGGAACTTTTTTTCGCCGAGGATCCGCCAGGGGTTGGAAGAAGGGTCAGCCAGGGATCGAAAAAGGATTGAAAAAGAGATATAGGAAGCCATGCCGTTCAAGTTTACCGCCCTCTACATCGCCCTTATCGTCGCCGTGAACATCGCCTTTACGGTGGTGCCCCTGGTCACCCTGCCCGGCGGCACGGCGTGGCCGCCGGTGGCGTTGTTGGTGGGCTTCGTCTTCGTCGTCCGCGATTTCGCTCAGCGGGAAATCGGCCACAAGGTGTTGCTGGCCATGCTGGCCGGCGTGGCGCTCAGCTATTTCATGGCCGATCCCTTCGTCGCCGCCGCCTCGGCCGCCGCCTTCCTGATCAGCGAACTCGCCGATTGGGCCGTTTACACCTTTACCCGCCGGCCCCTGTCCCAAAGGGTGCTGTATTCCAGCCTGCTGGGCGCGCCGGTGGACAGCGCCGTGTTCCTGGGCGGCATCGGCCTGCTGTCGCCCATGGGCGTCGCCGCCATGACCGCATCCAAGCTGATGGGCGCGTTCCTGGTCTGGTGGCTGATCCGCCGGCGGGAACAGGCGGCGGGTTAGCTTCGCCCGATAGGGCGCGGTCAGGTAAATTTGTCGATCACCGCCCAGATCATGGTGATGACGAAGAGAATCTCCAGGACGATCCAGACGGTGCGCGCCGGACCCTTCCTGGATAGCACTCCGGAAGTCTCCGGCGCCTTGGTCCCGCATCCGGGGCACTCGGCGCCGGCGGGAACTTCCCGGCCGCAGTTCTCGCATTGAATCCCGTCGGGCATGGCTAGACCCTGTTCTTCGCCCGTATTTTATCCACGGCCCCGGTAGGGCGCCACGCCCTGGTCGGGAATCCACAACCCCTCCGGCGGCTTGCCCGTTTGATAGAATACATCAATGGGAATACCGCCTCGGGGATACCAATAGCCGCCGATGCGCAACCACTTGGGCGCGGCGGCGGTGACTATTTTCTTGGCGATGGAAACGGTGCAGTCCTCGTGAAAAGCGCCGTGATCGCGGAACGACGCCAGGTAAAGCTTCAGGGACTTGCTTTCCACCAGCGACGGTCCCGGCAGGTAGTCGATAACCAGGTGGGCGAAATCGGGCTGGCCGGTGACCGGGCACAGGGACGTGAACTCCGGCGCCGTGAAGCGGACGATGTAATCCTCGCCCGCTTGCGGATTGGGCACGCATTCCAGAACCGCCGCTTCCGGGCTTTCGGGAATGCCGCCGCCGCCGCCAAGGTGGGTCAGGTTCTCGTAGACGTTTTCGGCCATTGGGTTTTCCTGATTCTGGGCAATTTCCTAAATCTCTTCGATGTCGCCCGCCGCCTGTTCCCGGGCGAAATTACCGGCGAACTGCTGGAACGCGCCGTCTTCGATGGCCCGGCCCATGGCCGCCATCAGGTCCTGATAATAGGTCAGGTTGTGCCAGGTCAACAGCATGGAACCCAGGATCTCGCTGGCCCGCACCAGGTGGTGCAAATAGGCGCGGCTGTATTTGGAACACGCCGGGCAGGCGCATTTGTCGTCCAGGGGGCGGGCATCGCCGGCGTGGCGGGCGTTGCGGATGTTGATGCTGCCCCGCCGGGTGAAGCCCTGGCCGGTGCGCCCGGAGCGGGTGGGCAGCACGCAGTCGAACATGTCGACGCCCTGGCCCACCGCCGCCACCAGGTCGGCGGGCTTGCCGACGCCCATCAGGTAACGGGGGGCGTTTTCGGGCAGCAGGGGTGCGGTGAAGGCCAGAACCCGCTGCATTTCTTCCGGCCCCTCGCCCACCGCCAGGCCGCCGATGGCGTAACCGTCAAAGCCGATGGCTTTCAGGGCATCGACGGATTCGGCCCGCAAGGCATCGTAAACGCCGCCCTGGACGATGCCGAACAGGCCGTAGCCGGGCCGCTCCTTGAACGCCGCCCTGGACCGTTCCGCCCAGGCCATGGACCGGCGCATGGACGCCGCCGCTTCTTCCCCGGTGGCCGGGAAAGGCGTGCATTCGTCGAAGGCCATGGTGATGTCGGCGTCCAGCAGGTGCTGGATCTCCATGCACCGTTCCGGCGTCAGGGTGTGCCTGGTGCCGTCGATGTGGGACTGGAAGGTGACGCCTTCATCGGTGATCTTACGAAGCGCCGACAAGGACATCACCTGGAAGCCGCCGGAATCGGTGAGGATCGGGCCGGGCCAGTTCATGAAGGCGTGCAGGCCGCCCAGGCGTTGGATGCGTTCCGCCCCCGGCCGCAGCATCAGGTGATAGGTGTTGCCGAGGATGATCCGGGCGCCGGTTTCGGCCACCGCCTCCGGGGTCATCGCCTTGACCGTGGCCGCCGTCCCCACGGGCATGAAAGCCGGCGTCGGGATACCGCCGTGGGCGGTTTCCAGCCGGCCCCTCCTGGCCCGGCCGTCGGTCGATAGCAGGCTGAAAGCAAAAAGGCTCAACGGCCCGGCCCGCCCCGCCACCCGAAGTAATTATATGTATTCAATACATATAAAACGTTGACATTGAAGCCATATATAGTCATAATATACACACGATTATAGGAACGCGAAGCAAGGCTGGAGCAGGTCCGGCGGAGAATATTTTTGGATTTCCACGGCGGATCCTGTTAGGCCGGTTAGGAGGCATCATGACATACCATCCCGCCCTCATCCTGAAAAAGGCCGATGGTGGGTATGGTGTGGAATTTCCCGGCTTTCCCGGTTGCGTCGCCAGGGCCGGCACCCTGGACGGCGCGCTGGGGCGGGCGGAACACGTGCTCCGGGTCCATGTGGATGAAATGATCCGGGCGGGGAAAAAACCACCCGCGCCAGTGACCCTGGAATCGGTGTTGGCGGAATCCAGGGCGGATTCCCGGACCGAAGACGCGGTGGCGGTGCTGGTGCGCTTGGCGCCGCCCAAGGGCCGTGCCGTGCGGGTCAACATCACCATGGATGAACACCTGCTGGCCCAGATCGATGACGCCGCCAAGGCGGAAGGGACCACCCGCTCCGGGTTCCTGGCCGCCGGTGCCCGTATGGCCCTTTTTTCGAAAAACGGGGTGCCGGATGAGCCGCGTTCGCCGGCGGGAAACACCGGTGCCGCCGCCGAAGATGAAACGGTGCGGGATTTGGACCAGGCCTTGGACAAGTTCCGCCAGCAGATCGCCCGGGACGAACGGGAGCGGCTTTTCCTCCGCCTTTCAGAAAGCCTTTCAGAAGGTCCAGCGGAAAAGGCATGACGCCGGACTGAGCTTTGCCGCCGCTCACCTGTCGGCGGCCTCCCCCCTCTCCAGAAGGCAGGCATCCCCGTAGGAATAGAACCGGTACCCCGCATCCATGGCGTGGGCATAGGCTCCTTTCATGGTTTGCGTTCCGGCGAAGGCGGAGACCAGCATGAACAGGGTGGACCGGGGCAGGTGGAAATTGGTCAGCAACAACCGGGCGGTCCTGAACGCATAACCGGGGGTAATGAAAATGTCGGTCTCGCCCCGGAAGGGATGCAGGTGCCCGTCCTCGTCCGCCGCCGTTTCCATCAGTCGCAGCGCCGTGGTCCCTACGGCGACAATGCGCCCGCCGGCCGCCCTGGTTCGATTGACGGCGTCCGCCGCCTGGTCGCTGATCTCGCCCCATTCGGCGTGCATTTGGTGGCCGGCCACGTCTTCCGCCCGTACCGGCAGGAAGGAGCCGGCGCCCACGTGCAGGGTCAAGAAAGCATGCCCAACCCCACGGGCTTCCAGGGCCTCCATCAGGCGGGGCGTGAAGTGCAGTCCGGCGGTGGGTGCGGCGACGGCGCCGTCCCTTTTGGCGAACAGGGTCTGGTAGTCTTGCCGGTCCCGCGCATCCCTGTCCTTGTCGCGTTTAATGTATGGCGGCAGGGGCATGGCGCCGTGCCGCCCCAGGGCCGCTGAAAGGTCTTTCCCCCCGGTCGAAAAGGAAAGGGTGACCTCGCCGCCATCGCCCTTTTCCGCCACCAGCGCCGAAAAGCCGGCGGCGAATTGGATCGTGTCGCCGGGCTTGAGTTTCCTGGCCGGGCGGGCAAAGGCCTTCCAGGCGGTCTCGTCCACGGGCTTGTGCAAGGTGACCTCTACCTTGGGACCCTTGCCGGCTTCGTTTGGCCGGCGCCCCGCCAGCCGGTGACCGAAAAGGCGGCTGGGGATCACCCGGGTGTCGTTAAAGACCAGCAGGTCGCCTGCCCGCAGCAATCGGGGCAAGTCAAGGATGCCCAGGTTTTCCAATCGCCTGCCGACCACCAACAGCCGGGCGGCGTCGCGGGGCGATGCCGGGTGCTGGGCGATGAAGCGGGCCGGCAGTTCAAAGTCAAAATCATCCGTTTTCATGGAGAACTCTGGCAAAAGAGGATCGGAAGCGGTCTACCTCCGCCACCTGTTCCGCGCTATATACGGCGAATGAAACCGCCGGGGGAAGGGCCTTTGACCAATATTCACGCAAGGCGTACCGAGGAACTGCAAAGGCGCATGGCCGACGGCGGGTTGGATGGAGTGCTGCTCACCGACCCGGATTCCATCGCCTACTTCGCCGGCTTCTGGAATTACCTGGGGGTGGAATTCGGCCGCCCCACGCTGGTCTTCGTACCCCGTTCCGACAGCCCCAGCCTGATCACGCCGCTGATGGAATCGGAAATGTGCCGCGCCATGGCCTGGATCGGCGACGTGCGGCCGTGGGAGGACGGTGTTGGCGGCGAATGGACCGCGCCCCTTCACGACCTGCTGAGCGCCCTGGGCAATGGAGTCCTGGGCCTGGAACAGCGGCGCATCCCGGCGCTGGTTTCCGCCTGGATAGCGGACGATTTCGGCGGCCTGAAGCGGACCGACGCCACGCCCCTGCTGGGCGCCATCCGCATGATCAAGGATACGGACGAGATCGCCATCCTGCGCCAGGCCGGGCAGGTGGCGGTGGCCATGGTCGAAGGGGCGCTGGAGGTGATCGCCGAGGGCGTTGCCGAATACGAAGTAGCCCTGGCGGTAATCGGCGCCGGCACCCGCAAGGCGGCGGGCTTTCTCGCCGACGAAGGCATGGACCGCTTTCACTCGCCCATGGTTCATAACCTGCAGATCCTGCAATCCGGCGCCCATACCTGCATGGTGCACAGGCGCCCCAACGTGCGCCGGCTGGCCAAGGGCGACCCCATCTACCTGTGTTTTTGCGGCATCACCAGCTTCAGGCATTACAAGCCCGGCTTCGACCGCGAGTTTTTTATCGGCTCGGTCACCGATAAACAGGCCCGCGTCTACGAGACTACCGTCGCCGCCCAACAGGCGGCCCTGGCCCAAGTGCGGCCCGGTGTCGCCGCCGAAGAGGTAAACGCGGCGGCGGACGAGGTCTACCGGTCGGCGGGGTTTGCCGCCGGTTACCGTACCGGGCGCGGTTTCGGCTATTCCTATCTGGAAGAACCGCAGATCAAGCGCGGCGACGGGACCAGGCTTCAAGCCGGCATGGCGCTGGCCGTGGACGGCGGCATTACGCTGGCCGGCGAATTCGGCGCCCGGGTCGGTGATTCGATCATCGTCACCGATGGAGGTTTTGAATATCTGACCGACTTTCCCCGCGACCTGAGGATTTTATGAGGTTATGACAAGCGCTGCATTGAACGTTTGCGTTTTTCAAAGCGAGGCGCGGCCTGGGGATACGGCCTATCATCTCGGGCGATTGGAGAAAGCCGCTATCGATGCCCACGGCCGGGGCGGGCATTTGCTGGTCTGTCCCGAACTCTACGCCACCGGCTACAACATCGGCCGGGTGGTAAGGGACCTGGCGGAACCCGTGGACGGCCCGTTGGTTGCCGCCGCCGCCGGCATCGCCGCCAAAACCGGCATCGCCATCATCTTCGGGTATCCGGAAAGGGCGGATGGACGGGTATTCAATTCGGCGGCGGTGCTGGATGGCAAGGGCCGGGTTGTGGACAATTTCCGCAAGCTGCACCTGGCGGGGCCATACGAAAAGGAAAATTTCACCGCCGGCGACCGTTTCGTCACCGTTACGGTCAAGGGGGTCCGGGTGGCGGTTCTCATCTGTTACGACTTCGAGATGCCGGAAGCGGTGCGCGCCTGCGCCCTCGCCGGCGCCCAACTGGTGGCGGTGCCGACGGCCCTCAGAACCCGGTACTCCCATGTGGCGACCGCCATGGCGCCCACTCGGGCTTTCGAAAACGGTCTTTTTATCGCCTATGCCAATCATGCCGGGTCCGAAGGCGATTGGCGCTATTGCGGCCTGAGCTGCATCGCCGGTCCCGACGGCGATTTTCTCGCCCAGGCCGGGGCGGGGGAGGAACTCATCACCGCCGAACTGGACATCGCCCGTTTGCGGCGGGCCCGCCAGGCAATCCCCTATCTGGGTGACCGCCGGCCGGAGCTTTATCACCGCTCCTTGGCATGAGGCCGGTTGCTCAGGGTTCTGGCGACCGCATCCCGCCAGCCGGCGTATTTGCGTTCCCGGGTTTCCCCGTCCATGGCCGGTGAAAATCGTTTTCCAGCCGCCAACGGCCGGAAAATTCCGCCAATCCCGGATAGAAACCGGCCTGCATGCCGGCCAGGTAAGCGGCGCCCATGGCCGTCGTTTCCAAGACCTGGGGCCGGTCCACGCAAGCATCCAGCACGTCGGCCAGGAACTGCATGGTCCAGTCGCTGGCGACCATGCCGCCATCCACGCGGAGCACGGTCTCGAGCCCGGTCCGGGCGCCTTCCCCGGAACCTTGGGCCCAGTCGTCCCGCATGGCTTCCAAAAGGTCGCGGGTCTGGTAACACACCGCTTCCAGGGCGGCGCGGGCGAACTCCCTGGGGCCCGTTCCCCGGGTCAGGCCGAACATGGCGCCGCGGGCTTCGGCATCCCAATAGGGCGCGCCCAGGCCGGTGAAGGCGGGGACAAGGTACACATCCTGGTTGGCGTCCGCCTCTTGGGCCAGGCCGCCGGTTTCCGCCGCCGCCTGGATTATGCCCAAGCCGTCGCGCAGCCATTGCACCGCCGCCCCGGCGATGAAGATGGATCCTTCCAGGGCGTAGGTCGGCTTGCCGTCCAGTTGATAGGCGATGGTGGTCAGCATGCGGTGTTTTGATTCCACCGGCTGGGATCCCGTGTTCAACAGGGCAAAGCATCCGGTGCCGTAGGTGGATTTCATCATCCCCGGTTGGAAGCAGGCCTGGCCCACCGTCGCCGCTTGCTGGTCGCCGGCGATGCCGAGGATGGGGATGGGGCCGCCAAAAAGGTCAGGCGTGGTTTCGCCGAATCGGGCGGCGCTGTCCATGACCCGGGGCAGGATGTTTTCCGGCACCTTCAGCAGGGACAGCAGTTCCTCATCCCACGCCCCCCGGCGGATGTCGTAAAGCAGGGTACGGGAGGCGTTGGTGGCGTCGGTGGCGTGTTGGGCGCCGCCAGTCAGGCGCCACAAGACAAAGCTGTCAACGGTGCCGAAGGCGAGATCACCCCGGTCCGCCAGGTCCCGGGCGCCGTCCACGTTGTCCAGCAGCCAGGCCACCTTGGTGCCGGAAAAATAGGGGTCCAGCACTAGGCCCGTCTTGGCGGTGAACAGGGGTTCATGCCCGGCGTCCTTCAACCGGGCGCAAAAGGGCGCCGTGCGCCGGTCCTGCCAGACGATGGCGTTGTGGATGGGTTCGCCGGTTGACCTGGACCACAGGAGGGTCGTTTCGCGCTGGTTGGTGATGCCGATGGCGGCAATATCCTTGGCCTCGGCGCCCGCTTCCTTCATCGCCTGGCGGCAGGTGGAGACCACGGTTCGCCATATTTCCTCCGGGTCGTGTTCCACCCATCCGGAAGCGGGAAAATGCTGGGTGAATTCCTGCTGGGCCAGGGCCCGGACATTGAACTCCCCATCGAAGAGCATTGCCCGTGAAGACGTGGTGCCTTGATCGATGGCGAGGATATAGGATGACATGAACCGATCTCCCGTCAGCGAATGCTAGTGGACAAAACAATGAAGCGTAGGGATGATGTTGTCAAAGCTCCCCCCGTCGGGGCGTTGGGCCGAAGGCCGGCTAGGCGGCTGGCCATGCCCATACGCCGGACGCTGGCTGGCGCGGGAAAAGTGGCCGGGCGGAGCGCCGCCGATAAAGATATTGAGCAAGGGTACGGTTTTTTTAGCAGGTAGGGAATAAGCCACATGGCGGACAACAACGTTACTGTCGTCGATCATCCTCTGGTCCAGCACAAGCTGGCGTTGATGCGCAACAAGAACACGCCGACGGCCAAGTTCAGGCTGCTCCTGCGCGAGATCAGCCTGCTTCTGGCCTACGAAGTGGCTCGGGACCTGGATATCGGCCTGGCCGAAATCGAAACGCCGCTGGAAAAAATGAAGGCGCCCAAGCTGGAGGGAAAGAAGCTTTGTTTCGTTTCCATCCTCAGGGCCGGCAACGGGCTGCTTGACGGCATGCTGGACCTGGTGCCGTCCGCCCGCGTCGGTCATGTCGGCCTGTACCGGGATCCGAAAACCCTGCAGCCGGTCGAATACTACCTGAAGTTGCCGGACAAAATGGGGGAGCGACTGTGCGTGGTGGTCGATCCCATGCTGGCGACGGGCAATTCGGCGGTGGCGGCGGTTCAACGGATCATGGAATCGGGCGCCGCCCGGATTAAATTTGTCTGCCTGCTGGCGGCGCCGGAGGGAATCGAAATCTTTTCCAAGGCCCATCCCCAGGTTCCCATTTTTACCGCCGCCATAGACCGCGAACTCAACGATCATGGCTATATTCTTCCCGGCCTGGGTGACGCCGGGGACAGAATGTATGGGACCAAATAGTGATTGTTCGTATTTCACCGGGGAGAATTTTTACCGGAAAGGCGAAAGCAGGAAGAAGGAGTTTACAACAGGCGGTTGATGTGAAACCTATTTCATCAGTTCGCGGAATAAAACATGAGCCGGCCCAACGCCCGGTTCAAGCCAACGTAAATAACAGGCCAACGTAAATAACAGGAGAGGAAAATGTTGAAAACCAAAACACTCTGGCGTCTTGCCCTCGCGGTCATGGTCGCGGTGGTTGCCGCCTTTGGCGCCGCCACGCCTTCGCAGGCGGAAAAACTGAAGGTCGCCGCCATCTATACCCTGCCCGTGGAACAGCAATGGATCAGCCGCATTCATCTGGCCCTCAACAAGGCGGTAAAGCGGGGCGATATCGAATATGTGTGGTCCGAAAACGTCAGCAACACCGACTATGAAAAGGTGATGCGAGAATACGCCGAGGCCGGCATGGACCTGGTCGTCGGCGAGGTTTTCGCCGTCGAGCGGGCCGCCCGCAAGGTCGCCGCGGACTACCCCAAGGTCGGTTTCCTGATGGGTTCCAGCTTCGGTCCGTCGGGCAACAATTTTTCCGTTTTCGACAACTGGATTCACGAACCTTCCTACCTGACCGGCCTGATCGCCGGCTCACTGACCAAGTCCAACACCATCGGCGTGGTCGGCGGCTATCCCATCCCCGAGGTCAACCGGCTGGTCAACGCCTTCATGGACGGCGTCCGGGAAGTGAACCCCAAGGTCAAGTTCCTGGTCACCTTCATCGGCAGCTGGTATGACCCGCCCAAGGCCAAGGAAGCGGCTTTCGCCCAGATCGACCAGGGCGCCGACGTGATGTTCGCCGAACGGTTCGGCGTTTCCGACGCGGCCAAGCAACGGGGCATCCCGGCCATCGGCAACGTCATCAACACCCAGCCCCAGTATCCCGATACGGTCGCCGCCAGCGCTATCTGGCACATGGAACCGTCCATCGACCAGGCCATCGCCAAGGTCAAGAGTGGCAACTTCACCGCCGAGGATTACGGCCAGTACAGCTACATGAAGCACGGCGGCGGCAGCCTGGCGCCCTACGGCACCTGGGACGGCAAGATCAGCGCCGATATCAAAGCCAAGGTCGAGGCGCGAAAGAAGGACATCATGGCCGGGTTGTTTCGCGTCAATGTGAACGACTCGGAACCTAAATCCACAAAATGACCACGGATGCCGGCGGCCAGCCGCGGGTTCTCCTGCGGCTGGCTAAAATCCGCAAGGTCTTCGGCGACCTGGTCGCCAACGACGATATCGATATCGAACTGGCTTCCGGCGAAATCGTCGCCCTTCTGGGCGAGAACGGCGCCGGCAAGACGACGCTGATGAACATCCTGTTCGGCCACTATCAGGCCGACGGCGGGGTGATCGAGGTCGAAGGAACGGTTTTCGGCAATCACACCCCCCGGGACGCCCTGGCCCGGGGCATCGGCATGGTTCACCAGCATTTTACCCTGGCCGATAACCTGAACGTCCTGGACAACATCATCCTGGGGACCCAGCCCGTCTGGCGGCTGTGGCAGGACCGGCTCTCGGCGCGTAAAAAACTGATGCAGTTGAGCAACGACCTGGGGCTGGTGGTGGACCCGGCGGCCAGGGTCGGCGACCTGTCGGTGGGCGAACAGCAACGGGTGGAAATCCTCAAGGCCCTGTACCGTGACGTGCGGGTGCTGATCCTGGACGAACCCACCGCCGTGCTCACCCCGCAGGAAACCAGCGGCTTGTTCTCCGTGCTGCACCGGTTGAAGGACAAGGGCCTGGGGGTGCTTTTCATTTCCCACAAGCTTCAAGAGGTTATGGAGATCGCCGACCGCATGGTGGTGCTGCGCCGGGGCCGCGTCGCCGGCGCTCTTGACCGTGACCAGGCGGATGAACACAAGCTGGCCCAGTTGATGGTCGGCCGTGAAGTGGAAGCCGCGCCCCGGCCCAGGGTGGAGGCCGGCCGGGTCCGACTTCGTCTGGAGGGTCTTTCCGTCACCGGCGAGGGAGGGGAAACCCTGTTGCGGGATGTGGACCTGGAAGTGCGCGCCGGCGAAACCGTGGGCATCGCCGGCGTTTCGGGCAACGGCCAGGGTACC
>JAJRSS010000208.1 GCA_024278615.1 Alphaproteobacteria bacterium
AGTTCAACAAGGAAGAACTGGACGCCATCCAATGGGATTCGCTGGAACAGGAGATGGCGAACTCAGCGGACTACGACATCAACCCGGACTATGCGGCCATGTACGATATCTACTCGGCCGCCAAACGCGAACGGGAAAGCTGAGCCGCTGGCCTGAACAGCCATCCACCGAACCGTGACTGCTGGAGGTACGATGAGCGAAGTCGGCGCCAAGCCGATTCTGCAGCTAAGGAAGATCTGCAAGAAATTCGGCGATTTCACTGCCGTCAACAATATTAATCTCGAGATAGGGGCCGGCGAATTTTTTACCATCGTCGGCCCCTCGGGCAGTGGCAAGACAACCTTGATTCGCCTGCTCGTCGGCATGGATCAGCCGACGGACGGCGATATCTTGCTCAGGGACAAGCGGCTGAACGATGTGCCGGCAAACCAGCGGCCGACGTGCATGGTGTTCCAATCGCTGGCCCTTTTTCCCCACAAGACGGTCGGCGAGAATATAGAATTTTCGATGAAGATCTCGGGCGTCGACGGGGCGGCGCGCAAAGAGCGCGCGAATGAATTGATGAAGCAGTTGCGCCTGCCGCTGGAATATTACTCCAAGAACGTGAACCAGTGTTCAGGCGGCGAGCGTCAGCGCATAGCGCTCGCCCGCGCCTTGGCCTTTGATCCTCAAATCCTTTTTTTCGACGAACCCCTGGCGTCGCTGGACTTCAGGCTGCGCAAGACCCTGGAAAAGGAGCTAAAGGATATCCATCGGGAAACTGGCAAGACCTTTGTCTACATCACTCATTCCCTGGAAGAAGCCATGGTGATGAGCGACCGCATCGGAATCATGCGCCGGGGCTCCATCGTCCAGGTGGGCACGCCCCACGAAATCTACAACCGCCCACGCAACAAGTTCGTCGCCCAGTTCATGGGTGAGGTGAATACCCTGGAAGTGCGGCGAAGCGGCGAAGCGTCCGTTTGCTCGACCGGTGACGGACAACAATTCCAGGTCGCCGGCATTCCCGCCGAATTCCAGTCGGGACACCTGATCATCCGGCCCGAAGCAGTGAAGATCGGCGAGGCCGCGCAGGGCCTGGAAAATACCGTTCGCGGCAAGTTGTTCAACAGCTATTCCCTGGGATCGCGGTTGCAGTACCAGGTCCGGTCAACATCGGGCGATTCCCCCTGGCTGGTCGAAATGCTTCAGGACGAACCGTACACCGGCGAGCTCGACGATGAAGTCGTGATCGGCTGGCGTAAGGAAGACTCAATCCTGGTCAGTGATTGAGGAGCGGAGAGGCGGCACATGTCAAAATGGTGGAAACCAGGGTTCCTGACGGCGCTTCCCGTCCTGTTGTTCCTGCTGGTCGGGTTTGCCGGGCCGCTGCTGATGGTATTGGGCTACAGCTTGATGCCGCCAAAAACCTTTTCCCTGATCCAGATGCCTACCCTGGCCAATTTCATTTCCATTGTCAAAGACAGCTATTACATCTCGTTCAACTGGTCGTTGACCCTCGCCCTGACCACCGTCGTCCTGCTATTGGTCATCTGCTACCCCATCGCCTACGGCATGGCCAAGCTGTTCGGGAAATGGGCCAACCTGGTCACCGTCCTGGTTGCCGTTCCCCTGCTGATCTCGGAAAACATCCGGCTGTTCGGCTGGGTGCTGTTTCTGCTGAAGAACGGCATCCTGGATGGTTCTCTCAAGTTTCTTTTCGACGCCAGCGCGCCCAGCGTCCTCTATTCGGTGCCGGCGATCGTACTGGGTCTGGTTTATGTGTATCTGCCCTTCATGCTTTTTCCGCTGGTCATCGGGCTGTCCATGGTCCCCGATACCGTCAAGGAGGCGGCGTCCGACCTGGGGGCGACCCGTTTTCAGGTCTTCCGCGAGATAGAGCTCCCCCTCGCCATGCCCGGCGTCATGATCGGCTGCATGCTGGTGTTCATTCTGGCCCTCGGTTCCCTGGCGGAATCCAAAATCCTGGGCGGGCAGGTGGTGGTCATGATCGCCGACGATATCGAGTCCGCTTTTACCTTCGCCCAGAATTGGCCCAAGGGGTCAGCGCTGTCTGCCCTTCTTATTTTGTTTTCCGGTACGCTTGTCTTCTATCTGTTCAAGAAGATCGATCTCGACCGGATCCTCGGGAGGCGCTGATCATGGCCGGCGCCCACTCAACCCTAGCCAAGCGTCTCATTGTCCTGTGGACGGTGGCGATTATCGGTTTTCTGTATATCCCCATGGTGTCGGTGGTGTTGGCGTCCTTTTCCAGGAAACGGTACTTCAGTTTCCCGATCAATGCCTGGGATACAAAATGGTACGAGAAGGCTTTTCAGTCCCTTTCCGTAAGGGAGTTGCTTACCACGTCTTTGAACGTGGCGGTGCTGGTCACCATTTTCTCCGTTTTTCTGGCCTTCCTGGGCGCCCTGGCCTTTGCCCGATACGACTGGAAAGGCCGCAAGCTTTTTCAGAAAGTTGTCCTCTTGCCCATATTCTTTCCTCAGGCGGTTTTGGGGTTGGCGCTTCTGCTTTGGTTTTCCGCCCTGGGCATCACCACCAGTTGGCAGACGGCCGTTTTCGCCCACATGATCTGGATCGTCCCCATCGTGACCTTGATTATTTCGATCCAAGTCTACAGCTTTGACCCGGCGCTGGAGGAAGCGGCCTTCGATCTTGGGGCATCGCGCTGGCAGGTCTTGCGCGAGGTGACGCTACCCATTCTGTCTCCGGGGCTCGTTTCAGGGTCGGTGTTCGCGTTCCTTCTTTCGTGGGGGAATTTTCCGCTGTCCCTTTTCACCACCGGCGCCGACCAGACCGTCCCCGAATGGCTGTACGCCAAGATGGTTTCCGGCTATACGCCCATGGTGCCCACCCTGGGATCCCTGACCATGGGGGGGGCGGTATTGGTGGTCTTCGGGGTCTATCTCATGTTCATGTTGCGCAAATGGCGGCGCGGCGGCAAGGACGCCGGGCCGGCGGTGGAATCGGAATCAGGCGCGTAATCATGGCCGTCGAACAGGAAGTTTGGGAGGTATCGAAATATGCTTACTTCAATTAAGGGACGCTCCGCCGTCGTAACCGGCGGCAGCAAGGGAATCGGGCGCGGCATCGCCAATGTGTTCGGGGCGCAAGGCGCCAAGGTGCTTGTCGCCGCCAGAAACCTGGAAGGCGCCGAAGCCGCGGCCGCCGATATCAATTCCAATGGCGGTACGGCGTCGGCCTGCAGCACCGACGTCGCCGATTGGGACGACGTGCGGAAAATGGCCGATACGGCCGCCGAACGCCACGGCGGTATTGATATCCTGTGCGCCAACGCCGGTATATTCCCGGCCGCCAAGTTGGAAGAAATGACACCCGAACAGTGGGATGAAGTGCTGGGGACCAACCTGAAGGGTTGCTTCCTTTCGATCAAGGCCTGCATCCCTTACCTTAAAAAGTCCGATCAGGGGCGGATCATCATTACCTCATCCATCACCGGCCCGATCACGGGCTTTCCGGGCTGGACCCATTATGCCGCCAGCAAATCGGGGCAATTGGGTTTCATGCGCACGGCATCCATCGAACTGGCCAAATACGGCATTACCGTAAATTCGGTCCTGCCGGGCAACATCAAGACCGAAGGCCTGGACGGGCTGGGCGAGGATTACCTGGCCACCATGGCGGCGTCCATACCGCTGAAGAAGCTGGGCACGGTCGAGGACATCGGCAATGCGGCGCTTTTCTTCGCCTCCAGGGAAGCCGCCTATATCACCGGACAGTCCATCGTGGTTGACGGTGGGCAGACCCTGCCGGAATCCCTGGAGGCCCTGGAGGAAGCCTGAACCGATCGGTGTTGGCCGCGAATCCGATGGAAAGAGAACGCGAAACAAATGATTTACCGGCATGTGGGGAACGGTCAAGAGAGACTGCCTGGGGGTCAAGACGGCGATCGCCGGCGGCGCTTAGGATGCAATTGACGCTGGACCCCGGATTTGGCGGGCCAGGGAGACGGGCCGGCAACCTAACAACGGACATCGGACATGGATGTGGAAAAAGCGTCTGACTCCAAGCTGAACGACCACCGCGCCGGGCAGATGTTGGACCTGGCTGGCTGGGCGGCGTCGGAATATGGAAAATTCCGGCGCCAAGACGTATTGCGCATTGCCGAAGCGGCGGCCAAGGCCGGCGCGGCGAAGGCCGAGCAGTACGCGGAATGGGCGCAGCGGGAAACCTGCTTCGGTGTCGTCAAGCACAAGGCCATCAAGAACCACTTGTGCAGCACCGGAATCTTCGATTGCTACAAGGACGAGGACTTCGTCAATCACCGGATCGACGAAGCCAAAAAAATCGTCGAGATCCCAAAGCCGGCCGGCGTGGTCTTCGCGCTTACGCCATCCACCAATCCTGTTGCGACACTTTATTTCAAGGTCATTCTTTGCCTGATGACCCGTAACGCGGTGGTGATCGGGGCCCATCCCGCGGCAATTGAATCCTGCACGGACGCGGCAAGGACACTGGCCAAGGCGGCGGAAGACGCCGGCGCGCCGAAAGGCGTCATTCAGATCGTTTCGGAACCGAACTTGGACATCATCAACTATATTATGGCGTCGCCGAAAACGGACGTGATTTTGGCGACCGGCGGCACGGCGATGGTTCGGGCCGCTTATTCGTCCGGCAATCCGGCATTGGGCGTAGGGCCGGGAAACGCGCCCGCCTACGTCGATGTTTCCGCCGATGTGAACCGCGCCGCCAAGTGCCTGGCCGACAGCAAGGCGTTCGATAACAGCATCCTGTGCACCAATGAATCCGTCGCCATCGTCCACAAGGATATCGCCGAACCGCTAAAAAAGGCGCTCAGGAAACAGGGCTGCCACATTTGTTCGCTGGAAGAACGCGGCAAGGTGGAAGACGCCCTGTTCCCCCTGAACCGGTTCAACGTGGGCCTGTTGGGCCGGACGGCGCGGGAAATCGCCGAAGCCTGCGGCTTCAAGGTTCCTCATAATACGCGCGTGCTGATTACGCCCTTGGAGCGGATCGGTGATGACTACCCGCTCAGCCGGGAAAAACTGTGCCCGGTGCTGGGCTACTACGAGGTGCCGGATTGGCGGTCGGGGCTGACCAATTCCCGGTCCATGCTGCGCCGTAGCGGCGGTGGGCATTCGGCCGCCGTGCATGCCAATGACCCCTAGGTTATCCTTCGTTTTGGCGCCGAACTGAATGTCCTCCGGGTCGCCGTCAATTCTCCCTGCAGCACCGGGGCCGCCGGGTTTGACACCAACCTGGCGCCGACCATGACCATCGGAACCGGATTTTTTGGCCGCAGCAGCGTGGCTTAAAACCTGCGTCCTCATCACTTGGTCAACTGGACCCGGATCGCCTACGACAAGGACCAAGCGGTCGATTTTCACTCCTTCGAGGGACTGGCGATCGATGCGCTGCGGGACGAAGGCGCCCTGGGGGCCGCCGCCGACCAGACCCTGGACCCCGACAGCGCGGTAATGCGTGAGGAGATCCGCAAAATTATCATCGAGGAGTTGAGGGAGGCAATTTCCGGCCTGAAGATCTGAGGCCGGAAAGCAGACCACATGGCAACCATCCGCTCCTACATTTTCATCGACCAGTTGCAGCCGAAAACGGCATGCTACCTTGGTACCTTTATTCGCGGGTTTCTGCCGCGCATCAATATGGCGGCGCTGGTGATCGAGGTGTCGCCGGGCATGGATATCGAACCCCTCACCGATATCGCGGTCAAGCACGTGGACGTCAAGCCGGGGATCCTGGTGGTTGAGCGGCAGTTCGGATACCTGGAACTGCATTCATACGATACGTCGTCCGTGAAAGCGGCCGGCGCCGCTATCCTGGAGGAAATGGGAGCGGATGAAACCGACGCCATGAAACCGGAGATCCTGGCTTCGCGTATCATCAAGCGGGTCGACGATTATCACGCCTTCCTGATCAACCGGAACAAGGTCGGGTCGATGATTTTGGCCGGGGAATCCCTGTTCGTCCTTGAATGCCAGCCGGCGGCCTATGCGGTGCTGGCGGCGAACGAGGCGGAAAAGGCGGCCGAGATCAAGCTGATCGATTGCCGGATGATGGGCGCGGCGGGCCGGCTTTATATCAGCGGCAATGAAGCCGATATCCGCGCCGCCGCCGTGGTGGCGGAAAACACCCTGTTGGCGCGGGGACGGGCATGACCCACCAGGAAAAGCTGGATGAAATCCGCCGCATGGTACGGACCATGCTCAAGGATGCCCTGCCGGAAGCCATGTGCGCCGGCGTGGCGCAATCGGGCGAAGCCGGGGTACTGGAAAGAATTCAAAAAGCGGCAAGTGGTGGCGGAGAACCGGTCGTTGTTTCCATCGCCGCCGCCGCCGATTTGCAGGAGTTCGCCCGCGCCGTGGCCCGGGCTTGCCGGGAGGGTTCGGTCAGGGATCGGATTGTCGAAGGAAAGGTCAACTTCCGGGTTGCCGGGGCTTCGCTCCGGCCGGGGCCGGCCGGCAAAGGGGCCAGGGCCGGCGGCGCCGTCGAATTGGAAAAGGGTGTGGTGAACGAGGTCAAAATCGCCAGTCTGGCGAAGGACCATGACAAGGTGATCGTGGGCCGCGGCGTCGTATTGACGCCATTGGCGCGGGACAAGGCTCGGGAAGCGGGCCTTGAGATTGTGAGGAAAGCGAAATGAAAACCGGAATCGTCGTAGGGCGCGTGTGGGCGACTAAACGGCTGGAAGAATTGCCCACTGGCGCATTATTGGAGATCGAAATGGAACCGGGTCCCGATGGCGGCGGCGGCGAACGTGTGGTCGCCATAGATACCTTGGGCGCCGGTGACGGAGAACGTGTGCTCGTCGTTCAGGGATCCGTGGCCAAGGGATGGTTCGAAGGCGGCAGGGCCGTCATCGACGCCCTGGTGATCGGAATTTTGGATGATGACAGTCGAAAATAGGCCAAATTGAAAAAAATGAGTCCCCTTAAATCAGCAAGTCGAAGAAAGGAACCTGAAATGTCCCAGAATGCTATCGGTTTTATCGAAACCAAGGGTTATGTCGCCGCCTTCGCGGCCGCCGACGCCATGGTCAAGGCCGCCAATGTAACCATCATCGGCCGTGAACAGGTAGGCGCCGGCTTGGTGTCCGTACTGGTGCAGGGCGACGTGGGCGCCGTCAAGGCGGCGACGGAAGCCGGCGCCGAAGCGGCTTCGGCGGTGGGCGAAGTGGTGTCGGCGCACGTAATCCCGCGTCCTCATCAGGATGTTTCAAAGCACTTCGCCAGCGGCAAGTAGTCCCTTTTCCGTTTCTAGACGGATGGGGCGTGCGGCGGTGTCCGCGTTCACGCGCCCTTGGTCCTAAATGGAGGGACAATGTCGGAACTGCGCGTCTACCTGCGAATCGAGGAACTGCAACGCCAGTTCGCCGCCTATATGGCGACGCCGGTGCGTGCCCGTGGTTACATTCCGTTGGAGGGCATGCATTCGCTGATCGTCGAGATGGCGCCGGCGCTGGCCATCCACCGGGTTATCGACCTGGCGCTCAAGTCCGTGCCCCAGGTGGAGCCCGGCCTGCTGTTCGTCGAACGCCAGTTCGGTATTCTGGAACTGCATTCGCGGGACCCGGAAGACGTGGAACGGGCGGGCGCGGCGATCTTGAAGGGGATTGGGGCCAAGGCATCCGACCAGTTGCGGCCCAAGATCCTTTATACCGATGTGGTCGAGGACGTCACCGATCAACATGCGATCATCCTCAACCGCAACCGGGGGGCATCCATGATCCTGCCCGGCGAAAGCCTGGTCCTGGTGGAAATGATGCCGGCGTTGTTTGCCACGGTGGCGGCGAACGAAGCGGAGAAAGCGGCTTCGGACCTGACCCTGGTGGATGTTCAGATGATCGGGGCGGCGGGGCGGGTGTTCATGTCGGGTCCAATGGCTTCGGTTGAACAGGCAAAAACCCGGATGGTCGAGGTTCTGGAAGGCGTCAAGGGACGCGCACGATGAGCAAGGGCGGGTAAGCATGTCTTGGAAAACCAGCCACCGGTCATTTTATTATCAGGGCGCGCCGGAACCTGAAGATCCGGACCTGACCCCGCGGGAAACGGCGCTTCTGGTTATCGATATCCAGAACGATTATATGGACCGGCCCGACCCCGCTGCCCTGGGTCCGCGGGAAAAGGCTGAATATGACCACTGGACACCTTTCCATGACCGCATGCACGGCATCGTCATTCCTACCATTCAGCGCATGCTTGCCGCGTGCCGCGCAAACGGGGTGGAGGTCATGTTCGCCCGTATCGCCTGCCTGAAGGAAGATGGCCGCGACCGCTCCCTCAGTCAGAAGAAGCCGGGCTGGAACTACCTGCTCATGCCCCACAGGACGCGGAAGTCCCAGTTGATAGACGCCATAGCGCCCCAAGGAGAGGAAATCTGCCTTCTCAAGACCACGGATAGCGCGCTCACCGGCACCAGCTTGCGGCTGATCCTGCATAACATGGGAATCAAGAATGTTATTGTCGCCGGAATTTTTACCGATCAGTGCGTTTCCTCAACGGTCCGCAGCCTGGCCGATGAGAGTTATAACGTGGTGGTGCTGGAAGATTGCTGCGCCGCGGGCGCCAAGGATTTGCACGACAGGGAACTGGAAATCATCAACATGATTTATTGCCACGTCATGTCGGCCGCGGAAGCAGCTGAATTGATGGGGTGCAAGCTCGGTTAGGTGGCGGTGACAAGGATAAGGAGGATCGGGGCGTGAGCTCAGCGCATGGTGACTTGGGTCAGGACGAGCTTCTGCGGCGGCTGCATGGCGTGGCTGAAAAAGCGACCATGCTGATCGCGCCGTCCGACGTGTTTTCGATCCAACGGATCAATCATTCGGAAAACACCACGTTTTTACTGACCGATATGGATACGGAAGAACGGGTAATCCTGCGGGTTCATCGGACCAATTATCATTCCCCCGAAGCGATCAATTCGGAACTTACGTGGATGACGGCGCTTCGCGAGGACGAGGGCGTTCATACGCCAAAGGTGATCCCCGGCCCCAACGGCGACTGGATCCATCACGTAACGACCGAAGAGGTGCCCGAGGGCCGGCAGTGCGTTCTGTTTGAATTTTTGGAAGGTGAAGAACCGGACGAGGAAAACCTTATACCTTCCTTTCCCAATCTTGGCGAAATTACCGCCCGCATGCATCGCCATGTCCGGCAATGGGCATTACCTCCCGGATTCGAGCGGTTTAGCTGGAATTTCGAAACCACCTTGGGCGCTTGTCCCCACTGGGGTCACTGGTATGACGGTCCCAACCTGAATGACGAGCGCAAGATACTCTTGAGAAAGTTCGTCGAGGTTATTCGCCGCCGCCTGGAAGCCTTCGGCTGTGGGCCGGACCGTTTCGGCCTGATTCACGCCGACATGCGACTGGCCAACCTTCTCATTCATAATGGCGATACCCGGGTCATTGATTTCGATGACAGCGGCATAAGCTGGTACCTCTATGATCTCGCTTCGGCGCTTAGCTTCATCGAAGACCGCCCCGACGTTCCGGACCTGATCGCCGCCTGGCTGGAAGGTTACCGCAAGGTGGAGTCGGTATCGGCGGAAGAGGAAGCGGAAATCCCCACCTTCCTGATGCTGCGCCGCATGCAGATCTTGGCCTGGATGGGATCCCATTCGGAAACGGACTTGGCCCAATCCCTGGGCGATGAGTACACTGATATTACCCTGGACCTGGCCGAAACCTATCTGGGAAAATACGGTTAAGGATGCCCCTGGGCAATGGGAGGCTGACATGAGTCAAGCGAAAGAGAATTGTCTGAAGCGGTCCAAAGAGTTCTGGAATCCCGGAAAGACCGAGGACTGGCAGCGGTTTGGCGTTGATCTGGTGATCGACCGGCGGGAGATGTATTACATATGGGACATGGACGGCCGCCGCCTGATCGACATGCACCTCAACGGCGGTGTCTATAACATCGGCCACCGGAATCCGGAAGTGATCGCCGCCGTCAGCGAAGGCATGGAACACTTCGACATTGGCAACCACCATTTCCCATCCCTCATGCGCACCCGTGTGGCCGAGGAACTGGCGAAGCTGACGCCGGAAGGGCTGCAATATACGATCTTCGCCAGTGGCGGGGGCGAAGCAATCGATATTGCATTAAAATCCGCCCGCCATGCCATGCAGCGCAAGAAGATCATCACCCTTCAGAAGTGTTATCACGGTCACACCGGACTCGCCGTCAAGGCGGGCGATCCCCGCTTTTCCAAGTTGTTCCTCAGCGAAGGCGAACCCAACGAATTTGTCCAGGTCCCCTTTAACGACTTCGAGGCCATGGAACAGGCGATCAGCGCCGGCGACGCGGCCTGCGTGATCATCGAGACCATCCCCGCCACCTATGGGTTCCCCTTGCCCAAGAAGGGATACCTGGAGATGGTCAAAAAGCAGTGCGAAAAGCACGATGTGCTTTACGTGGCGGACGAGGTGCAGACCGGCCTGATGCGTACCGGAAAAATGTGGGCCTATGAAAACCACGGCATCGTTCCGGACATCATGGTTACCGGCAAGGGATTGAGCGGCGGCATCTATCCCATCGCCGCCGTGGTGGTCAGCGAACGCGCCGGTGCGTGGCTGCGCGAGGACGGCTTTGGCCACATGTCCAGTTTTGGCGGCGCCGAGCTGGGCTGTATTGCCGCCCTCAAGGTGCTGGAAATCTGCCAGCGGCCGGAAGTAAAACGGATCGTGGATTATATATCCGAGCGCATGCGGGTGGGGCTCAGGGCCATTCAGGCGCTATACCCGGATTTCTTCATCGGCATTCGCCAATCGGGAGTGGTCATGGGGCTGGAATTCGATCACCCGGAAGGGGCCATGCATGTCATGCGCTCCCTCTATCAGAACGGCGTCTGGGCCATCTTCTCCACTCTGGACCCCAGGGTGCTTCAGTTCAAGGCCGGCATTCTGCTTGAACGGGAAGTCTGTGACGACATTCTCGCCCGCTTGGAAACCGCCGTTGGCCAGGCCCGCACCGCCGCCCGCAAGGCCCCCGGCCTGATGCAGTTCAAGGACGAAGGCAAGGGTCAGGCCGCCTAAACCGGGGCTTTCGGTGAAAGCGGTCAAGGGCTTGCATTGATGGAACGGCTGAGGCTCTGTTTTCTTTCCATCCTGGGAGAACCGGGGACCTATGATGCTTCCGTCTATGACGATATCGGCGGTGACGATGAGGGTGTCTGGTTCTCGGAAGTGATCGATCATATTACGGGAGTCGAATACCGGGGCTTCACCGTCTCCCACGGGGCCCCCATCCCATCGCCCGGAGACGGGGACATCTTTGTCCTCGGGGGAAGCTACAATTCGGTCCATGACGACTATGCTTGGCAACGCGATATCTATCGCTGGCTCGATTCTCTTCGCGCCGCCAACAAGCCGCTGCTCGCCATTTGTGGCGGTCACCAGATGATCTGCCATCACCTGGGCATGGAGATCAAGGAAATACCAAGCGGCGTGGCGGCCGGCACCTTGCCTATAATCCTGACGGAAGAGGGGAAGGCTTCGCAACTTTTCACCGGCATGGAGGAAAACCCGTTGTTCCATTTCGCCAACTTCGAGCACGTGACCGCGGCGCCGCCCGGTTCAACGGTTTTGGCGATGCATGAGAGAGTCCCGGTGGCGGCCCTTGACTACGGCGACCACTGGTTTTCCACCCAGTTCCATCCAGAAGCGACGGTCGCCACCCTAAGCCGGGCCTGGCAGGGAATACGGCCCGAACTCGGCAAGACTTACGCGCCAAGCGATGCGGGGGTGCGGTTGATCGAAAATTTCATCCAGATCGCCGGCCGGCGAACACCGGGAACCGGCGATAGGAACGAGGATTGTTAACTTAAATTTCTGCGGTACTGGCTCGGTGAACACCCCATCCAGCGGGTAAAGGCGCGGGAAAACGCGCTCAGTTCGGAATACCCCAGCAGGAAAGCGATTTCCGTCAGCGGGATATGCTGTTGTCTCAGATAGGACAGGGCAAGTTCCCGGCGTGTCCCCTCGACAACCTCCGAATAGGTCAGGCCCGCCTCCTCCAGTCGCCGCTGTATGGTCCACGCGGGAATAAAAAGGGCCTGCGCGGCATGATCCAACGTCGGGCACCCGTCGGAAAGCGTCTTCACCAGGTAGTCCTTGATCTGATCGGGAACGGTACGCGGCCCAACTTGCTGGATTCCCACCTGGCGGATGCATTTGCGCAGGATCATCAACAGCCTGGGGTCTGCCGTGGGCATGGGCGTATCGGTTTGCTCCGGCCTGAATACAAGGGAATTGGCCCGCTGGTTGAAAAAGACGGGTGCCTGAAAGGCCTGTTCGTGCTCCTGCCAGCTTGCCGGCTTTGGGTGTTCAAAGTGGACTTCTTCGGGGGTCCAGCCGGCACCGAAACCATGCCGGAAGATATTGCAAAACATGCCCAGCGAAAGCTCCGCGTCCTGACGCCGTTCAATGATTTCCCCGTCACGGATCCGGTAGTTCAGGCTCAACAGGTCCTTGTGCCCGGTCAGGGACATTTCCGTTTCTTGCTGGTGATAGGGGAACAGTTCGACGAAATTTCTCAGTCCATCACCGAGGGTCTGGGAATGAACCGCCACATATCCGATCAGGCCCAGGTCGGTGGGACCGAACTGCTGGCCGAACCAAAGGCCGATATTGTCGTTTCCCGTAACGGCGGCTGCCGTTTCAAAAAGGGTGCAATACGATTTCAGGCTGATATTTGTCGTTGGCCCCACATTTTCAGGGTCGATGCCCGAGCGGCCGAAAATACTGTCTGGATCCCCGCCGTTCCTGGAAAAAAACCGCTCGGCACCCGTCGTCGCGCTGGCCAGGACGCTAGCCGCGTGGGCACTTTGGGTCAGGTCTGTTGCTGCTGTCGCCATTAATTCCCATTCCTGAACTTCCCTGGACTAAATGAAGTTTATTTGGACTTTTTGCTGAAAAGGGATTCAGGCATCTTAGCAGAGCATGATCCAACTTTGAGAGTCAAGGCGCTAAGGACGAAAGGAGAATTGGTCCCGCGTCCAAAGGATGACCATGGACCGACATCACGGGCTGCTGGAACGACAGGATCAATGTAGAAGCACGGGTGGTTTTCGGCCACCACCCGTGCTGCTATGACTTCGAGCCGTTTTTGCCTCCGGTTTCGGGAAACAACCACATCGCCAGCACCATGAAAACAGCCAGTCCGGCGACAATCCAGGCAAGTTGGACGTTGCCGGCTTGGCGCTCGAGGTAATAGGCGGCCGCGCCGACAACCAGCGTCAGGATCGAAAGCATCGTCTTTATGGAGTTGGGCATCCGGGTTTGTCTATTCGGCCGCGATCGGGTCCGCCGCGGCAACGTCCGGAGAGATCGGCTGGCCCTTCAGGTCTTTCTTCAGGTGCTTGACCGAATACCCGTTGAACAAATGCCCCAGCAACCCCCGGTCCAGGTCGGACGTGCCGAACAACCAATCGGCGATCGGGAAGGTCAGGTTCATGTTGAATTCCATCATCAGCCGATTGTTGTGGTGCGCCGTATGATGGCGGCGAAGGGTGTTTATCAGCGGGCAGTACCGGACAAACCAGTTTTCATCCACATGGCAGCAGAAGTGCATGAATTCATAAACCAGGAACATGCCCGTGGTCGAACTCATCACCAGCCAACCGACATTGGGCGTAAATAGCCATCCGAGAAGCAGCCCGCCCGGTATCGACATGAGGATGAACACCACCAGTGCATAGGGGGGAAATACGGTGACGCGCCAATCCTTCTGGTCGCGGAAACGCATTTCCCCATCGGTGAAGAATTGGTGGTGATTGAGGGTATGACGCGTGTAGATGGCCCGCAGGCCGCTGTTATTGATTGGCCGGTGCATCACATGCATGTGCAGGAACCATTCGAACAGGTTGCATATCAGGCCGACGATGGGGATGGTCAACCATTCCCACCACAAAACGCCTTCGACGTGGCTCGTAAAGAAGTAAAGCGCCGTCAGGCCGATGGTGTAGACCACCAGTATATGCACATAACCGTTGTACCAGCCGGCGATGCGGGAGCGATATTCCTTTCGGAATCCAAATTGTCGGTCGGTCATCATGATCGCGATCCTCCGTTCGATCAATTCGTCTGGTCGGCGACTTCCCCGTTCAGGTCCTCTTCCTGTTGCAGGGCGAAAATCGAGGAATAACCACCCGACCAATCGGGCGGCAAGAGGCATGGCCGGGGGTCGTGGTGGGCCCACCGCGCCCGCTCGCCGCGGACGATGGCCTCCATGTACCTGGACTGCAGGGGGTTGTACGTATACGGCAAGGCGTCGGCGGCGGCGTAGACGTTCAACAGAAGCGGGCGGCGCTCGTCCGACCGGTTGGGTTTCGACGCGTGAAGCGTTCGGCAATTGTGGATGGTAAGAGAACCCGCCGGGCCTTCCAGCGATACGGCCCTGGACAAATCCAGGCCTGCTTCGTCTTCCGCCGACAGGCAGCCCACCCATTCACCGGCGCTGTTGTATTGGTCGTAAAGTTCTTCGGTATGGCTTCCGGGCATCACCATCAGCGGTCCCTGGTCCGGGCCGCAGTCATACAGGTATGTGCCGACAGTCAAGGGGCTGTAATTGGTGTGCGGCCAGAATTGGATGTCCTGGTGCCATTTCACTTCCTCGCCGCCCTTGGCCCATTTGAAATTGAGCTTCGAGTGGTGGAACTTGACGTCCGGCCCCACCAGGTCGGCGACAATATCGGGAAGAATGGACTGTGAAGCGTAGGCCCAATAGGCCGGGTGATGGTCGTTGGGGCACGACAGCCTGCGCAGCCGCGGGTTGTCGCTTGTATGGCCTTGATCCAGGTCCCATTTGGCGTCGGATTCAGCAATCGCACGGCTTTCCCCGATTATTTCGTCGGTAGCGTTGCGCAAACGATCGACCCAAGTGCCGGTTATGGCCTTGTCCAGCAATAGATAACCGTTCTCGAAATAGAACTCACGCTGGGCCTGGGAGAGAATCTTCGGCTCGACGGCTAGAACGTCTTCTGGGGTCACCTATGCCTCCTAAACCTACCCCTATCACATCAGGCGCCGATAACGTGACGACACCTGATATATTAGCTGTACATCAGTCTAGGCCCATGGGTCAACATTGCCGGTCATTTGAACCCCAGCAGTTGCGCCGGAAGCCACAACACCAATTGCGGGAACGAGGCGACGATGATGAGGCTTACGATCTGTATGGCAATGAAGGGGACGACGCCACGAAACATATGGCGCAAGGTAATTTCCGGCGGACTGATGCCGCGCAGATAGAAGATGGCCGGCGCCATCGGCGGCGTCAGATAGCTGGTCTGAATAACCACCAGGAACATGACGCAGAACCAGACCGGGTCGTAGCCCATGGTTCTGACGATGGGGATGAACACCGGAATGAAAATCAGCAGCACGGAAATCCAGTCCAGCACGAAGCCCGCCAGGAAGCAAATAAACAGAAAGACCACCAGCGTCGCCCAAGGCGTCAAGTTCGCCGCCTCGATAAGTTCCTCGGCGAGCATGACGCCGCCCGAGGCAACGAACACGCCGGCGAACAGGTTGCCACCGAGGAGGATGAGGATGATCATGCAGGTGACCCTGAGGGTCGTCATTACCGCCTCGTGGAGGACGGAAAGGTTGAATTTCCTGTAGATCACGGAGAGCAAGATCGACCCGAACGCGCCGAGTGCTGCGGCTTCCGTCGGCGCCGCGAACCCGAACATGATGGAGCCCAGCACCGCCATGATCATCGCCACCGGCGGCGCCAGGGCGACCAACGTGATGTGCACTTTCTCGGCCAGGCTGGGTTCGTCGTCGGACTTCGGCAAGACCGGACCCGCTTTCGGGTCGATAGTGCAGCGGATCAGGATATAGACAATATAGAGACTGGCCATGATGAGCCCCGGGAAAATCATCCCAACGAACAGGTCACCCACCGAAACGTCGGCGACAGGCCCCAGAATAACGACCACCACCGAAGGCGGAATAATGGTGCCGAGCGACCCGCCGGCGCAAATGGTCCCGGATATCAGTCCCTTGTCGTAGGCGTACCTCATCATCGCCGGGATCGCCAGCAACCCGACCACGGTCTCGGTGGCGCCGATCACGCCCGTGGAAGCGGCGAAGATCACGCACATCACGATGGTGCCGATGGCAAGCCCGCCGGGGAGGCGCCGCGTCCACAGGTGCACCGCCTCGAACAGTTTCTCGGCGATACCGGAGCGCTCCAGCATGGACCCCATGAAGACGAAAAGCGGTACGGCGGCGAGCACGAAGTTGGATGCCACCGCGTCTATTTTCTGGACGAACTGGAATATCACCGCCATGTCGAAGGTCGCGAGCCCGAAAAACAGCGCCACGCCCATCATGGAGAACGCCACGGGAAAGCCCAGGAACAACGCCAGCAAAAGCGCCGGGAACATCATCAGGGCGAGATAGTCACCCATTGGGGGTGCGCCAGTCGGCCGACCCGGCAAGGACGCGCAGGCATTTAATGAATTCGGCGATGCCTTGCAACCACAGCAGCGCGAAGCCCAGGAAAAAGATGAATCGGAAAGGCCAGATGAGCGGGTTCCAGGCGGACTGCCCGGAGCGGAAGTCGGCGACGAAGGCCTCTACCCAGTATTCCCATAACCCAAGCGATATCATGGACACCACGGGAAGGAACAAAACCAGATATCCGAGGGTGTCCACCAGAGCTTTTGTCTTGGGGTTGTAGCGGCTGTAAAAGATATCGATGCGGATATGGCCGCGTTCGCGCAGGGTATAGGCGGCGCCGATCAGGGCGTGCGTACCCATCGCCATGTAGCTCAACTCGAACGCCCAGATGGTCGGCGCGTTCAAAACATAGCGCGAGAACACTTCGTAACACATGGCCAGGATCAACGGGAAGACAACCCAGGCGACGACAAAGCCGGCCATCCCCGTTACCCGCTCGATCAAGCGCAGTAAAGAAGCCATTCCCTCGCTCGTTCCCCGTTTCGATGTGTGAAGAATCTATGCCGGAGAAACGTCAGGCCGGCCAGTGTAAAGAAGAAGAAAAGGGGAGCGTGACGACGCACGCTCCCCAAAATGAAGTTGTCCGAGGTCATTCAGAAATGACGTTGCGATAATGCCTCGCCTGGGACCACAGCTTTTCAAAGGCCCTCTGGCTCTTCAGCACCTTGTCGAACCAAGGGTTGGTCTTCGCTTGTTCCTCGGCCCAAGCGAGACCCAACTGCTTACCCTTTTTCTGCACGCTGGCATCGAGAACGATTATTTCGTTTCCGGCTTTCTTGTAAAAGTCCAGCGCCTTGGCGTCTTCTTGGCCGATGCGAGTCCAGGATTCAAAGGTCACAAGTTTCGCCGCCAGCGCCACCAATTCCTGATCACGCTTTGAAAGCGTGCCCCAGGCCTTCTTGTTGATCACCAGCTCGAACGGCGCCGTCGGCTGGTGGATACCGGGAATGATCACGTATTTCGCGATCTTGTGAAAACCGGTTGTTTTGTTTTCATACAGCGTTCCCCACTCGGTGGCGTCGATGGCGCCGCGTTCGAGGGCCGCGAATACCTCGCCGCCGGGCATGGTCACCGGGGCGGCGCCAAGACCCTTCGAGATCGCCAGCCAAGCGCCGGCGGTACGGAACTTGAGCCCCTTCAGGTCGTCGAGGGTACGGACGGGCTTGCGCGAATGCAGAAAGGCCTCGGCCGTTCGGATGAACATGGGCATGGATATGATACCGAATTTTTCTTCGTTGAACTGCCGCCACAGCTCAAGCCCGCCACCTTCGTAGATCCAGTGCAGCATGCGCTCGGAATCCATGGAACCGGCATATCCGCCGAACAGAACGGTGGTCTTGTCCTTGCCCCAGTCGTACCCCATCCAGGTATGGCCCATCTCGGCGACGCCTTTGGCGACGGCGCTGCGAACCTCAAGCCCCTTGGAAAGCTGTCCCGACGGAAAAACCTTGATTTCGATACGGCCGTCGGTAAGGAACTTCACCTTGTCGGCAAACGCCTTGGCGCCGATCTCCATAAGCGGGCCGCCGCCCCAACTGGCCGCCATTTTCCATTTATGCTTCTCGGCGGCAAATGCGTCACCGGACAAAGTAAGGCCGACTATCACCGCCGCGGCGGTGCCCAGCATGGTTGCTTTTCGGATCATCGTCATCGGGTTTCCTCCCTGATATCAGTTAAGGTTTATCGGCGTCTCGCGCTCGCTTCCATCCCGGCCCTCCGGAAGTCCTTGTTAAACCACCGCCCGCGAGACCTTCGCGGCGGATACAATTGCCAACTCAAGCCCCTTCCGGGGCCGAAGCCAGTTCGCTCAAAATGCTGTCGATATCCTCGGCGGTCAGCGTCCAGTCATTATCCAGGTTGGCGATCTTCGCCTTCATGAAGGACTCGCTCAATTCAAGCGCCTTGCCGCCGTCGCCCAAATGGTCGGCAAGCAGAGCAAGCGCCAATTGACGGGGCCCGCCGCCTTCGTATGTCCACTCGAAACCGCTGTTGGTGAAACGCCGGATGTCATACCGCTCGTCGAGTCGCCGACCATCGACATCAACCTTGATGCCGTCGATGGTGCGCGAACCCGCATACGATTTCATGGCATCCCCCTGCCAATTTTTTTTATTATCTTGATATATCTCACATATGTTAATGATTTGGTGGCGCTTTGTAAAGTTTCCAATGCCCCTCTCAACCGGCCCGTTTACCGGAAAGTCCGTGGGCCCGCGCGGCGTCGAACATGGCGATGATATTGGCTATCGGAATATCGTCCTGAATATTGTGCACGCTGTTGAGCACGAAACCGCCGCCGTCGCCCAGGATATCGATTACCCGCCCGACCTCGGCGGCCACTTCGTCAACGCTGCCGAACGGCAGGATCCGCTGCGTGTCAATACCGCCCCAAAAAGCAATGCGGCCGCCGAAACGGCGCTTCAGCGAAGCCGGTTCCATGTCGCCGGCCGCCACCTGAACCGGATTGAGCGCATCGACGCCGATATCGGCAAGGTCGTCGATCAGTTGCGAAACGGCGCCGCAGCTATGGTACAATACCTTGACGTCGGCCTTGCGCTTGACTGCATTGATCATGCGCGCATGGCGGGGCTTGAGCAGTTCGCGGTAGATCGCCGGGTCGAACAGCGGCGCCGACTGGCCGGCCAGATCGTCGCCGAAAAATACGATATCAATGGTATCGCCGCAGATGTCGAGGGCGTTCTCGGCAACCGCGATCCAATGTTCGGCGATCTTGTCCATCATCCGTTCGGTGAAGGCGCGGTTCTTGTAGAGGTCCTTGAGCCAGTCGCCGAAACCGCGCAGGAACTGTCCTTGATGGATGATCCCGATGGGCATGTTCAGGATCACGGCAGCACCCGTTGCGCGTTGCTTTTCAGCCCGTTCGCGCAAGCCTTTGTAATAGCCGGGGTTGTCGGGATCGGGCCAGTTCCCGGTTTCCAGCCGCTCCCGGTTGGGTTTCTTCAAATCGAAAAAGGGGCCGTCCACATAGAGATAGTGGCCATCCTCTGTCTTTTTCCAGGTGGTGCCCCATTCGTCAAGATAGGTGTCCTCGTCGATCTCGCGCTGGTCGCCATCATAGGCGCCGAGGCCGACAAACCGGGTATCCACGTCAAACCGCTGCAAAATCGCCTCATCGGGAATCGCCAGCCGGCGCGTCTTTGAATAAATCTGGGTCTCCGGCCCGGCGAACTTGAGTTCCGCCTTCAGCCGTTCATAAGCGGCGTAAAAGATGGTGGTGGTGTAGGTGCCGCCGAAATCGATCGGCACACGGTCTGTCTCTTTGTGATTGAGCGAATCCAGAACCCGCTGGCGGTGTATGTTCATGTCCTTCTCCCCTGTTCACCCTTCCCAATGCGGAAAAACCGCGGGAACATCCTGGCTTACGCCGCCTGATTTTGCTGCAGGGCGCGGCACCGTTTCATCCATCGCTTGCACCGGTGATCGAGACCAGACAACACCTCCGCCCCGGTGATCCCGGTCATCACTTCCACGTGCAGTGGGTTGACAATGGCCGAGGTCATGCCGGCGCCGATCAGCATGGCCAGAAACGCCGCGTTGAGGCCTTGCCGGTCGGGCAGGCCGAAACTGACATTGGATGCGCCGCAAATGGTGTTGAGTTCCAGTTCTTCGCGCACCCGGCGCACGAGGGAAAGCACGGCGCGGCCGGCATTGCCGACGGCGCCCACCGGCATGACCAGCGGATCGACAACCACATCGTCGGCCGGGATATCGTGATCCAAGGCGCGATTCCTGATTTTCCGCGCCACTTCGAAACGCACGTCGGGGTCTTCCGATATACCGCTTTTGTCGTTGCAGATGGCGACCACGGCGGCGCCGTGTTTTTTGATCAGCGGCAGCACGCTTTCCAGGCTTTCCTCCTCGCCGGTGACCGAATTGACCAGCGCCTTGCCGTCATAGGCGGCCAGCCCGGCTTCCAGGGCTGGGACCATGGACGAATCGATACACAGCGGCACGTCGACCAGGCCTTGCACTATTTTCACCATGTCGGTCATCAACCTGGCCTCGTCGGCGGTGGGTACGCCGGCGTTAACGTCGAGCACATGAGCGCCGGCCGCTACCTGGGCCACGGCGTCGCTCTCCACCGTTGAAAAATCACCGGCGGCAATCTCGGCCGCCAGTTTCTTGCGGCCGGTGGGGTTGATCCGCTCGCCGATGACGACAAAGGGCCGATCGAAGCCGATCACTACCTCCTTGCCCGGCGAACTCAGTACGGTTTCGGTCATTGTGCTGCGTTACCCTCCTCTGGTGGGGCGGCCCGCCCGGCCGCCTCCTGGTTGATGATGCGGTTCCCGGGAACGCCCGCTTCCCGGATGATCCGGGTGACCCGGTGTTTGGAGTGGCCCGGCCGGCGGACGATGGACATGGTTCCGATTCCCGTGCGGCGCCGTTAGCTGGTTTCCAGGAATTTCTGGAAACCACCGTAACCGGTGTGCCGAACCTCCAATTCCAACCCGATGCTGGCGGCGGCGGCTTCCGCCCGGGCCAAGGTATCCGGGTTCTCGCGCTGCACCAGATAGACCATCTTGCTGTATTTTCCGAAGTACACGTCAAGGAGCTTGGGAAAGCGGTCCAGCCCCAATCCCTTGAACACCAGCTTATCGAAATGCCGGGCCAGAAAATCGGTGACGAAGAAACTGCCCGGTTCGTCTTTCATCAGTTGCTTGAACTGTTCCGAACCGGTGAATACCTCGTAGCAGTGGGAACCGCCGATGTTCTCAACGCCCTCCTCTTCCAACACCCTGGCCATGCCACCACCGGTACCGCAATCGCTGTAGAGCACGATCACCTCGTCACCGCGGGCGCGGCCGGCGCGGATCTTGGCGCGCACGCCCTCGGGCAGGGCGCCGGGCTGGTTATGCAGCTTGGCAGGCAGGCATTCGACCTTCATGTGATCCCAGCCGTTTTCGCGGACGATGGTGACGATCTCGTTGGCGATCGCGCCGCAACAGATGACCAGGGTCGAAGGCCGGTCAGCCGGGCTGTCCATGTTATCCGCCTTAGTGATAGCGGTGATTGACGCCGGTTTCGAACATGGCGACGATGTTTTCCGGCGGCACCTCGGCCTGGATATTGTGCACGCTGTTGAGGATATAGCCGCCGCCCTTGCCCAGGATATCGATAATCCGCTTGGTCTCGGCGGCCACTTCCACCGGCGTGCCGAAAGGCAGGATTTCCTGCGTGTTGATGCCGCCCCAAAAAGTCAGGCGGTCGCCGAAAGCCTCCTTCAGGCGCTCCGGTTCCATGTTCTTGGCCGTGACCTGGACCGGGTTCAGGGCATCGATGCCGATATCCAGAAGATGCGGGATGAAATGATAGGCGGAACCGCAGCAGTGGTAGCAGACTTTGGCCTTGTTGTTGGTCGCTCCCTTGACCGTTTCGACCATGCGGCGGTGGCGCGGTTTCAGGTAGTCCTTGTAGATGGTATCCGGATCGAACATGCAACTGTCCTGGGTTCCCAGGTCCTCGCCGAAATAGATGATGTCGACATTTTCGGGCCCGGCCGCCTCGATCATCGACTCCGCCGTGTCGCACCAGAAGTCGCAGAGCTTGTCCATCAGCAGCTGCACCGCCTCGGGCCGCTTGTAGAGATCCTTTAGATAGGCCTCGAAGCCGCGCATGGCGTAGCCCCGGTGAATGATCCCGCCGGGCAGGTAAAGACAGACCGCGTGATCGCCGTTGGCCTGAATCTGCTCGACCCGTTCCCTGATGCCTTTGACCAGACCTGGGTTTTTGCCATCCGGCCAATCGTATTCCTCGACCTGCTCGACGGTCAGCTTGCCGCCATGGAAGGGGCCGTCCTGATGAAGGAAATGCTGGTCGACGGCTTTTTCCGTACGTTTCCACAAAACGTTGAAGGTGTCGGTGTAGGTATTGTCGTCGGTCCAGTGGTCGACGCCGCCTTCGTAGGGGGACGGCTGGACATTGCGGGTATCCACGCCGAACCGGTCGAGAATTTCCTCCGCCGGATGGGCGCATGTGTGAATGATCGACATCACCTCGGTGGGGGTGTCGATACCCATGTATTTTTTCAGTTTCTCATAGCAGGCAAGAGTGATGGAGGTGAATTCGGCGCCGCCAAAATCGATCGGCACGCGGTCCGCTTCTTCGTGATTGAGCGCCGCCAATATGCGCTCGCGATGTGTCCAGGTCATGATCCTGTTCCTTAATCTCTGGGTCTATATTCAAATACCGGCGGCCATGAGGGCGCGCGCGTCATCGACCGCCGTCGGCGCATCCACACTGTAACCGTCGGCGCCGATTCTCGTGGCGAATTCCTCATTGATCGGCGGACCGCCGACCATGGTCTTGACGTTCAGGTTGCGGTTTTTATTGGCATCGCGGATCGCCTCCACGGTCTTTTCCATCTCCGGCATGGAAGTGGTCAACAGGCCGGAAAGGGCGATGATGTCGGCGTCGTTTTCCTGGGCCGCGGAGATAAACTCTTCGGGGTCCACGTCGGTGCCGAGATCAATCAGCTTAAAGCCGGCGCCTTCGAACATCATGCCGACAAGGTTCTTGCCGATATCGTGGAGGTCTCCCTTGACTGTCCCCAGGATCACCGTACCGACCGGCTTGGCGCCGGTATCGATGAGCAGCGGCCGGACGATCTCCAGGCCCGCCTGCACGGCTTCGGCGGCCATCAGCATTTCCGGCACGAACAGTGTGCCGGCGCTGAATTTCTCGCCGATGACATCGAGGGCGCTGATCAGGCCTTCATTGAGAATTTTTTCGATATCGGTGCCGGCATCGACTTGCGCCTGTACAAGTTCGGCAACGTCTTCTTCTTCATATGCCATCACCGCATCGTAAATTTCCTGAATTGACATTTCCTTCTCCTTTGCCGCTCCCGTATCCCCACCCTGGCGGCGCGCCATGCTTGCGCACCGTGCGCCGCGGAGGCCTCCCGATACCCGTCATGCCGCCGGGACTCGCGGCGCCCATTCTTCGGCGGTGGCGAAGCGTATCAGGGCTCGTCCATGATATTGTTGTGATATATTACTATAACGGAAATAGGAAATCACCATTTTTATCATGGCTATTGGTTTCCATGGGAAGGGGCCGGCGATACCTGCCGCGTATCGGAGCAGATGTTGCCGCGAACATCGGCTTTTCAAAGTTGGATCGAACGATCAACCTCGAGAGAAATTACAGCTATCCCAAAGCACCATCGGCGCGGTGCGATTTCAAAAAGGCCCGCATATGGAATTGCGCTTGCGCCGGCGAATAACGGGCGGCTTGGCCTTGCGGGCAGGCTCGCCGCGCCCGGCAGCCTAACTCCATGCAGTCGCCGCCGGCGGGGCTGTCAAGATGCCGCACGCAGACCGGCACATCGTAATTGGTGGTGGCTGGATCGCCGATACCGCCGTTCGCGTTGAAGGCGCCAGCGGGACACGTGGTCAGGCAGGGCCGGTCCGGGCAATCATCGCACGGCGGGGGCCGGCGGTCGGCGGCTGGCAATTGCAACCGCCCGGCCAGGGCCAGCGCTCCCCGGTACCCGTGCCACAGCCCATGATCGGGATGGATGAATATCCCCAACGGCGAAACATGGCAGGGCTCGGCCTTTCGCGCCCACCGCTGAAACGGCAGATATGGCTTTTGGAAGGGGAACAGGGCCCTTGCCCCGAACGACTCGGCCAAGGGTTCCAACACATCGCGCGACCAGTCATCCAACAGGTCGACCGCCGGATCACGCGCCGCGCTGAACGCCGCCATCATGGCAGGCCCGGCGTTGCCGGCCAGGACCAGTGTCGCGGCCGGTTGGCCGGAAGCGAGTTCCGGCACGCCATCTTCCGTTCCGGGATGGAAGGCGCCGCGCGGTGTCAGCCCCGCCTTTTTCAGCGCTTCGTTGACATCGGCCAGCGTTACCGGCATGTCAACGCGCCGGCCCGCGGCTGACCGTGGCCTGGGTAAACGTCTCCACGTAATCGATCAGGCGGTCGCAGGCTTCCGTGGCGGCGTCCGGGTCACCCTCGGCGATGCCGCGCGCCACCGCCGCATGCAACCGCGCGCAAAGCGGCAAGTCGGCGGTTTCCTTGTAGTGGACATACCAAAACCGCCTCGACAACCCATTGATCAGACCGATGGCGCGGATGGCGTATTCATTTTTCGCGGCGGTGGCGATCAGACTGTGGAGCGCGTTGTCGTAACGCATGAATTCGATGCCGTCATTATTGCGCGCCGCATGTTCCATGCCAGTGGCGATTTCCAGAAAGGCAGCACGCTCCTCCTCCGTGCGACGCATCGCGCCAGCGCGCACGATCAGGCGCTCCAGTTGACGGCGCAGCTCAAGCACCAGAAATTGCTTTCCGGGATTGATCTCGGACACCAGGATTCCCTTGCGCGGCAGGATGACGACCAGACCTTCGCGGGTCAACCGCTGCAAAGCTTCCCGGATCGGCGTGCGGCCGATGGCCAATTGTTCGGAGAGCTCCATCTCCGACAATACCTGGCCCGGTTGCAGGCGAAGGGTGACGATCCGCTCTTCCAGTTCCCGGTAAGCCTTGTCCGTCAGGCTGCCGGCTTTGACGGCTGGCGCCTTTACTTCAGCGAATTTAGTGGGCATGTTTTTTGATCATCCCGTTACCAATATGGGCGTTTTCATATCTGTTTTCGCTTTTCCACCGAAGTCAAAAACTCCTCGTAAACCTTGTCATCGACGCCGTAGGTATGGTCGTCGTCGGGGAAGCTCCCCTCCTTGACCTCCTTGACGTATTGCCGGATGCCCTCGAGCGCGACCTCGGTCAGCTTGGCATAGCGCTTGGTGAACTTGGGCTTGAAATCGGTGAATACTCCCAACAGGTCGTAGCCGAGCAAAATCTGACCATCGGTGCCGACCCCGGCGCCGATGCCGATGGTCGGGATTTCCAACTGCTCGGAGATTAGTTTGGCGATCTTGCCCGGCACTGCCTCGAATTCCAACATGAAACAACCGGCATCCTGGATGGCGAAGGCGTCTTCAAGAATTTTCATGGCCGCTTCCGGGGTACGGCCTTGAATCTTGAAACCGCCGAACATGGCGACCGTGTGCGGGGTCAGACCGATATGCGATGCCGTAGGGATGCCGGCATCGACCAAGGCGCGTAGAATATGCGCCTGGCTCTTGCCACCTTGCGGCTTGACCGCATCGCAACCGGCGTCCTGCATGAAGCGCGTGGCGTTGGTCAAGGCCCGGTCGGGCGTGTTGTAGCTCTGATAGGGCATGCAGCCAAGGACAAAGGTGTTGGGCGCGCCACGCCGCACCGCCTGGCTGTGCATGATCATCATGTCCATGGTCGCCGGGATGGTGTTGGCGTGACCGTGGGCGATCATCGCCAAACTGTCGCCGACCACGGCAACATCGACACCCGCCATTTCCGCCCATTGCGCCGACGTATAATCGGGGACCGACATGTAGACCATCTTTTCCCCGGTCCTTTTGGACTCGCGAATCTCGGTGATCGTGCGTTTCTTCCTTTCCTCTTTGCCGGTCAATGCCGCCTCGCTAATCGCTCATTGATGGAAATATGATATATAACACGTATGTTAGTTAGGGATGCCGGTAAAGTCACCCATCGGCGGCGGGGAAGGATAACGTGGCGCAGGGGCCGGAAGTTTTGCCCTTCCCGTCAACCTGAGTGAAAAAAATACCGTGAAAAATCAATTGCTTACCATAAGCAGTCGGAAATCCTGGCGGAGAAGGCCGGGATCGGGCATTCGCCGCCCGTGAAGCCAAATACGTTCATCGCGAGATCAATGCCTGTCGCAACAACCTGTTTTACGAATCATCGTTTTCCCGCCCGGCGGTTATCATGCCCGGCCTGGATATTCCCTGACCGCGTCGGCGACCGCCTTGATATTGTCGATCGGGGCGGTAAGCGGCACGGCGCATTCCGGCGCGATGATGTCGATTCCGGCATCAAGGGCGCGGAACACCTCGCGGCGGACATCGTCCCGGCCGCCGTTGGTCAGGGTTTCGCCATTATTGATATTGCCGATCAGCACCATCTCCGCCGTGGCCTTCATCTCGAAGGGATCGTTCTGGGATTCGAAGTGAAAGGCGGTTTGGCCGTTGCCGTTAAAATAGCCGATGCGGTCCATGGTCTTGCCGCAGCAATGAAAGATCAGCGGCGCGCCGATGGCGGCTTCCATGCCCTGGTCGATGGATTGCAGGAATTGCGGATAGGCCTGGGGCCGGATCAAATCGCCGGTGATATGCGCGCCATAGCATAATGCGTCGGCGCCGGCGGCGACCTGTGCGCGGCCGAAGGCCACGGCGACCGGTCTCAACCCCTCGAGGATAGCGCTCACCTGCGGCGGGTCCTTGATCGTCAGCTTGAGAAACCGCGCCAGCCCGAAACAATGATAGGCGAGGCTCCAGGGACCGTAGACCTTGCCGATGATGGCGGCCTCGCCGCCAACCTCGCGGCGCAGTTTTTCGATCGCCCGCACCGGCGTGCGCAATGCCGGATGATCGAGCAGGCTTTCGGGAATGACGATATCGTCCGGTGACGACCATGGCGGCCGCTCGCAGGCCGGCATGTGGGTCGGGTCGCCCCAACGCACCGGCACGCCAAGGGCTTCGGCTTCGTGTGTGCCGCCAGCGAAAACCGGAAATACGGTATCGTAACCGGTATGACGCCAAGCGGCGAGCGCCAGATCCGCCATCATGCCGGCGTCTTGATGGGCCTCGGGAAAGAACAGCCCAGCCTGGTCTTGCAGGTCGGCGGTGACGGTCGAGGTCGGACAGGCGACCGGGGTGCGGTCCACCGGTTGCCGCCCGAGCGCCGCCATGAACCGTTGGCGTGAATTCATTGCCGCCATCCCCAGGTATCGATCATCTTGGCCTCCGATTTCCGTTTTTAGGCCGTTTCCCCGGCCGCCCGCGGCGAGCGCCGCCGGACCTGCAGGACGGTGGGGACGGTCACCAGAAGAACCACGGCGACCACCAGCATGACGATCTTGGGATCGCCCCGGTCCAGCAACCACCCCAACAGCACGGGCATGAACAACGACCCCAAATCAAGGCCGGAATAGACGAAGCCGAAAACGCGGCCCGATTTTCCGGCTGGCGCCACATTACGCACGATCATATCGCGGGACGGCATTGTCAAACCCAGAAAAAAACCGGAAAGGATCATCAGTCCCGGTACGGCAATAGCGGAGCAGCTGACGGTGGCCACGCCGAACATGAAGGCGCTTGCCAGCGCCGTTCCGGCCATGGCGAGAAGGTGGTGCCGTGGCGTACGGTCGGCGACGAAGCCGCCGACGAAAACACCGGCGGCGGAGG
>JAJRSS010000003.1 GCA_024278615.1 Alphaproteobacteria bacterium
GCCTTGGCCGGCATTCTGGATCGGCCATGGCGGCTTTTGGTGGCCGGCGACGGCGCCGCCCGGCCCCGGGTCGAGGCCGCGTTGGCCGGCATCGAAGAACGGGTGGTGATGCTGGGTGAGCAGAACCAGGACACCCTGCCCGGCCTGTACGCCGCTTCCGATATCTATGTGTGGCCGGCCATCCGGGAAGCCTACGGCATGGCCTTCCTGGAAGCCCAGGCGGCGGGACTGCCGGTGGTGGCGGGCCGTACCGGCGGCGTGCCGGCAGTGGTCGGCGACGGCGGCTTCCTGGTCGAACCGGACGACGCCACCGCGTTCGCCCACGCCACCGCCCGGCTGCTGGACGACGGGGCGCAAAGACGGCGCATGGGCGCCACCGCCGCCGCGCGGGTCCGGGCGGAACACCACATCACCGCCGCCGTCCACGCCCTGGACCGGTGCTTTGGACGGATTTGCCCCGTCGAGCCGGCATGACCTTCCTCGCCCTCATACGCCACGGCCCCACGCCGTGGAATGTGGATGGACGCATCGAGGGCCACGCCGATATCGCCCTGGACGACGCCGGCAGGTCCACCGTCCGCGCCTGGAAGGTGCCGGACGAACTGGCCGCATACCGGTGGATGTCCAGCCCCTTGAAAAGGACAATGCAAACGGCCCGATTGCTGGGCGTCGAGCCGATCATCGAACCCCGTCTCCGGGAGATGGACTGGGGCGATTGGGAAGGTCGGCGGATAGCGGACCTGCGGGAGGAATTGGGACGGACCATGGCGGAAAACGAACGGCGCGGCCTGGATTTCCGGCCCCAGGGCGGCGAAAGCCCCAGGGAAGTACAGCAACGCATCCGACCATGGCTGGCCGAACTGGGCGCGGCCGGAGAACCGGCGGCGGCGGTCACCCATAAGGGCGTCATCCGGGCCATCTACGCCCTGGCCATGGGCTGGGATATGATGGGCCGGCCACCGGACCGGTTCGAAGACGGGGCGGCCCATCTGTTCACCCTCGATGGGAGTGGCGCGCCATCGGTCAGCAAACTGAACATCCCCCTGGAGCAGCGGCAATGACGAAATCGGTGATGTTCTACGTCCAGCACTTGTTGGGCATTGGCCACGTCCGGCGGGCCGCCGTGATCACCCGGGCCATGTCCGCCGCCGGCCTTGATGTCGCCGTCGTGCTTGGCGGAAGGGACGTGCCGGGCGCGGACTTCGGTACCGCCGCCCTGGTACGCTTGCCGGCGGCGCGGGCCGCCGACGAGACATTTTCCGTGCTGCTGGACGAAAACGACGAGCCGATAGATGACGCGTGGCGGGATCGGCGGCGGGCGGCTTTGTTTTCCGCCTATGAGCGGATTCAGCCTGATATCCTGATCTTCGAAGCCTTTCCCTTCGGGCGCCGCCAATTCAGGTTCGAGATCGTGCCCCTGTTGGAGAAACTCCATAGCCTGGAATACCGCCCCCATGTCGTATCTTCCGTGCGCGATATCCTGGTCAGAAAACACAAACCCCAGCGGTATCGGGAGGTAGCGGAGATGGCCCTCGCCTGGTTCGACACCATCCTGGTACACGGCGACCCCGGTATGGTGACCCTGGAAGCCACTTTTCCCGAAACCGCGGCCGTCCGCGATAGGGTCCGCTATACGGGATATGTCATGGAATCCAAGGAGATCGCCGTATCGGAAGCGGGAAAAGGGGAAATTGTCGTTTCCGTCGGCGGCGGGGCCATGGGCATGGAACTGCTGCGCACGGCCCTCGCCGCCCGGCCCTTGACCCGGGCCCGGGAATATCCCTGGCGATTGCTGACCGGGCCCAACCTTCCCGTGAATTGTTTTCGTGAAATCAAAGCGTTGGCTCCGCAAGGGGTGATTGTCGAGAAATCACGGCTGGACTTCCACGCCCTTCTGGCAAATTGCCGGCTGTCGATCTCACAAGGAGGCTACAACACGGTGATGGATGTGCTAAAAACCGGGGCAAATGCGATCATTGTGCCCTTTTCCGGAGCGGACGAGACGGAACAGAGTTTCCGCGCCCGCCTGCTTGAGGAGCGGCGATTGGTGCGGTTGATCGAAGCGGAAGACCTGGATGCGGACCGGTTGGCCCGGGCGGTGGACGCCGCCCTGGAAGAGCCGCCGGAAGGCAACAAGGAACTGGACTTTTCGGGCGCGGCGACGACCGCCCGGATCATTGCGGGTCTTACCGGGGTAAGTGGGAAATCGCGGCTGCGATAGCGGCCGCATCAAGGGTAAGGCTCGTGTCTGACTGGAAAGATCTGGACGGTGAACTTGACGCCTGGGGCGTCCTGGGAAAGCCGGCCACCTTTTGGTGGCGGGACGACGACGCCACGGCCCCAACCCGCGAACTGGACCGCCTGTTGGACCTGAGCCAAAAAACGGCCACGCCGGTGGCGCTGGCGGTCGTTCCCCGCGATGTTCAATCCACCCTGCCGTCCCATCTGGCGGACCATCGGCTGACCAGCGTCCTTCAGCATGGATATGCCCACCGAAATCATTCCCCCGAGGGCGAGAAAGCCGAATACGGCGCCGACCGGGACCGGAAAACCATGCTGGAGGAATTGGCGCGGGGAAGGCGGCGCCTGGACGAATTCGGCAACAGCCTGCCGGCCCTGGTGCCGCCTTGGAACCGGATCGACGAAGGCCTGCTATCGGAACTCCCCGGCATCGGCCTCGGCGCCATATCCACCTTTACCCCACGCCGGTCACCGGAACCGGCACCGGGATTGAAGTGCGCCAATACCCATGTGGACCCGATCGATTGGCGCCATGATCGGGATTTCCTTGGCGCCCAGGCCGTTCTGGACGGATTTATCGGCCATCTTTCGGCCCGGCGGAGGAAAGACGTGGACGCGGACGAACCTACCGGCCTGCTGACCCACCACAAGGTCAGCGATGAGGCGGGGTGGGAATTCCTCGGCCAATTCCTCCACCGCACGGGCCGCCACCCCGCCGTCCGATGGCTGCAGGCCCGGGAGGCGTTTTGGCCGCCGGAAACGGATACCCCCGCGGCCCGCGGACGCCTGGAGGCCGGCCAGCCATGAGCGTCCATGCCTATCCGGGAAGGGTGATTGCCGGCGATTACTTTCGCGCCGGAACGGGCCTGGCCTTTTCAGCCGGCTTCCTGGCGGCGTCTCCGCCGCCAACCGGCGTCGGCGCCCTGTCGCTGATGGCGGTAGCCCTTTTCCTGATTTACGGGGTACGGACCATTCTTCGCCACTTGAGCAGAATACGGCTTTCGGACCAGGGCATCGCCGTGACGGGGAGGCTGGTCGCCACTTCGCTTCCATGGCCGGAAGTAACCGGACTTCGGCTCAGATACTATTCCACCCGCCGGGACCGCCGCAACGGGTGGTGGCAATTGAACCTGGATGGAAACGACGCCCGGCTTCGTATCGCGTCCGATCTGGAAGGATTTGAGGAAGTCGCCGCCAGGGCGGTGGCGGCCGCCGGCGCCAACGGGCTGAACCTGGACCCGGCGACGGTTGAAAACCTTTCCTCGCTCGGCATACCGGCCCAAATATCGGCTGAGGGGCGCTCTGAATGACTGACCTGCTGCAGGTAAAAGACCTGAAGGTGGAATTTTCCACCCGGGCCGGACCGGTAACGGCCCTCAACGGCATTTCGTTCCGCGTTCGCGCCGGGTCCACCGTGGCCATCGTCGGAGAATCCGGTTCGGGAAAATCCGTGACGGCGCAAGCCATCATGGGCCTGCTGCCCCGTAACGCCAATATTACCGGCGGTGAAATCCTGTTCACCGATCCCAAACGGCACGACCTTCAATCCATGCCCCACTATGCGGGTTCC
>JAJRSS010000209.1 GCA_024278615.1 Alphaproteobacteria bacterium
AGATCGAACGCTTTTCTTCATCCGACCAAAACCGACGCTTTCGATCTCCCATGATGCCTCCGTAGTGTCCGCTATCGATAATGGACACTATCGGCCAAATCACCGCGCCGATGACAGAGCGGGTTTACCGGACGGACACGAAACATCCCATTGATCGCAGATTGGAATGCGCACGTTTGGCGACGGAAATTCAAGACGATTTATGTGGGCGGGTGATCGCCGCTCCGGCGGCGGAAGGAATCAGGTGGTGGCGGCCAGTTGGACGTTATCCCGGACGCGCAGTTCCATGCACGACATCTTGCGCCTCTTGAGGGCGCGACAGGCGCTGTAGGCCTGGCCTTTGCTGATGCCCAGGATGCGGCCCCGGAAATAGGTCTTGCGCTTTCCCCGATCCAGGGGCACCACCTTTACGTAGCCCTGTTCCAGAAGGCTGGGGATGTAGGCGGCGGCTTTCTCGGCCATGGCCCGGGCCGGATCGCGATCCGCATAGACGCCCACCTGAATGCCCCATTTGCTTTTGGCCGCGCCATTACCTCCGGACTTGGCGCTTGCGGTGGCCGGCGGCCGGGGCGCCTTGGCCGACGCCAACCGGACCTTACCCTTGACCCTCAGTTCCATGCACGACATGCGGCGCCGTTCCAGGCTATTGCAGGCGCGGTAGGCTTGGCGCTTGTCCAGGCCGACAATCCTGGCCCGGTAAAGGGGAGAGCGGTTCTTGCGCTTCAGGGGCACCACCTGGATAACGCCCTTGCCCAGGTGCTGAGACGCTTTTTCAACCGCTTTCACGGCGATGCCGTAGGCGGGGGCGTACTTGGCATAGGCGCCTACCTGGACGCCCCATTGGCCATTGGTTTTGGGATCATCCTTGATCACCCGCCGTGGCCGGGCGGCGACGGCCGTCTTCTTCTTTTTCGTCTTGGCCTTCTTCTCGGCCACCATCAGGCCCGGGTCGATCCTGCGGAAGCCCTTGTCCAGCAGCTTGGCCATGTGCCGGTTCCGCCACGTGGGCGACTTGCCGCCGAAGACCACGCCGATGAGCCGCCGTCCATTCCGCACCGCCGAGGCGACAAGATTGAAACCGGAAGCCCGGATATAGCCGGTCTTGATGCCGTCGGCGCCCCGATAGGATTTCAAAATCCTGTTGTGGTTTCGGTAGGTGATTCCCTTGCGGGTAAAATGGCTGGTGGAAAAATACCGGTAATAGCCCGGGTGATCGTTGATCAGCGCCCGGGCCAGGACGGCCATGTCCCGGGCCGTGGACAATTGCCCCCGGTGGGGCAGGCCGGAGGCATTGCGGAAGGTCGTGCGGTTCATGCCCAGTTCCCTGGCCTTGGCGGTCATCACCAAGGCGAAGTCCCGTTCGCTGCCGCTTATGTTTTCGGCAATGGCCGTCGCCACGTCGTTGGCCGACTTGGTGACAAGGGCAAGAATGGCTTCCTTCACGGTGATGGTTTCGCCCCGGCGCAGGGCCAGCTTGGACGCCGGCTGGCGGGCGGCGCGGGCGGAGACCTTGATCCGTTCATTCAGGGTGAGGGTGCCGTCGTTGAGGGCGTCGAAGACCACGTAAAGGGTCATCATCTTGGTCAGCGAAGCCGGGTAGTTGCGGGTGTCCGCATTTACCTGGTGAAGGATCTCACCTGAATCCGCATCCATGATCAGGGAGGCGTACTTGGCCTGACCCGGCGTGGTGAGGAACATGAGTAAAAGGGAAGCGCCCACAAGGGCCACAAGAGGATGAAACACTCTGGAGAAAATGGAAGTACTTGGGAATATTAGGCCCTGCTTCATGCTATCCCTCTTCCCCCCCAACCCGAGGAATGCCCTCGGGTAAATTAACCGGCAACCGGGTCGAATCAGCCAAATCGAATCGGATGGGTGATGTTAACAAAATCCGGAGGGTTTTCTCGACCTGTTTTTTCCTACCCCAACGAAATGGCGCCTAAAGGCCAATGTATCTTTGGCCTTAATAACAATCTCTTAACGATTAGCTGTAATCCCGGGGAATCCACCATTGTTGGACCTCCGGACGTAGGAAAATCCGTTAGCATACGCAGAAATTGTAATGATTGAATCGAAATAAAAAATTGAAAAAACATATACAACAATGACTTAAAGCGGAAAATTATTTTGCTGCGTTGCAGCAAATTTACTTGACTTAGGGGCCGGGAGAGCTATGTTTAGGATGTAATTGTTGCGGTGCAGCGAAACAAGCAAAGGTCTGGAAGTTTTTCGAACGGGACCGCTGCTGACACCGGAGTTTCAACCTCGATTTTTATGGAGACGTAGCATGGCTGCTGCAAAGAAGACGAAAAAGGCCACCGAGCAGGTAGAAGCTGCCATGGCCGCCGGTAAGGAAACCGTTGAAACCGTGGTCAAGGCGACCACCGAAGCGGCGACCAAAGGTTACGAAAAGGCCTTCGCCATGACCCAGGAACAGGTCCAGGCCGCGGTCAAGAACGGTACCGACGCATTCAAGGGATATGAGGACATGGTTTCCTTCGGCAAGGACAACGTGGAAGCCGTGATGGTTTCCGGCACCATCCTGGCCAAGGGAATTCAAGACCTTAACGAAATGTTTTTCGGCCTTGCCCAGGCTTCCCTGGAAAATAGCGTCAATGCTTCCAAGGCGATTATGGCCTGCGAGACCGTTCCCGAAATGGTGGAAATCCAGAACGACCTGGCCCGGGAAAACTACAACACGTTCCTGAGCGAAGGCCGCAAGGTTTCCGACATGTCGGCCAAGGTGGCGGAAAAGGCCCTGGAGCCCATCACCCACCGGGTCAACACCACGGTTGAAAAGTTCGCCAAACAACCCATAGCTGCCTGATTTCCTCCTCCCCCACCTCCCCCTCGGGCAGTCTAAACGAGCGTCTGGCGGATTATTCCGCCAGACGCTTTTTTTTGCTTTTTTCTCGCCGGATACCACCTTTGGCGGTCGGGGCGATTGACCTTGCTGGTCCGATTTTGGCCAAATTTCCAGATTGTGAACCACCGAGACCCCTCGCCGGCCCCGGCGCGGCCGATGGCAGTCTCCCGCAAAGGGCCCACCGAAAAAAAGGAAAAAAAGGCGGGTTCCAGGGGTTTTCCGGAGCCCGTTGGATTAACATATCTGTTATTATGATAGTATAAGATCGTGGCGTGCCGATGTGGCGTCGGCAGGCAAATGTGTTTGGAATGAAAATGAACAAGGAAATGGGACAGGCATGAGCGGCGGCGGAAAAAGCCCCATGGACGATGAACCCAACAGCGGTCTGGCAGTCAAAACCCGGCCGAAGACCCAAAAACCGTCCATGTACAAGGTGTTGATGCTCAACGACGACTACACGCCCATGGAGTTCGTCGTCTACGTTCTGGAGCAGGTTTTCGGCATGAGCTCGGAGGAAGCGACCCGAATCATGCTGCATGTTCACCAACGGGGTGTCGGCATCTGCGGGGTGTTTACTTACGAGGTGGCGGAGACCAAAGTGACGCAAGTGATCGAACAGGCGCGCAAGGATCAGCATCCCCTGCAATGCACCATTGAAAAAGACGGAGGCGACTAGCATCTCATGCTGTCCAGAAACCTAGAACAGACACTCCACCGGGCGCTGGCTTTGGCGACGGAACGCCGGCACGAATATGCCACCCTGGAACACCTGCTTCTGGCGTTGACCGAGGACCAGGACGCGGTCGCCGTGTTGCGCGCCTGCGGCGTCGACCTGGAACGATTGCGCCTGGATCTGACCGGTTTTGTCGATGACGAAGGATCCAAGTTGGGCCGGCTGCATCTGGCCGACCCCAAGCCTACCGCCGGATTCCAGCGGGTGGTCCAGCGGGCCGTCATTCACGTCCAGTCCTCGGGCCGGGAGGAAGTGACCGGCGCCAACCTTCTGGTCGCCCTGTTTTCGGAGCGGGAATCCCACGCCGTGTTCTTCCTTCAGGTGCACGACATGACCCGCCTGGACGCGGTCAACTACATCTCCCACGGGATTGCCAAGGTGCCCGGCGAATCCAATACCCAGACGGTGCATGGCGCCGGCGAGGACCTGGAAGAGGAAAAGGTGGTCCGCAAGGGCGACGAGGCCCTGGACGCCTACTGCGTCAACCTGAACAAGAAAGCCGTGGAAGGGCGGATCGATCCGTTGATCGGCCGCGATGAGGAAGTGGACCGAACCATCCAGATCCTCTACCGGCGGACCAAGAACAACCCTCTCTATGTTGGTGATCCCGGCGTCGGCAAGACCGCCATCGCCGAAGGCCTGGCCCGGCGTATCGTTCACGGCGAGGTCCCCGACGTGCTGCTGGGGGCGGTTATTTACGCCCTGGACATGGGGGCGCTGCTGGCCGGCACCCGCTATCGCGGCGATTTCGAGGAACGCCTGAAAAGCGTTATCACGGAATTGGAAAACGCCCCCGACGCCATCATGTTCATCGACGAAATACACACGGTAATCGGCGCCGGCGCCACCAGCGGCGGCTCCATGGACGCCTCGAATATCCTCAAACCCTCGTTGGCCAATGGGGCGCTGCGCTGCATGGGGTCCACCACCTACAAGGAATACCGCAACCATTTCGAAAAAGACCGGGCCCTGGTCCGCCGTTTCCAGAAGATCGACGTCAACGAGCCGTCCATCGATGATACGGTAAAGATCCTGCGTGGCCTGAAACCTTATTTCGAGGAACATCACAAGGTCCAGTACACCAGCGAGGCGTTGCGTTCGGCGGTCGAGCTTTCGGCCCGCTACATCAACGAACGCAAGCTGCCCGACAAGGCCATCGACATCATCGACGAAGCAGGCGCCGCGCAAATGTTGCTGCCTGAACACAAGCGCCGCAAACGGATCACCGTCAAGGGGGTGGAGGAAGTGGTGGCCAAGATCGCCCGCATCCCGCCCAAGAGCGTTTCCACCGACGACCGCAAGGCGCTGAAGAACCTGGAACGGGACCTGAAGACCATGGTCTTCGGCCAGGACAAGGCCATCGACGCCCTTTCCAGCGCCATCAAGCTTTCCCGCGCCGGGTTGCGCGAACCGGAAAAGCCCATCGGCAGCTACCTGTTCTCCGGCCCCACCGGCGTCGGCAAGACGGAAGTGGCCCGCCAGTTGGCCCACACCCTGGGCGTGGAACTGGTGCGTTTCGACATGTCCGAATACATGGAGCGCCATTCGGTTTCCCGGCTGATCGGCGCACCGCCGGGTTACGTCGGTTTCGACCAGGGCGGCCTGTTGACCGACGCCGTGGATCAGCACCCCCATGTGGTGCTGTTGCTGGACGAAATCGAAAAGGCCCACCCGGACCTGTTCAACATCCTGTTGCAGGTGATGGATCACGGCAAGCTCACCGACAACAACGGCAAGTCGGTGGATTTCCGCAACGTCGTCCTGATCATGACCACCAACGCCGGCGCTTCCGACCTGGCAAAGCCGGCCATCGGCTTCGAACGGGAAGGCCGGGAAGGGGACGACACCGAAGCCATAGAACGCATGTTCACACCCGAATTCCGCAACCGCCTGGACGCGGTGATCAGGTTCGCCAGCCTGTCGCCGGAAGTGGTCGCCAAGGTGGTGGACAAGTTCGTCCTTCAACTGGAGATGCAGCTGGCCGACCGGGACGTGACCATCAAGCTCACCGACGGGGCCAGAGAATGGTTGGCGAAAAAGGGCTTCGACAAGCTGTTCGGCGCCCGGCCCCTGGCCCGGGTGATTCAGGAACACGTGAAAAAGCCACTGGCGGAAGAACTGCTGTTCGGCAAGCTGGCCAAGGGCGGCGTGGTCGAGGTGCGCGTGGAAGACGGCAAATTCTCCTTCGACTGCCAGGCGCCGGTAGGCCGCGGGTCCAAAAGAAAAGGCAAAGGCGGCAAAGGCCAGGGGGGCAAGGGCGGCCAGGGCGGCCAGGGCGGAAGCAAGGAACCGGCCCTGGTCAAATAGGCGCCCGGACCAATCCAGGTGTCGGGCCTTGGCGATTTTTTGAACGGCGTTCGGGTCATCGACCTGAGCCAATACCTGCCCGGACCCTTGGCGACGCAAATCCTTTCCGACATGGGCGCCGGCGTGCTCAAGGTGGAGCCGCCGGGGGGCGACCCTCTGCGCACCCTGGATCCCATCAGCGGCGGGCAGGTGGACGATCCGTCCCCTTATTACCGGTCGGTCAACGCCGGCAAGACCATCGTTTGCCTGGACCTGAAATCGGCTGAAGGCCAGCAGGCCTTTGAAACCCTGATCCGGGCGGCGGACGTCCTGGTGGAATCCTACCGTCCCGGCGTGTTGGCCCGGCTGGGGTTCGGGCGTGACCGGCTGGCGGAACTCAACCCCGGACTTATCCACTGCGCCCTTTCCGGGTACGGCCAGACCGGGCCGCTGAGCCGGGTATCCGGCCACGACATCAACTACCTGGCCCATGCGGGAGCGCTGGCCCAGTCGCTGGAAAGTGATGCGCAACCGCCTTTTCCGCCGGTCGCCGACCACGCCGCCGGCATGCAGGCGGCGCTGGCGGTGCTGGGGGCGCTGGCGTCCGGACGGCGAACGGGCCAACACACGGCGAAGGGCGCTTACCTTGACGTCAGTCTGGCCGAAACCATGCTCGCCTGGCAGGCGTGGAGTTTCATCGGCGCGGCGGCGGGACATGGGCCCCGGCCAGGGGAAAGCCTGCTGAACGGCGGCGCCGCGTGTTACAGGGTTTACGCCGCCGCCGATGGCCGCCGCGTCACCCTGGGGGCGCTGGAGGAAAAGTTCTGGACCAATTTCTGCCGGGCGGTGGACCGGCCCCAATGGATTCCCCGCCAGCGCGGCCCGCTGCCCCAATCGGAACTTATCGCCCAGGTGGCGGAGCTTTTCGAAAGCCGCCGGCGGGAGGAATGGGATGCCCTGCTGTCGGGCGTCGATTGCTGTTACCACGCCGTTCTGGAACCGGAAGAGGCCGCCGCCAACGGCCACGTGCGGGCGCGGGGGCTGGTGCGGGATGGCCAGGTTGGCTTCGCCGCTTGGGTGGACGGCAGGGCGCCCGCAACCCGTCCGCCGGCCGTATTCACCGATCCGCAAACCGCCTTGGGTTTATGGAAGCGCCCTTAAGGGCATGGTTGTTCCGCGGGCAGGCGGAACTGGGCCGCCCCTTGCGGCGCCAGGGGCACGGTGGCGCCGGCCCGGACGGCGTACAGCGAGGTGGAGCGCCGCCCCGTCGCCTGAACCCGTTCCACCGTCACCGCCCGGCAAGTGTTGCAGGTGTTGACCATCAACAGGCCGCCGTTTCCGGACCGGGCCAGGCGTACGCAGCGGGGGGCATTGCCCAATTCTGGTGATGCCGGCGACGTGGGCGATGCCTGCCTGCCGCCGCCGCAGTCCTGGTCGTCCACCACCCGGGTCCGCCCCGGACCCAACAGGCCAACCCGCACCCGGCCCCCGCCGGGGACAATGCGGTCGCGAAAGAAGGGCGCGCCCTGACCCGGGCGCTGGTGGGAAATCTTCACCTTGCGGCAGCCGGTGCACAGGTTGACCAGGGTCCTGCCACCTTCATCCTTGACCAGCCGCACGCATTTCCGTGTTTGCGCCAATTGGACAAGCGCATGAACGTCCACTTCTCCGGCGCCCGGCGGTTCCGCCAATGCCGGCGGCGACCCCAGCAACAGTACGGCGAGGGAAACCAGAATTTTCATGTCTTATCCCCTTGCGCGACCGGACCTTTGCGGAACGGCGACAGGCGGCCCAGCGCCGCCATTTCATGCCTGGTCTCCTGGCGTTCCAGGGTGAGGAATTCCTCCACCGCCCGGCGGAAGGAAGGGTCGGCGATCCAGTGGGCCGAATAGGTGGGCGTCGGCAGGTAGCCCCGTTGGATCTTGTGGGGACCCTGGGCGCCGGCTTCCACCCACGAAAGGCCGCGTTCGATGGCGAAGTCCATGGCCCGGTAATAACACGCCTCGAAGTGAAGAAACTTATAAGCGGCGGCGCAGCCCCAGTAGCGGCCATAGAGGGTATCGCCGCCCAGCAGGTTCAGTGCCCCGCCGACGATGGCCGGATCGGGTCCGCCGCCTTCATAGGCCAGCACCAGAACCACCTTGCCGGCCAGGGCCTCGCCCAGCCGCAGGAAGAAATCCAGGTTCAGATAAGCGCCGCCCCACTTGCGGCCGGAGGTATCGGTGTAGAAGCCATAAAAAGCGCGCCAGTGACGTTCATCGATGTCACCGCCGGTCAGGGTGCGCAGCCGAATGCCGCTTTCCGCCATCTGGCGGCGTTCGCGGCGAATGTTCTTGCGTTTGCGCGACGACAGGGTGGCGAGGAAATCGTCGAAGCAACCGTAACCCGGGTTGCGCCAGTGATATTGCTGGCCCAGGCGCTTGAGGAAGCCCGCTTCCCCCAGCCGGTTCCACTGGTTTTTTGTCGGGAAGGTGACGTGCGCCGATGAAACCCCCAAACGGGACGCCAGTTGCACCATGGCCTGGCCCAGGGAGCCCACCAGGGTATCGGCGATCCCGGATGGCGTGCCGGCGCGCACCAATATGCGCCGCCCGGTGACCGGGGTGAACGGCACCGCCGATTGCAACTTGGGGTAATAGCTGCCGCCAGCCCGCTCGAAGGCGTCGGCCCAGCCCCAGTCGAACACGTATTCGCCGTAGGAATGGCCCTTGAGGTAAAGGGGCGCCACGGCCACGACGCGGCCCCGGCTGTCTTCGGCCACCAGGTGCTGGGGCCGCCAGCCGGTTTCGGCGGTCACCGAACCGGAATCCTCCAGGGCGCGGAGAAAGGCATGGCAAACGAACGGATCATCGGGCTCGGCGCTCGACTTGGCGCAGGCGTCCCAATCGGCCTCGGCGATTTCCGCCATGCCGGAGACGATCTTGACGGTCAGGGGCTCGGTGGCGTCTTCTCTTCCATCAGGCATTTCCCCTAACACATGAGCGGTTGGCGGAGACAAAGCAAGGGCCGCGGCAGGGGGCGAATACCTATCCGGGACGGCGAGCACAGGTTTTGACCCGAAGGGCGTCCAGATAGATGATGGGAAAGTGACCCTCCAAGGGCCGGTTCTGCCAGGAGCGGACTTCGTCCATCACCGCGTCGGTGACCGTGGAAATGAGTTCGGGCGAGATATCCGTGCCGTAAAGCTCTTCCAGGTGTCCCTGGATCTCCTGCATGGAACATACCCCGGGCATCGGCGGCCGCCGGACCATGGGGCGGATAACCAAGATGGTGTGTCAACTCACCGCCCAGGGTCCGCTCGATCAGAGCCGATTGCAGCCGCTTGAACAGGCCGTTCTCACCAAACATCTCCTCCGGCGTCTCATGGCCGGATAGCAATACATCAAGAGATTCACTGGGAAATTCATCCAATTTACGCTTCGTCTTCGTCATGTCCCTCATGCTCCATGTTCGTGCCTAAACCAGTCCGGCCTGTGGATAAGTTCTCCGCTCGCATGACCATGGCGGTCACCCGCTACAAACGTGTCCGTCCGGTAAACCCGCTCTGTCATCGGCGCGGTGATTTGGCCGATAGTGTCCATTATCGATAGCGGACACTACGGAGGCATCATGGGAGATCGAAAGCGTCGGTTTTGGTCGGATGAAGAAAAGCGTTCGATCTG
>JAJRSS010000210.1 GCA_024278615.1 Alphaproteobacteria bacterium
TGCCGGCCTCCAGGGTTCCCCGGTCCGAGTCCAGTCCCAGGGCGCGGGCGGCGTTGCGCGTCACCCCGGCCAGGGCTTCCTCGGGCGTCATCCTGAACAGCGTGCAGGCCATGTTGAGCATCAGCAGCAACGACGTCACCGGCGACGAGCCCGGGTTGCAGTCGGTGGCGATGGCCATGGGCACGCCGTGGGCGCGGAACAGGTCCAGGGGCGGCAACCGGCTTTCGCCAAGGAAATAAAAGGCGCCGGGCAGCAACACCGCCGCCGTCCCAGCTTTTGCCATGGCGGTGACGCCGTCCTCGCCGGCGTATTCCAAATGATCGGCGGAAAGGGCGCCATACCGCGCCGCCAGCACGGCGCCCTTGAGGTCGCTCAGTTGCTCGGCGTGCAGCTTGACCGGCAGGCCCAGGGACACGGCGGCTCTGAACACCCGTTCCGTCTGTTCCGCCGAAAAACCGATGCCCTCGCAAAAAGCATCCACCGCGTCCACCAATCCATCCCGGTGCAGGGCCGGCAGCATTTCATCGCTCACCAGGGTGATGTAGTCATCGGCCCGGCCCTCGAATTCGGGCGGCACGGCGTGGGCGCCCAAAAAGGTGGCCGTCACGTCCACCGGCAATTTCTCGCCCAGCCTTCGCGCCACCCGCAGCATTTTTTTCTCGCTGTCCGTTTCCAGCCCATAGCCGGACTTGATCTCCACCGTGGTGACGCCTTCGCCCATCAGCGCTTGCAGGCGGGCCACGGACTGGCGGTACAGGCTTTCCTCGTCCGCCGCCCGGGTTTCGCGCACCGTTGACCGGATGCCGCCGCCGGCGCGGGCGATTTCCTCGTACGTCGCCCCTTCCAGGCGCAGCTCGAATTCGCGGCCCCGGTTGCCGGCGTAAACCAGATGGGTGTGGCAGTCGATCAGCCCCGGCGTGATCCAGCGGCCGCCGGCGTCATGCACGTGGGCCGCGGTATCCGCTTGCGCCGGCAGGTGGGCCCGGTCGCCGACCCAGGCCAGGCGACCGTCTTTGACCGCCAGCGCCCCGTCCTCCACCGCGCCATAGGGGGCATCCGTTTCGGCCATCGTCGCCAGGCGGGCATTGACCCAAAGGGCGTCCCAGGAGTGATCGTTCGGCATGGCGCTTTCCGGTGGTTGCTTGCGCCCAGGTTACCCCGGTAATAGGCTGTCTGGCCATGACCAAGAATAAAATCCACGTCGATACGGCTGGGACTAAAGGGTAACGCCACCCCTAATCCTTACCGTCACCCCCGGGCTAATCCTCACCGTCACCCCCGAGCTTGACCCGGGGGTCCACGCAGCCGTCTCGCGGAAAACCCTCATTGGAATGATCTATACGAACAACTCATGTAAATGCGTGGATGGCCGGGTCAAGCCCGGCCATGACGGAAAGAGAAACGGAAACCGACGAACTCGGCCATGACCAAGAATAAAATCCACGTCGATACGGCTGGGACTAAAGCGTAACGCCACTCCTAATCCTTACCGTCACCCCCGGGCTAATCCTCACCGTCACCCCCGGGCTAATCTTCACCGTCACCCCCGGGCTTGACCCGGGGGTCCACGCAGCCGTTGCGGTCTCGGCTATTGCGTGCCAACCTCCGCCCGATGAAAGATGGCTGGGTTTACATCATGACAAATCGACCGGACGGTACGCTGTATGTCGGCGTCACCAGTAATCTTGCACGCCGCGTATGGGAACATCGCGAAGGATTGGTTGACGGTTTTAGCAAGAGATACGGGCTGAAACGGCTGGTCTTCGCCGAACGTCATGAGGAAATGCGAGAGGCTATTCAACGTGAGAAGAATATTAAGCATTGGTCACGGGCCTGGAAGGTTAGACTCATTCTCGCGGAAAACCCTCAATGGAATGATCTGTACGAACAACTCATGTAAATGCGTGGATGGCCGGGTCAAGCCCGGCCATGACGGAAAGAGAAACGGAAACCAACGAACTCGGCCATGACCAAGAATAAAATCCACGTCGATACGGCGTTGCTGCCCGGCGGCTGGGCGGCTTCGGTGGTGATCGAAACCGGCGACGACGGCGCCATCCTTTCGGTTACGGCAGACAGCGCGCCGCAAGGCTGCGACCACATCGGCGGCATCGCCGTTCCCGGCATGCCCAACCTGCATTCCCACGCCTTCCAGCGGGCCATGGCCGGCTTGGCCGAAACCGCCGGCCCGCCGGGATCCGGCGATGACAGTTTCTGGACCTGGCGCAAGGTCATGTACGGGTTTGTCGAGCGCCTGGCGCCGCCGCACGTCGCCGCCATCGCCCGCCAGGTGTATGTGGAAATGCTGAAGGCAGGCTACACCGCCGTCGGCGAATTCCACTACCTGCACCACGGCGTGGACGGCGAGCCCTACGATGACCCGGCCGAAATGTCGGAACGCGTGATCGCCGCCGCCGCCGACGCCGGCATCGGCATCACCCACATGCCAGTGCTCTATGCCCACGGGGATTTCGGCGGCGCCCCGGCGCAAACGGGCCAGCACCGCTTCCTCAACGATGGCGAACGCTTTATCCGCCTGGTGGAAACCCTGCGCGCCCGGCACGGCGGCGGCAGTGGCGGCGACACGGTCATCGGCATCGCCCCCCATTCCCTGCGTGCCGTGACGCCGGAACTGCTGCGCGGCGTGGTCGAGGCCTTCACCGCCATGGATTCACCGAAAATGGAAGGCGGCCCCATCCATATCCACATTGCCGAACAGGCAAAAGAAGTGGACGACTGCCTGGCCTGGTCGGGCCGGCGGCCGGTGGCCTGGCTCCTGGACCAGGGCATGGTGGACCGGCGCTGGTGCCTGGTCCACGCCACCCACATGGACGGCGATGAAACCGCCGCCCTGGCGCGCAGCGGCGCCGTCGCCGGCCTCTGCCCGACCACCGAGGCCAACCTGGGCGACGGCCTGTTCCCGGCGCCCCGGTACCTGGGACAGGGCGGGCGCATGGGCATCGGTTCGGACAGCCACGTCTCGGTCAGCGTCGCCGAGGAACTGCGCTGGCTGGAATACGGCCAGCGCCTGGTCCACCGCAAACGCAACCTGTTGGCCGGCGGGCCAAGCCAAAAAGAAGACCAAAAAAAAGGCCAAGAGAACCAGGAGGACCAGGCGGACCAGGCGGAAACCCGATCGACGGGCGGCAACCTGTACCGGCTGGCGTTGGCCGGCGGCGCCCAGGCCTTAGGCCGGCCCACGGGCGCCATCGCCCCCGGCCGCCGCGCCGACCTGGTGTTCCTGGATGAAAACCATGCCTCCCTGGTGGGCAAAACCGGCGACGCCATCTTGGATGGCTGGCTGTTCGCCGCGCAAGGGAATCCGGTGCGCCACGTGATGGCCGGCGGCAGGTTCGCCGTCCGCGATGGCCGCCACGAAGGGGAGGAGGGGATCGCCGCTGCCTACGGCGAAACCCTCAAGGCGCTGATGGCGGGGTAGGGAAACGGCTGCCCGCCGCCCATTGCTCCCACTGCAGAACAGTGACAATACAGAAGAGGAACATAATCTGCTTATCAATGGCCTTTAAGATAGGGGCAGGTCACGCCATCGTGGATCTGGTAGAGCCGGTTGTTGGGCACGTTGATCTGGCGGGCCAACTGGGCGGCGTTGACGCCCATTTCGGCCAACTCGTCTTTCAGGATTTCGCCCGGGTGTATGGGTGTTCCGGCCATGCCCTCACCCCTTCACAAGCCGTATATCCACCTTCATTCCCACCGCCTCGGCATATCGTTCAAGGGTCTTCAGGGATGGCTTGTGGCCGCTTTCCAGGCGGGCCACCGTGGGCTGGCTGGTGCCCATGCGTTGGGCTACCTCTTCCTGGGTCAGGCCGGCCTCGGCGCGGGCTTCGATCAATCCCCGGGCCAGCACGAACTCGGGGTTCAGCGCCTCGAACTCCTGGAGGTACTTGGGGTCTTTTCGCCACTTCTTCCTCAGTTGGGAAAAGGGAATGGTCATGGATCAAGTTCCTTCATTCTGCTCAAGGCCATTCTAATCACGGCCTTGGGCGTCTTTTGCGTCTTCTTACGGAACGCGTGCAAAATAACGATCCGGCGGTCCTTCACCGTCATGTAGATAGCCCGGGCGATCCCATCCCGGCCTTTTACCCGCATCTCCCACAGTTTGTCCTGGAGATGCCTGACGTAAGGTTCGCGAACCCGATGCAATCCAAGTTCCTCGATCAGATGGACGATGTGGTCCAACTTGGCCCGCATGTCGCGAGGAAGGGAATCAAGTTCGTCGATGACGGTCTGGTTGAGGACTTCAATGCGCCATGGCGTCATGATATATCAATATTGGTATTAACTTCAATACCCGGTTTGCGGGTTATCGAAACCGGGATGTATCCGCCAGATGCTTCCAAAGCCCTATTGACAAATACCCCGGGTAACCGTATGTTCTATGTTTGTTCCTTTCCTGTCAAGATCAAAATTCCTCTCCTTCATTAAGGAGGGGCCGGTAAGGCAGACCGGAGCGGCGCCAAGAGCGGCAAGAGGATTGCGTGGGGCCATTGGGCGGGGAGATACGGAAAAATGAAAATGACTACAAAAGGCTACAAATGAGTACAATTTCCTAGGTGATTTCCCCGTGTATTGTTTTGAATCAAAGGGTTAGGTGCGATTTTGTTGATTATAACGGGCTAAAAACGGCTTTTTGTACTCCAAAACGTGCTTTTGGCGTCGCGTTTTGACGCTTTTTGAGCTTTCGGTGATCAACCGTCGGCTTGCAGCCGCTGCCCCGCCGTGTTGGATTTTGTTTGAACTGGGGAGTCCGATGCCGATGATGTGTTCCATGAGCAAATTCCACCAAACCCGGCGCCAGGGTTTGCCGCCGGGGAGGGGACTTTTATGGCGTCCGTAACCCTGCGTCCCGGCCGGGTGGCCCTGGCCGACCTGCGCGCCATCGCCTGCCGGGGGGCCAAGGCGGTGCTGGACCCGGCCTGCCGGGGGCCGGTGGACGCCGCCGCCGCCATGGTCGAAGGCATCGTCGCCAGGGGCGACACGGTTTACGGCATCAACACCGGCTTCGGCTCCCTGGCCCGCAGCCGCATCTCCGACGGCCAGTTATCCCGGTTGCAAACCAACCTGGTGCTTTCCCACGCCACCGGCCTGGGCCCGTTGCTCGATGACGCCGTGGTGCGCCTCGTCATGGCCCTGAAAATGGTCGGCCTGGGGGCCGGCCATTCCGGCGTCCGCTGGCGGGTGATCGAATCCCTGCAAGCCCTTTTGCAGGCTGAAATTTATCCCTGCATCCCGGCCAAGGGCTCGGTCGGCGCGTCGGGCGACCTGGCGCCCCTGGCCCATTTGTCGTGCGTGCTGATCGGCCGGGGCCGGGCGCGGCACAAGGGCGGCGAAATCAGCGGCGAAGAAGCGCTCAAAAGGGCCGGGGTTCCGCCCCTGACCCTGGGCCCCAAGGAAGGGCTGGCGCTGCTCAACGGCACCCAGGTTTCCACCGCCCTGGCGCTGGCCGGCCTGTTCGCCATCGAAGACGCCTTCGCCGCCGCCACCGTTTCCGGCGCCCTGGCCACCGACGCGGTCAAGGGCAGCGACGCCCCCTTCGATCCCCGTATTCATCGCTTGCGCGGCCACGCCGGGCAGAAGGCGATGGCCGAAACCTACCGCCGGCTGTTGGCCGGCAGCGCCATACGCCAATCCCACCTGGATTGCGATCGCGTGCAGGACCCCTATTCGCTGCGCTGCCAGCCGCAGGTCATGGGGGCCTGCCTGGACCAGATCGCCCATGCGGCCGGCGTGCTGGAAATCGAAGCCGGCGCGGTCACCGACAACCCGTTGCTGTTTCCGACTGACGGCGACGCCCTTTCCGGCGGCAATTTCCACGCCGAGCCGGTGGCCCTGGCCGCCGACGCCCTGGCCATCGCCGTCGCCGAGGTGACCTCCCTGTGCGAACGCCGTATCGCCCTGTTGATCGACGCCACCCTGAGCGGCCTGCCGCCGTTCCTGGTCGAAGAAAGCGGGGTCAATTCGGGTTTCATGGTCGCCCACGTGACGGCGGCGGCGCTGGCCTCCGAAAACAAGTCCCTGGCCCATCCGGCCAGCGTCGACAGCCTGCCCACCTCGGCCAACCAGGAAGACCACGTCAGCATGGCCGCCTTCGCCGCCCGCCGGCTGGGCGAAATGGCGGCCAATGCCCAGGGCGTCATCGCCATCGAACTGCTGGCCGCCGCCCAGGGGATGGAATTTCACCGGCCGCTGAAATCCTCCGCCGGGTTGGAGAGCGCCATGGGGAAAATCCGCGCCCTGGTCCCCCGCCTGGACGCCGACCGGATGATGGCGCCGGACATGCAAGCCATCGCCGCCTTGATCGCCGAGGGTGGCTTCCACGACCTGGTTCCCGGCCTGCTGCCGTCCTGTTAGACAGCTTGGACAGCTATTGTTACGGTTGAGAAACGAAATATAGATTTTTGAATAAACAATGTTTTTAAGAATTTGAAATGTGCGAAATTGGTTGTCGTCCTCTTTCTCTTTCGTCACCCCCGGGCTTGACCCGGGGGTCCATGGATTGCCGGTTCAGGCCCGGCAATGACGGAGAGGGGGACTTCAATCAATCCTGAAATGGCCTAGAGGATTGAAACTGGAGGTTCCGTGAGCCCAACCATCAGCGTCGAAATCGCCCCCGGCGAACTGATCGACAAGATCACCATTCTGGAGATCAAGCGCCAACGCATGGACGACGCGGCCAAGCTGGCCAACGTCGGCGTGGAACTGGAAACCCTTGCCGCCGCCCGGGATGGGGCGATTACGCCGTCGGCGGAACTGGACCAGTTGACCGCCCGGTTGAAAGAGGTGAATACCCGCCTGTGGGAGATCGAGGACGATATCCGCGATTGCGAGCGCAGGGGGGATTTCGGCGAAACCTTCATCGGGCTGGCCCGGGCCGTGTACACCACAAACGATGCCCGCGCGGCGCTGAAACGGCGGATCAACGGGCTGCTGGGCTCGCGGCTGGTGGAAGAAAAATCCTACGCCGACTACTGATCATGGGCGTTTTTTTTTCCACCCGTGAAGGCCGGCCATGGTGAAGCCCCTTCGCCTGCTGGACCGCGTGCAGAGGTCTCTTGCCGGGAAAAGGGCGGGGGAGGCCAAGGGGGGGGTGCTGCTGGTCAGCAGTGGCGGGCTGGGCGATACGGTGCTTTTCGCCCTGGTTCTGCCGCGGTTTTTAGCCCTGGCGGGCGGTGGCGAAATGGTCACCGTGCAGTTGCGCCACGACGCCGCCCGGATGGCCTTCCTGTTGCCGCCGGAAGTCAAGGTGCGAACGGTGGATTACGGCCGCTACCGCAGGCAGGCCGCCTACCGCTGGCGCACCAACCGGGGCCTTTTCGCCGCCAATTTCCGCCTGGTGATCAGTTGCGATTACCTCCGCCACCCGCACCTGGACGAGGCCATGGTGGAAGCAGCGGTGGCGGCGGAAACCTGGGCGATGGTCGCCCGGCCCTGGACCAAGTACGACCGCCACCTGGAACAAAACCGGCGCCTGTACACCCGGCTGCTGGAAAGCGGCCCGCCTCACCTGGACAAGGTGGTGCGTTGGGCCCGCTTCGCCAACGAACTGGCGGGGGAACCGGCGGCGGCCGGCGAACCGCCGCCCAGGGTCGAGTTGCCCGCTGCCGGATTACCGGCGGCGGCAAGGCTGGACCGCCCGGTGGTGGTCATCCAGCCCTTTTCGGCGGTGGCTGAAAAGCAGAGCCCGGTGGAGCTTTACCGGCGGATCATTGACTCCCTGCCGGCCGGCACGGGGGTGGTCGTCACCGGCGCGCCCGGCGACATGGAGCGCAACCCCCAGTTCAAGTCATTACTGAATAAAAAAGGCGTAACCCTTGATACTTCGAGTTTCGGGGATGTGGTTCCCTTGCTCAGGGCGGCGCGGCTGGTGGTTTCCGTGGATACGGCGCTGATGCACCTTTCGGTCGCCGTGGGCGCCCCCACCCTGTGCCTGGCCAGCTCGGCCTACGTCGACGAAATCGTCCCTTACGATGCGGCGATCAGCCCGGCCAACGCCCATTTCATCCACCACCCCATGCCCTGCGCCGGCTGCCTGGGGTCCTGCACCCGGCCGGCGGAAAAGGGCATGTGGCCCTGCGTCGCCCGGCTGGACGGCGACCGGATCGTCGAAAAGGTGAGGGGGCTTGTCGCCCGATGAGGAGTGACCGGGCCGGATGAGCCGATCATCGCGCCCGACGGGGTCAGGCGATCAGGTTGAAGGCCTGGGGGAAAAGGGCGTTGGGCGGAATAAGGGGAGCGTCTTCGGCCAGCCGGCCATAGGCCTTGATCGCCCGGTCGATAAGGGCTTTGACCGGATCGTTGGGGCGGCCCTGTTCCGCCGCCGTTTCCTCCCGGCGCTCGGCCTGGGCCTCCTGCAGGACCTGCTTGGCCTGGGCGGCGACTGCCCGGTCCTGGGACGACGGGTCGGCCGGGGCGGCGGCGGCGCGGATGATCACCTCCATCTTGCGGATGGTGGCCTCGGGACTGCCCTCCCGGCCGACGTCGATCTGCACCTCGCCACCGACCGCATACTGCCGGCTGTCCGGGCCCCGGACGTATTCGAAGGACGTGGGACCGGCATAGGGGCCGGCCGCCAACTTGTGGGCCTGCTCATGGCGGCGCACCTCGGCGTCCCGCTGTTTCAGGGCGCGGACTTCAGCCTGCTCTTGCGGCGTCAGTTCTCCATTGGCTCGGCTGGTGTCATTTGGCGATCCCTGGCCCGGGGGTCGGTTGGACGAACGCCGAATCGACGGCTCGCTTCGGTTGGATTCCTGGGCCGCCAAAACCGTCCGCCCGTCCACCAGGGCGCCGATGACCCCTTTGGACGGCGGGGAAACACTCGAAGCCTTTTGGGCGTCCTCTCTGGATGGGTCTTGGCGAACTCGCTGCAACGGCGTCTGGGAGACGCGCACACCATCGGTCAGGGTATAATTTGACACGATCATGGAAAACAGCACCTATACCTGTCCACGCGAAGCCGGACGGACTCCCGCCTTTCCCATGGACAGCCCAGGTTTCGGTACAGAATTTTCGCCAAATTTGATTAAAATTCCAATAAAAGTCTCGGATTCTGTAAACGGTTTTAAAAGCAATAACTTACATATACTTATAATGTGTTTCTTAAGGCCGTTTCGAATAGAAGGCCCGGTTGGAGGAGGTTGAAATAATCGGATTACGCCTTAGCCGGTTGCCGCTGCTGGTTTTCGCCGTCCTCTTGGCGAGTTCAGGGCTGGCGTGGGCCGATTTCGACCGCTGCCAGGCCGTGCACGAGGCGGCTTTCCTGGGCGAGCCGGAGGAATTGACCGCTCTGCTGAGGGCCGGCGCCGACGCCGACTGCCGGGATGAGGTTTCGCAGACGCCCCTGATCACCGCCGCCATCGGTGGCAGCATCGGTTGCGTCGGCATCCTTTTGCTGCGCGGGGTGGAGGTCAACTCCCGGGACGAACTGGGGTATACGGCCCTGACCCATGCCCGCA
>JAJRSS010000211.1 GCA_024278615.1 Alphaproteobacteria bacterium
GCCGGCTTGGCCAGCACCATGGCGGCGTTGGTGGTGATGTCGCCATGGGCGGCTTCCCTGGGCGGTTCGACGGATACGCGCGACGTGTCCAGCCCCGCCGGCAGGGCGCCGGCGGCGGCGGCGGCTTCGACAGCGGCGATGATCCGGTGGCGGTATTCCTGAAAGATGTTGACGGAATCGTTCATGAGCTCTGATTCGGGTTTCGGCACGGGAGTCAGGATGACCGCCCCTGCAAATCGAACAGGTGGCGGTGTTCATCCAGGGCGAAGCGGTCGGTCATCCCGGCAATATAGTCGGCCACCATTTGCGCCGTGGCATGGGCGTCCTTTCCCGCCACCCGCCGCCGCCATTCACTCGGCAGGCATTCGGGTTCCCGAACCAGCAGGTCGAACAAATCCTTGACCACGCGGCGGGCCTTGCTGGTCATGCGGTTGAGGGTGTAATGGCGGTACATGTTGTCAAACAGGAACGCCTTCAGCGCCGAATCGTTTTCCTGCATGGCTTCGGAAAAAGCCGCCACCGGCTTTCCCAAATGACGGATATCGGCCGCCGACTTGGCCCCTGAATCCCGGATGCGGCTTTCGGTTTCTTCGATCAGGTCGCCGACCATGGCGCCGATCAGGCGGCGGACGACTTCGTGGATCTGCACCACCGGGTCCAGGTCGGCGAATTCCTTTTGAACGGCGGCGAATTCGCGCCCGACCAAGGGCACGTCGGCCAGGTCGCCGACGGTGAACAGCCCGGCCCTGAGCCCGTCGTCGATGTCGTGGTTGTTGTAGGCGACATCGTCGGCCAGCGCCGCGATCTGGGCTTCCGGCCCGGCGTGGGTCTGCAGTTCCAGGTCCTGCTCGGCGGCGTAATCGGCGATCGCCCGGGGCAAGGGCTCGGTTACCGGGCCGTTGTGCTTGACCAGCCCTTCCAGGGTTTCCCAGGTCAGGTTGAGGCCCTTGAACTGGGCATAGCGGTGTTCCAGCCGGGTAACCACCCTCAGGGATTGGGCGTTGTGGTCGAAACCGCCATGGCGCTGCATGCGGTCTTTCAGCGCCTCCTCGCCGGCGTGGCCGAAAGGCGGGTGGCCCAGGTCGTGGGCCAGGGCCAGGGCCTCGCCCAGGTCCTCGTTCAAGCCCAGGTAGCGGCAGACCGAGCGGGCGATCTGCGAAACTTCCAGGCTGTGGGTCAGCCGGGTGCGGAAGAAGTCGCCCTCGTGGTTGACGAACACCTGGGTCTTGTACTGCAACCGGCGGAAGGCGGCGGAATGGATGATCCGGTCCCGGTCCCGCTGGAAACAGGTGCGGGTGGCGCTTTGGGCTTCCGGGTGCAGCCGGCCCCGGCTGTCTTCCGGCCGGGTGGCGATCCCGGCCACGGTTCGCGCCTGGCTCTGCACAGGTGTTTGCCCTGGGTTTTTCCCTGGCGACGGACAGGCGGCGGCGTGGTTCAAGGTCATGGCCGGAACCTACAGCGGCGGCGTAGGGCAGGCAACGCCGGTTTTGGTGTACTGGCCCGTATTTCCAGACGAATCCTGGGCATTGCTTCGGCTTTCCGCTTTCACCGGTGGGCGGAACGGGCCGGAAATTTCAATTGGCCTGATGTCACGCCACCGCCCGGTTGCGCGCCTGGGGGATGTGGATGACAAATATAATGTTTCCATTATGTTCCTGTCCGGTTATAGTTCCTAACGGGTTGCATGCTTCGAAACGCTTTTATTGGACGACAAGGGAACCGCGACATGGAAGCTCCGATTCTCGGGCTCAGGACCACCGTTTACAAGGTAAGCGACATCAACGAAGCCAAGTTATGGTACGCCAAGGCGTTTCAGGTGGAGCCCTATTTCGACGAACCCTTTTATGTCGGCTTCAAAGTGGCGGGATATGAACTTGGCCTGGTTGAAGACGATGTTCCAGCAGCCGATAAGACGGCAAACGTCATCGCTTACTGGGGAGTTGAAAACATCGAACAGGAGGTAAAGAGGTTTATCGGATTGGGAGCGGCGGAGGACACCATACCGACCAACGTTGGCGGCGAAATCGTCATCGCCTCGGTGAAGGACCCCTGGGAAAACGTAATCGGGCTTATCTGCAACCCGGAATTCGAGCTGAAATAGTCCTTTTCAGGTTGCCCCTGTGGCTCGGCGTCGATGGGCACTGGAGCGGCCCCTTTTCCGCCCCCGTTTTCCCCCTGGGTCCCCATCCCACCTAATACCCCACCGGTTCACTCGCCAATTTCACCCCTTTTTGCCCTTTTTTCCGGGGTCCCGGCCGGCTGGGCCTGAGCCCCTGATTGACAACCTGGATTTGGCGCTTATCTAAAGGCATAGGAAATGCTAATATATTCGTCCCGCCGCCGGGCCGCGCAAGGAGTCCGGCGACCACGACTGATTACAAGGACCGGCAACCAGGGGCGACTAAGAGGAATCCCATGCCAGACACCAATACCGCCATGGAAAACATCGCCATTTCCGCCAGCGCCGCCCGCCGCATCGGCGAGTTGATCGCGTCCGAGGGCAACCCGGCGCTGATGCTGCGCATCGCCGTTTCCGGCGGTGGATGTTCCGGCTTCCGCTATGGGTTCGACCTGGACAACACCCTCAACGGCGATGACCTTGTCTTCGAGCGGGAAGGCGTCAAGGTGGTGGTCGACGAAGTGTCCCTGGATTACCTGAAGGGCTCGGAACTGGATTTCGTCGAGGACCTGATCGGTTCCTACTTCGCCATGAAGAATCCCAACGCGTCCTCCACCTGCGGCTGCGGGACTTCTTTTGCGGTTTAGAGCGTTCTGCAAGGTTTCGAATCAAGGCCCGCCACGGTGGGCCTTTTTTCATCGCCGCCGATGAATTAGGCTCACCCCCGCCGAAACCCGTTTAGCGGAAACCCCATGGTCAAGATCGCCACCTGGAACGTCAATTCGGTCAAGGCCCGGCTGCCCAGCCTGCTGCGCTGGCTGCGCGACGCCCGCCCGGACGTGGTTTTGTTGCAGGAACTGAAATGCGTCGACGAAAAC
>JAJRSS010000004.1 GCA_024278615.1 Alphaproteobacteria bacterium
ACAACAGGATGAGGAACTGGATTTGCTCGAATTGCACATCGAAGATGTCCTTGGGAAAATCCTGTCCGCCGATGGCCTCGTTAATGATCTTCTTGGGTAATTCGTAAGACGCATACAGGAAGGGAAACGCCGCTATGGAGAAAATCAGCAAGTATATCTGCCGCTTAAGACTGTAGCGGAAGATGTACTTGAAAATTGTGGGCTCCATCCTCAAACTCCCGGTCGCGTGGCTCGGCCCGAGGCCGCTATCCTGGCCGACCGGCGCCTTCCTCGTCAGATGACTTATTAATGTTTCAAAAAATAAGAGTTTTCAATAGCTAAGGTCAGGTTATACCATACCCTATTGACCACAGGGGCTTCCAAACAGGGGACGCATCAATGGCCCGGAAAAGGGATCACAAGCGGCTGCTGATCTACAGTCACGATTCTTTCGGCCTCGGCCACCTGCGCCGATGCCGCACCATCGCCCATTCCCTGGTCGATCACCGCACCGACTTGTCGGTGCTGATCCTTTCCGGTTCTCCCATCATCGGCAATTTCGATTTCCGGCCAAGGGTGGATTTCGTCCGCATTCCAGGTGTCATTAAATTGCGTCATGGGGAATACACGTCGCACAGCCTGGACATCGGCATCGAGGACGCTTTGGCCATTCGCGGGTCCATCATCCGCCACACGGCGGAGATTTTCGCCCCCGACATTTTCCTGGTCGACAAGGAGCCCCTGGGCCTGCGGGGCGAGGTCAAGGAAACCCTCACCATGCTGAAGGCGCAGGGAACGCCGCTGGTTCTGGGACTGAGGGATGTCATGGACGACCCGGATCAATTGAACGAGGAATGGAAACGCAAGAACGCCGTGCCCGCCCTTCGCGACCTTTACGATCACATCTGGGTCTATGGCCTGCGAAATGTCTGCGATCCCCTGAAAGGCGTCACCGTTCCCGATTCCGTGCGCGAAAAGGCCACCTACACCGGCTATCTCCGGCGCGGCAGCGCCAATGGCTCCGCTTCGGCAGCCCTGGAGACCACGGTCGGCAACGATCCTTACCTGCTGGTCACCACCGGCGGCGGCGGCGACGGCGCCGGCCTGATCGACTGGGTTCTTCGCGCTTATGAACACGATCCGGGCATTCCCCATGCGGCGTTGCTGGTCCTGGGACCCTTCATGCGCACCAATCTGCAAGCCGAGTTCATGGACCGGGTAGGACGCCTTGAAAAGGTCCACGCCATTACTTTCGACGCCCATGTGGAAAGCCTGCTGGCCGGCGCCGCCGGCGTCGTCGCCATGGGGGGATACAACACCTTCTGCGAAATCCTCTCCTTCGATCAGCGCTGCCTCATCGTTCCGCGCACGGTGCCCCGGCTGGAGCAATACATCCGGGCGAAACGGGCCGAGGAACTGGGCCTGGCGCGCATGCTGGTCGATGATGAAACGAGAGACCCTCACCAGATGGCCCGGGCGCTGCGGGGTTTGCCCAACCAACCAAAACCATCCGAGGTTCACATTCCCGGGCTTCTTGACGGGCTTTCGATCATCAACGGCATGATGGGCCAATGGCTGGCGGCGCCGCCTTCGGCCGGACTTACCGTGATCGCGCAAAACTCCTGACGTGAACGCCGTCGCTTTCGTCCTCAAGGGGTATCCCCGCCTTTCCGAGACTTTCATCGCCCAGGAAATCCTGGCCCTTGAAAAACTCGGCCTGGACATCCGCCTGTTTTCCCTTCGCCACCCCACCGACAAGGATACCCACCCGATTCACCGGGAAATCAAGGCGACGGTCACGTATCTGCCCGAATACCTTTATCGGGAACCGGTCAGGGTCTTTCGAGGGTGGCGGGCGGCGCGGCGGCGACCGGGATACCGGGCCGCGCGGCGGGCGTGGTTCCGGGACCTGCTGCGGGATCCGACGCCCAACCGGGTACGCCGTTTCGGCCAGGCCCTGGTGCTGGCCCGGGAACTGCCCGCCGAAGCGGCCTGGATTCACGCCCATTTTCTCCATACCCCGGCGTCGGTGGCCCGGTATGGCGCCATGATCCTGGACCTGCCGTGGAGCTGTTCGGCCCACGCCAAGGATATCTGGACATCGCCCGACTGGGAAAAATCGGAAAAACTGAATGATTGCCGGTGGACCACTACCTGCACCAAAATCAATGCGGAACACCTGGCCGCCTTGGCGCCCGACCCGGAACGGGTGATGTTGGCCTACCACGGCCTGGATTTTTCCCGCTTCCCGCCGCCGCAAGAAGCCCGCCCATCGAGGGACGGCCGGGATGGGGATGATCCGGTGGTCATTTTTTCCGTCGGGCGGGCGGTGGAAAAGAAGGGCTTCGCCGGATTGCTGGCGGCACTGTCGAAATTGCCCCCAGGCCTGCATTGGCGGTTTATCCACCTTGGCGGCGGCCCCCAGTTGCCGGGGCTGAAAAAACAGGCCCAAAAGGCGGGCATCGCCGGGCGCATCACGTGGATGGGCCCCCAACCCCAGGAAACCGTATTGGAACATTACCGCGTTTCCGACATCTTCGTCCTGAACTGCCGGGTGGCCGGCGACGGCGACCGGGATGGCCTGCCCAACGTGCTGATGGAGGCCCAGGCCCTGGCCCTGCCCTGCCTGTCCACCACCGTATCGGCGGTGCCCGAGTTGATCGAAGACGGGAAAACGGGCCTGCTTGTGCCCGCCGACGACCCGGCCGCCCTGGCCCGGGCTTTACAGCGCCTGATCGGCGACCCCGCCTTGCGGACCCGATTGGGCGAAGCGGGAATGGCGCGCACCCGCGCCGAATTTTCCATCGGCCGGGGAATCGACCGGCTGGCGGAAAAGTTCGGCCTGCCTGCCGAAGGAACAAGATAATGCGCATTGCCTTCTATGCTCCCATGAAACCGCCGGATCATCCTTCGCCTTCCGGCGACCGGCGCATGGCGCGCCTGCTGATCGAAGCCATGGAGGGCGCCGGCCACCGGGTCGAACTGGCCAGCCATTTCAGAAGTTTCGACGGCGGGGGGAACGCCGCCCGCCAACGCCGCATCGCCGCCGTGGGCAGCCGGGTGGCCCGGCGCCTGATACGCCATTACGGCAACATACCCCGGGATCAGCGGCCCCAAATGTGGTTTACCTATCACCTGTATCACAAGGCGCCGGACCGGCTGGGTCCTGCCGTGACCACGGCCCTGGAAATCCCCTACGTGGTAGCGGAAGCCTCCCATGCGCCGAAACAAAAGGGCGGGCCATGGGCGGTGGGGTTTGACGCTGCTGCCGCCGCCCTGGCCCATGCCGATCTGGTCCTTGGCCTGAATCCCGCCGACGGGAAATGCATCCTTCCCCTTCTCCGCGCCGCCGACCGGCTGGTCGCCTTGAAGCCGTTCATCGATACCACCGCTTTCACCCAGGCGGCGGAAAACAGACACCACCACCGGCGGGAAATGGCCAGCCGGCTTGGCCTTGATTTGCAAATCCCTTTGTTGTTGGTGGTGGCGATGATGCGCCCTGGCGATAAACTGGCCTCCTACCGGGTGCTCGGCGATGCCTTGGCCGGCATTCTGGATCGGCCATGGCGGCTTTTGGTGGCCGGCGACGGCGCCGCCCGGCCCCGGGTCGAGGCCGCGTTGGCCGGCATCGAAGAACGGGTGGTGATGCTGGGTGAGCAGAACCAGGACACCCTGCCC
>JAJRSS010000212.1 GCA_024278615.1 Alphaproteobacteria bacterium
CAGAACCTCAGAAAAATGGCGAAAGTGATCCCAATGGCGCAACCAGCGCCCGCAAGCTGATCGGGCAACAGAGCAAACCATGTGAAAACAACTCAGGAAGTAAAATAGGCCGTTTCAACTGCGGGGTTTTTCAACAAAATCCGCCGGAGCGGGTCATTCTAACCGGACAATCCGAACGGCTGAAAAAAAGGTGGCGAAAAGGCGGCGAAATACTTTCCCGGGGTGCCCTGAAAGAACAAAGGGCTAGCTGATTAAGGCTAACCCTTTGAGATGATGGTGGGCGCGGCTGGGATTGAACCAGCGACCCCTGCGATGTCAACACAGTGCTCTACCGCTGAGCTACGCGCCCTTTCCAGGATTTCTTCGTCACTGCCCCGTTGGCCGGGCCTGAGAGCATGGCTTTTAATCGGAATGGCGCTGGTTGGCAAGGTTCGGGCGGCGATTGGCCCGGCCATGGGCAAAAGCGGACCTGGAGCGGGCCTGAACACTGCCTGTCCCGGGCGGTTCGGCCGTGGCGCCACTGGCCGGGCGGCGCCGGATGTGGGATATTCGCCGTCATGACCCCGAACCGACGCCAAGAACCCGCCCCCGGGGAGATCGCCGGCCCTTCCCGCCCCTCTTCCCCCCCCTGGGAGATCCTGGCCCCCGGCGAGCCGGCCTCGCCGGTGGTCTTCGCCTCGCCCCATTCGGGCCGGTCGTACCCGAGGCCGTTCATCGCCGCCTCGCGCCTGGATGCGCTGACCCTCCGGCGGTCGGAAGACGCCTACATGGACCGGGTGGTGGCCGGCGCGCCGGACCGCGGCGTGCCCCTGTTGCTGGCCCATTTCCCCCGCGCCTACGTGGACCCCAACCGGGAAGCCTTCGAGTTGGACCCGGCGATGTTCGAAGGCCCCCTGCCGGCTTACGTCAACACCCGGTCGCCGCGCATCGCCGCCGGGCTGGGCACCGTCGCCCGGGTGGTCGCCAGCGGCGACGACATCTATCCGGGCAAGCTCGATTTCGCCGAGGTCAGGGAGCGTATCGAGGCCTGCCATGTCCCCTATCACCGGGCGCTGAAAGGGCTGCTGGATGAAACCCGCCGTCGCTTCGGCGCCTGCCTGCTGGTCGACTGCCACTCCATGCCGTCGGTGGGCGGCCCCATGGACCGGGACCCGGGCCTGAAGCGGGTGGACATGGTGCTGGGCGATTGCCACGGCACTTCGGCGGCGGCCGTGGTGACGGAGACGGCGGAGCGGGCGCTCAAGGGCCTGGGCCTGGTCGTCGTGCGCAACACCCCTTACGCCGGCGGCTTCACCGCCCGCCACTACGGCAATCCGGCGCGGGGCGTTCATGTGTTGCAGATCGAGGTCAACCGCGCCCTCTACCTGGACGAGGCCAATGTCGCGCCGGGGCCGGGGCTGCCGGGATTGGCGGAAAAAATGAACCGGTTGATGAACGCCCTGAAGGACATCGGCGCCGAAGCCCTGGCGACGCCCTGGGCGGCCCAATGAATCCAGGAGGGAACCCGCCAACGGACGCCGGCGTGGAGGTCCGTCCCGCCACCGATAGCGACATGGACGCCATCCAGGCCATTTACGCCCATCATGTGCTTCATGGCCTTGCGTCTTTCGAGGAAACGCCGCCCGACAGCGCCGAAATGCTTCGCCGCCGGCGGGACATCGAGGCCCGGGGGCTGCCCTATATCGTGGCGCGGCTGGAGGTGCGGCTGGCCGGGTTTGCCTACGCCGCCCCTTTCCGGCCCCGGCCCGCCTATCGCTATTCGGTGGAAAATTCAGTCTATGTGGCGCCGGACGCCGGACGCCGGGGCGCCGGCGAGAAACTGTTGAGGGAACTGATCCGCCTGTGCGCCGGCAAGGGCATCCGCCAGATGATCGCCGTGATCGGCGACACCGGGAACGCGCCGTCCATCAACCTGCACGCCAAGCTGGGCTTCCAGCGCATGGGCAGCCTTACCGCCGTTGGCTTCAAGTTCGGCCGCTGGGTGAATTCCGTCTATATGCAACTGCCCCTGGGCGAAGGCGCCACCACCCTGCCGCGGGAGGAATAGGCCCAGCGGCGAGCCGCTATCCCAGGCTGCCGGGCCAAGTGGCACGGGGGTTGCAGTGGTTTCCCCGGATATGGGGAAACGTGACGTGACGCCAAAACCGAGATATATGCTTTTGGGCCTCCTGGCGGGCGCCATCCTGGCCGCTTCACCGGCTTGGGCCGCCTCGTCTGAATCGGGTCAATCCTTTGACATCAAAGGAGATTTATGCCGCCAGGCGACCGCCGCCCGGGAACGGACGGCGGCCATTCCCCGGCACCTTTTACGGGCCATATCCCTGGCCGAAACGGGCCGCTGGGACGACGGCCGCCGGGCAAGTTTTGCCTGGCCATGGACCGTTACCGCCGGTGGCGAAGGCACCTATTTCCCCACCAAGGCCGCCGCCGTCGCCCATGTCCTGGGCCTTCGCGCCCAGGGCCGCACCAACATCGACGTCGGCTGCATGCAGATCAACCTGTTCTACCACCCGACCGCCTTCGCCAGCCTGGAGGAAGCCTTCGACCCGGCGGCCAACGTCGCCTATGCCGCCCGCTTCCTGAAGGAGCGCTTCGGCCTCACCCGTTCCTGGCCCCAGGCGGCGGCGCTGTATCATTCGGCGTCGCCGGAGAAAAACCGGCCCTACCTGGACAAGGTGCTGGCCCTGTGGAAGCAAGAGAGGAGAGGCCGGGACCCGGCCCTGCAAACAGTTACGGTTGAAAACCCAATCCCCGATGGCACACCCGTGAGGCCGAAACCCATGGCCCGGAAGATCATCAAACCGGCGCCCCTGGATTGGGCCCGCACCGAAGCGCTCAACGCCCGCCTGCGCCTTGCCCGCGGCGGCAGCCCCCTGGCGCCCACCTTGCGCGCCCAACAGCTTGACGCCTGGCGCAAGAACCGCGGCCTGGGCATGTCGGTGATGGCGGCGGCCCGCCGCGCCCAGGTGGAGACCCGGCGCATCAACCGGCTGCGCGGCGTCAAGGCCGGGCGGGACGCAGCGGTCTTCGCCACCCGCCGCCAGGAACAACTGCGGCGCTGGCGGCGGACGGGCGAATACGAAAAGGACTCCTGACCAGCGAAAACCATGGAACGGGACTTCGAACGGGGTTTACCCGGATTCCGGCCCGGATTCTTGCTCGGCAAAGCATGTCGATTTCCGACGGCTTTGACCATATATTAGTCTTTTCAGGCTGTTATGGTTCACTAACCCTGTCCGGCGGAAGGCTATCCGACCATGAGCAATCTCGAGTTGGGGGTCATCGGTAATTGTACCTTTGGCGGCCTGATCGATCCCAAAGGCAAGATGGTGTGGGCCTACTTGCCGCGGTTCGACGGCGATCCCATATTTTGCAGCCTGCTCAATAACGGCCGGGTGATACCCAGCCTGGTCAACGGCGAGCGGCGGACGGAGGAGACCGGCTTTTTCGATATCACCATCGAAATTTTCGCCGGCAGCGAACAGCGCTACCTGCACAACACCGCCATCCTGAACACCACCCTTTGCGACACCGGCGGTGCGGCGGTGAAAACGTGGCCCGGCTTGGGTCTTTGTCACCGTTCCTTGGAATAACCTTCAGCAAAAGAGGGGTTGGAAAAACAGCACCCATGGCCACCGATCAACACCTGAACCAGACGAACGACACCCCGACCGAAGATCATCAAATTGGAGACATGCGGTTTGATCCGTCCCTGTTGGACGCCTATGCGCCAGGCGAAATCGCCCGGCGGGTTTCGGTGGTGGGAGTCGCAAAGGCACGGATGCCCACCGTGACCCTTTTCACCCTGGCCGTCCTGGCCGGCGCCTTCATCGCCTTTGGCGCCATGTTCTATTCGGTGGCGGTAACCGATACGGGAATGGGGTTGGGACCCACCCGGGTGCTGGGAGGACTGGCCTTCAGCCTGGGCCTGGTGCTGGTGCTCATCGGCGGCGCCGAGCTGTTTACCGGCAATACGCTGATCGTCATGGGATGGGCCCAGGGCAAGGTAACTCCGGGTCAGCTATCGAGGAACTGGAGTATTGCCTACGCCGGCAACTTCGTCGGCGCTACCGGCATGGCGGTGGTTGCCTATGGGTCCGGCTTCCTGCACCTGGGCGGCGACGGCGTGGCGGCGACCGCCATCGCCGCCGCCACGGCCAAGGTCAACCTGTCTTTCCTGACCGCCTTTATCCGGGGTGTGCTGTGCAACGTGCTGGTCTGCCTTGCGGTATGGCTTTGCTTCGCCGCCCGCACCGTGTCCTCCAAGATCCTGGCCATCGTTTTTCCCATTACCGCTTTTGTCGCGCTCGGCTTCGAACACAGCATCGCCAACATGTATTTCATCACCGTCGGCATCATGGCCACCCTGGACCCGGCCATGGCCATACCGGTGGCGGCGGCCGGCGACGGGGTGGCCAACCTGAACCTGGCCGGATTTATCGGCAACCTGATCCCGGTGACTTTGGGCAACATCATTGGTGGTGGAGTGTTCGTCGCCTTGATCTATTATGTGGTGTACCTGCGCGATGGAATTTCGGCGCCGCGCCCGGCAAGTACCTGGCAACCATGATTTCCCCTGGCTTTGACCATATATTAGTCTTTTCAAGTTGTTATGGTTAACTAACTCTGTACGGCAAAAGGCTTTCCACCCATGAACAACCTTGAGCTGGGGGTCATCGGCAATTGTACCTTTGGCGGCCTGATCGATCCCAAAGGCAAGATGGTGTGGACCTGCTTGCCGCGGTTCGACGGCGATCCCATATTTTGCAGCCTGCTCAATAACGGCCGGGTGATGCCCAGCCTGGTCAACGGCGAGCGGCGGACGGAGGAGACCGGCTTTTTTGATATCACCATCGAAAATTTCGCCGGCAGCGAACAGCGCTACCTGCACAACACCGCCATCCTGACCACCACCCTTTACGACACCGGCGGCGCGGCGGTGGAGATCATCGATTTCGCCCCCCGCTTCAAGCACCTGGGCCGAATCTTCCGGCCCCTGCAGATCGTCCGCCAGGTGCGCCCGGTAACCGGCTATCCGCGTATCCGGGTGCGCCTGCGTCCCGCCGGTTCCTACAATTCCGAACGGCCCCAGTGGACCCGGGGCAGCAACCACATCCGCTACGTATCGCCCCACATGACCGTCCGCTGCACCACCGACGCGCCCGTCGCTTACATCGCCAATGAAAGCCCCTTCATCCTGGAAGAACCCTTTTCCATGCTGATCGGCGTCGATGAAAGCCTGGAAAGCCCCATCGGCGAGACGTCGCGGCGGTTTTTCGAACGCACCCGCGAATACTGGCTGGAATGGTCGCGCTACCTGGCCATCCCCTTCGAGTGGCAGGAACCGGTGATCCGCGCCGCCATCACGTTGAAGCTGTGCGCCTTCGAGGAAAGCGGCGGCATCATCGCCGCCATGACCACCTCCATTCCCGAGGCGGCCAATTCGGCCCGCAACTGGGACTACCGCTATTGCTGGCTTCGGGACGCCTATTTCGTCGTCCAGGCCCTCAACCGCCTGGGCGCCACCCGGACCATGGAAGACCACCTGCGCTACATCTCCAACATCGTCGCCTCCGCCAACGGCGGCAACCTGCAACCGGTGTACGGCATCGGCCTGGAAAGCCGGCTGACGGAATCCGAGGTGCCGAGCCTGGCCGGGTACCGGGGCATGGGTCCGGTGCGTAAGGGCAACCAGGCCTTCGAGCACGTGCAGAACGATGTCTACGGCAGCGTCATCCTGGCCGCCACCCAGTCCTTTTTCGACCAGCGCCTGATCCGCCCCGGCGACATGCGCCTTTTCGAGCGCCTGGAAGCCATGGGCGAACGCTGCCTGAAACTTTACGACCAGCCCGACGCCGGATTGTGGGAGCTGCGCACCAAGGCCAGCGTCCACACCTATTCCAGCGTCATGTGCTGGGCCGGCGTCAGCCACCTGTCCGAGATCGCCCATCAGTTGGGCGTCGAGGACCGGGCCGCGTATTGGCATGACCACGCCGAGGCCATGCGGGCGGTAATTCTGGAAAAGGCCTTCGACGAGACAAGGAATACCTTCGTCAGCAGTTTCGGCGGCAAGGAACTGGACGGCAGCCTGCTGTTGCTTCTGGAATTGGGGTTCGTGGACGCGACCGATCCCCGATTCGTCGGCACGCTCGAGGCGGTGGAAAAACAGTTGCGGCGAGGCAAGCACCTGTTCCGCTACGCCACCGAGGATGATTTCGGCGTGCCGCAGACCGCCTTCAATATCTGTACCTTCTGGTACATCGACGCCCTGGCCGCCGTCGGCCGGCGGGACGAGGCGCGCGAATTGTTCGAAAACATGCTAGACTCGAGGAACCATCTGGGCCTTTTGTCGGAAGACCTCGATCCGGCCACGGGAGAGTTGTGGGGGAACTTCCCACAGACCTATTCCATGGTCGGCCTGATCAATTCGGCCATGCAGCTGAGCAAAAGCTGGAGGGAGGCGTTTTGAGCCGGCTTGTCGTCGTATCCAACCGGGTCGCCCTCGCCACCGACACCAAGGCGCGGGCCGGCGGGTTGGCGGTGGCCTTGCAGGACGCGCTCATGGAAAAAGGCGGCGTGTGGTTCGGGTGGAGCGGCAAGGTCGCCACCAAGCCGCCGGACAAGCCGACACTGACCAAGGTGGGCAAGGTGACCTACGCCACCCTGGACCTGACCCGCAAGCACTACAGCGAATATTACAACGGCTTCGCCAACCGTACCTTGTGGCCGCTGTTCCATTACCGCCTGGACCTGACCGCCTTCAGCCGGCAGACCTCGCACGGCTACATGCAGGTGAACGCCATCTTCGCCGAAGCATTGAAGTTCCTGCTGAAACGCAATGACCTGATCTGGGTACACGATTATCACCTGATCCCCATGGCCCGCATCCTGAGGAAAAAGGGCGCCAGGCAGCCCATGGGGTTTTTCCTGCACACCCCCTTCCCGGCCATGGAAATCCTCGTCGCCCTGCCCCAGCACCGGGACCTGGTGGAAGCGCTGTGCGAATACGACCTGATCGGTTTTCAGACCGCCAACGATGTCCGTGCCTTCCTTGACTATGTGGTTCACGAAGCGGGCGGCAGCATTCTCGGCGACCACATCATCGAGGTTTTCGGCCGCACCATCCGGGTCGAGATATTTCCCATCGGCATCGACACCGATGCCCTGGTCCAGGCGGGGCTGGAAGCCACCCGGGGGGCGCAATCGCGCATGCTGAGGAAGCATCCGGGCGACCGCATCTGGATCACCGGCGTCGACCGGCTGGATTACAGCAAGGGCATCGTCAAGAAGTTCCATTCCTTTGAACGGTTTTTGGAAAAATACCCCGCCTACCGGGGCAACGTCACCCTGATGCAGATCGCGCCGCCGTCCCGTTCGGAAGTGCCCGAGTACCGGGAAATCCGCCACCGGCTGGAAGCGGAATCGGGCCACATCAACGGCCGCTTCGCCGAATTCGACTGGGTGCCGATCAATTACCTGAACAAGAGCTATACGCGGCTGGAACTGGCGGCCTTTTTCCGTACCAGCCGCATCGGCCTGGTAACGCCCCTGCGCGACGGCATGAACCTGGTGGCCAAGGAATACGTCGCCACCCAGAACCCTCACGACCCGGGCGTGTTGGTGCTTTCGCGGTTTGCCGGCGCGGCGCGGGAACTGCACGCGGCGCTGACCGTCAACCCCTTCGATTACGACGCCGTGGCCATCGCCATCCTCCAGGGTCTGGAAATGCACCTGGAGGAACGGATCGAACGGTGGGAGGCGATGATGGAGAAACTGCGCACCAACACCCTTTCCATCTGGCGGGACAATTTCCTCGAAGCCCTCGGCCAGGCTCCCTATGGATGAGGCTCCCTATGGGTAAGGCTCCTTATGGATGAGACTCCTTATGGATGAGGCTCCCGCGGACGAGGCCGCCATGGGGGATGGAAAGGAAGACCCGATCCTGCTGGCCGACATCGGCGGCACCAACGCGCGCTTCGCCTTGGGCCGCCCGGACGGGGAAATCAGCCAGGCGGCGGTCCTGCCCGGCGCCGATCACCAACGGCTGGCCGACGCGGCCAAATTCTACCTGAACGGACTGGACGGCACGGCCAGGCCCACGCCAAGGCCCCGCCGGGCGGCCATCGCCGTGGCCTCGCCGGTCACCGGCGACCGGGTCAGCCTGACCAACCGGGCCTGGTCCTTTTCCACCGGGGATCTGCGCCGCGAGCTTGGCCTGGATGAGCTTCGGGTGATCAACGATTTCGCCGCCGCCGCCCTGGCCGTACCCCGCCTCGCGCCAAGCGACCTTTTCCAGGTTGGCGGCGGCGCCCCCCGGGCGGAATATCCCATAGCCGTCATCGGCCCCGGCACCGGGCTGGGGGTGTCCGCCCTGATCCACACGAAAAGCGGTTGGATGCCCCTGGCCACCGAAGGCGGGCACGTCACCCAGGCGGCGGCCAACGATCGCGAGGCGGCGGTGATCGCCCGCCTGCGCCAAATTCACGGCCACGTTTCGGCGGAACGGGTGATTTCCGGCCCCGGCCTGGTCAACCTGTACCAAAGCCTTTGCCAGATCGATGCATTGGCGGCGGATGCGGCCCTGGGCCCGGCGGAAATCGTTTCCAGGGCCATGGTCCGGTCGGACCCGGTGTGCGGCGAAGCCGTGGACATGTTCCAGGCCATGCTGGGCACGGCGGCGTCCAACGCCGCCCTCAACCTCGACGCCCGGGGCGGCGTTTACATCGCCGGCGGCATCGTGCCCAGACTGGGACAGGCCTTCGCCGCCTCGCCCTTCCGGCGGCGGTTCGAGGACAAGGGCCGCTACGCCGAATACCTGGCCGCCATCCCCACCTATGTGATCACTCGCAAAATGCCGGCGTTTCTGGGCCTGCTGGCGATGATGGAAGACGAGCGCGAGTTCCCGGAATTGACGCCGGAATCGGATGATCGCCCGCCACGCCGCAAACCGCTTGGCGCATGAATGCAGGCCTCCGGCCTGGGTTTCGCTTCAGGCCCAATGCCGCGAACGAAAAGAAATGAGCAAAAGAAACAGGGCCACCCCGGCAAAGGCGGCTCCGGCATAGAAGGTCGCCGATGGTCCCAGCATTTGCCACAACATGCCGGCCACCAGGCTGGCGAAAAGAAGCGCGACGCCATTGACCAGATTGAAAATGCCGAACGCCGTGCCGCGTAAATGATCCGGCGCGCTGTCCGCCACTAGGGCCGACAGCAACCCTTGCGTGAGCCCCAGGTGAACGCCCCAGAACGCCACCCCGGCCATGGCAAGGACATATCCCCCAGCGCTGGCCAACAATAATTCGGCGCCGATAAGCGAGGCAAAGCCGAGCGCCAGCAAGAGGCCCCGGTCCATGTGGTCGGCCAGCAGCCCGACCGGATAGGAGGACAGCGAGAAGACAACGCTCATCAGCACCAGCACCAGCGGTGACAGGCCGACCGGCAGGCCCAAATCCATGGCGCGCAGGGCGAGAAAGGCGACGCTGAAACGCGCCAAGGCGAACAGCGCGCCGATCACGACGACAAGCCAATAACGGCCGCTCATCTGAACAAGGTCGGCGCGACGCATAGGGAGGCCGCGCTTGCCGCCCTTGTCTCTGGAGGCCGGGATTGCCTCCGGCTCTTCGACGCCGAAGAGAAGAAACCCCATGCAGAGCACGGCGGGAATCAGGGCGAACCACAGGACAAGGCTTATGTTGTCCGACAGCAGGGCCATCAGGGCAATCGCCAGCAGAGGACCTATGAAAGCGCCCGCCGCGTCCAGCGACTGGCGCAGGCCATAGGCCGCGCCCCGAATCGACGGTGGCGTGATGTCGGCGATCAAGGCGTCGCGCGGGGCGCCCCTGATCCCCTTGCCGATCCGGTCGATAAATCGCGCCGCGAACAGCACCTCCACCGTTTGCGCCAATGGAAACAGCGGTTTTGTAATCGCCGCCAGACCATAGCCAATGACCGCGAGGATCTTGCGCTTGCCGAGCCAGTCGCTTAACGCCCCGGAAAAAACCTTGGTGATGGCGGCGGTGGCCTCGGCCACGCCTTCGATGATACCGACGGCCGCCATGCCGATGCCAAGCGAGACAAACAGCGCCGGCAGCAGGCTGTGCACCAGCTCCGATGAGGCATCCATGAACAGGCTGACGAAGCCAAGCGCCCAGATGCCCCTCGGTATTTTTTGTGCGTTTTTCGGCAAGAGCATTTTCAACCCACCCCGGGGTTGGCTGAATAATTCGGCGGGAATGTAGTATTTGCTACTGATATCGATATAAGTGTAGTGTATACTACACCATGAGTCAATGAAGGGTCAATGAAGGGTCAATTCGCCATGGAACCATCCGTCACCTTCGATGACCGGCTGAAGGCGTGCCTGGACCGGATCAGTCCCGCCGAGCGGCGCGTCGCCCGGTTTTTCCAGGAGAATCGGGAAGAGGTTCTCATCGCCTCCGCTTCGGCGCTGGCCGAACAGACGGGCACCAGCGACGCGACCGTGGTTCGCGCGACCAAGGCCCTCGGATTTACCGGCATGGAGGAATTGCGGCGCACGCTGGCGCGGGAACTTCGCGAAAACCTGTCGCCGGCCGGCCGGATGGCCCGAACGCTCGGCGAAGTGGGCGATGATTTGGGGTCCGCCCTGAACGTGACATTGGATATCCATCAAAAGTCGCTCGATGGCCTTCGCCGCGATATCACGCCAAGCCGCTTTCGCAGCGCCGTTCAATTTATAGTCGGCGCGCGGCGCGTCTTTATCTTCGGCATCGGGCCGTCGAGCGCGATGGCGGACTATTTCACGGTTCAGCTCGGCCGTTTTGGCGTCGACGCGCAGAGCCTGACGCAAACCGGCCTTCTCCTCGCCGACGGCGTGCGGAAGTTTAGGGAAGGCGACCTCTTGATGATCTTCGCCTATGGCCGGGTGTACCGGGAATTGACCGTGCTCCTGGATCAAGCGGACCGGCGCGGCGTCACCAAGATGCTGTTTTCCGATACGCTTGGCCCTAAACTGCGCCACCGGGTCGACCTGGTCCTACCCGCTTCGCGTGGCCGGGTGGATATGCTGAGCATGCATGCAACCACCCTCGCGCTGATCGAGGCGCTGCTTGTCGGCGTCGCCGCGGAACGCCCGAAAGAAACCATCGCCAGCCTTGAATCGCTGAACAGGGTACGGACCGCGTTGGCCGGAAAAGCCATGGGTCTTTCGACCTTGCAAGCGGGCGGGTAACCTCAGGGAGCGGTGATAGCGATTCATAGGGATCGTCCATGCGGCGGCGGTTCGAGGACAAGGGCCGCTACGCCGGATACCTGGCTGCCACCCCCACCTATGTGATCAGCCGGAAAATGCCGGCGTTGCTGGGCCTGCTGGTGATGATGGAAGATTAGGGCAAGTTCCCAGAATTGACGCCGTAATCAGAGAATAGCTTGCCTCGCCAACCTTCGCTCAACCAAAAATGATATTTCGCCGCTTGAAAATTTATTTGATATTCGCGCATGGGTTACTAAGGTGGAGCCCATGATTTCCGATGAAGATATCCAAAAATTGCCCGACGACCCAAAGCTAGCATTCGCTAAATTCGTACGTTTGCTACGGGAGGTCGTAGATAGAGATGGCCCTAATAAGGAGGATTATTCAATTGAAAGGGCGTTTGCAAATCATGTAAGGGCGTTTGCAGACACACACGACGTTGGAATAAAAATTGATCCTTCCCCGGCACCCGACATAGATTTTTCGAATTTTTATAAAAAACTTATAGACTCGCTAGATTACATTACCACCAAATCCAGGTTGGAAACCCTGCGTGGTAGCGATTCTATGGATCACGGGCAGATCGAATTAAGCGATGACTACCGATCCCAAATCCACCGCCACTTGATTAAGGTGCGGAAGATCATCAACGCCGTCGAAATTGAAGATCGTCTCCGTGAAAACATTTTTAAGCGATTGAATGCATTGGCCGCAGAAGTTGATAAAAGCCGGTCGGGTCTGATGAGGTTTGCCGACGCATACATTGAAATAACTGCGGCAATTGGCGATGGCTTCAACAATCTAGAACCCGCCGTCAAAGTAATGGAACGTATCGGTGGGATATTTGGCAAGGCAAGAAAAGAATGCGATGTTAAGCAGATTTCCGGCGGCGAAGAAAAAAAACTAATCACCGGCCCCGCCGATGCTGCCCACACTGATGATATTGCCGAGAAAGGCGATATTGATGACGAGATTCCTTTTTAGTCTTTTAAAACACGAAATTAGAGTCCTTCAGACCAAATGCCAGCGTCCCCTTAGGATCGATTTTGTTGAAAAACTCTTGCTTGTGATTGTCTCGCTGTCCTGATTCAATTCATTAGGATTGTTTTGGGAGTTAGGGCAATGATGGGCGAACTGCTGGTGGAACAGGAAGCTATGTTTTATGGCTTCAGCCTTGAGCAACATGTTCCAAACGATCATCTCCTTCGATCCATTGACCGCTTTGTGGACCTGTCTAGAGCGTCCTGTGAATAGGCTGAATCGATAA
>JAJRSS010000213.1 GCA_024278615.1 Alphaproteobacteria bacterium
TCAACAGGGGCGCCGAATCCATGACCCTGGCGGTGAACCGGTCGTCGCCGCAGATCGCCCCATGCACGTCCCCGACCAGGGGCAGCAGGTCATCTTCCTCCATGCGCTCGTTCACTTCCGCCGCCACCGCCTCGATGCCGTTTTCGGCGAAGAAGCCGGCGAACCGGTCCAGGATCGGCAGCATGTAGGGCGCGGTGACAAGGACTTTCCAGGTTATCGGCCGGGTCATCGGGGGGGTTCCTTCGGGGGCATGTTCAGGCGTAGGCCTTCACCAGGGGGTCATCGGCCATAAGCCCTTCCACCAGGGCCAGGTCTTCGGCCGTATCGACGGCGTGGGAATCGAAGCGGGTCTCCACCATGTGGACGCAAACCCCGTGTTCGATAAAGCGCATCATGTCGATGGACTCGGCGATCTCCAGCGGTGTTGGCGGCAGGGCGGAAAACCGTTGCAAGGCCTCGCGGGTGAAGGGGATGATGCACACCTGCTTGCGCGCCCCGCCGGAACGGAAGGCGCCGTCCGGAACGTGGGGCACGGGCTTGCGGGACATGTAAAGGGCGCACCCATCCAGGCCGGTCACCACCTTGATGGTGTTGGGGTCCCTGAATTCCGCCTCGCTGTCGATGGCCTTGCACAGGTTGACGCATTGCAAGGCCCTGTCGCCGGCAAAGGGCGCCGCCGCCTCGCCGATCATATCCGGGTGGGTCATCGGCTCGTCGCCCTGAACCATGACCACCACGTCCGCGTCCGTGCCCGCGTTCGTGATCTGGGCCGCTTCGGCGATGCGGTCGCTGGCCCGTTCGTGGGTATCGGCGGTCATTACCGCCCGGCCGCCGAAACCCTCCACCGCGGCGCGGATTTCGTCATCGCAGGTGGCGACAATCACTTCGCTCAGCACCGTGCTCATGGCGACGCGGCGGTAAACGTGTTCGATCATGGGCCGGCCCAACAGGGGCGCCAGGGGCTTGCCGGGAAAGCGGGAAGACCCCATGCGGGCCGGGATCATGGCGATGATTTTCATGGCGTCATTTCTCCTGGCGGTCCCGCCACGACACCACGCTCTTCTAATCGTCCCGCCACAACACCACCCTGGCCGGCGCGCCGTCGGCGCCGACGATCTTCATGGGCAGGCAGGCCATTTCGTAAACGCCGCCGCTGACGGGGCGCAGGTCCAGGCCCTCCACGGCGACGATGCCGGCCCCCAGGATAGTCTTGTGCACGGCGAAATCGGTGGTGTGGAAGGATTCAATGGACAAATAATCCACGCCCACCAGGCGCACGCCCCGGTCCACCAGCCATTGGGCGCCGTCCGCGGCGATGGCGGCGAAGTCCTCGAAAAAATCGTGTGCCGGATTATTCCACAATTCCGAATTTCGGGTCTTGAACAGGATGCGGTCCACATCGTGGGGAATGCCCGCCCCTTCCAGCATGTCGGCGGTAATCGCCGGGGCATCCGGAAATTCCACCACCAGGGCCGGACCGACCATGACCGCCACGTCCAGGGACTCCGCCGCCCTGTCTCCGTCGATGAAATGCACCGGCGCATCCACATGGGTGCCGAAATGGACACAGGCATCGATGCGGGAAACGTTGACCCCGTCTCCTTCGTCCATGTCGTTGATGCGCCGGATCACCGGCTTCGACTCCCCCGGCCACGCGGGCAGGTCCGGGGAATAGGGCAGGGTCACATCGTAATAGGTGCGGCTCATGGGATCGGCTGGATCAGTTCAGGGAAAGAAAGTTACGGAGAATGAACAGGCCGGTTTCGCCGCTCTTTTCCGGATGGCACTGCAACCCGGTCAGGTTGTCCCGGTGAATGGCGGCGGAAAGGGTGCGGCCGTTGTAATCGGCGTCGGCCAGGCGGTGGGCGGGATCGGCTGGGTGGGCGGTGAACGAATGAACGAAATACATGTCGGCGCCGGCGGGCACGCCGCCCAGCACGGTGCCCCGCCAATCCTGGCCGCCCGCCGGGTCAAGCCCGTTCCAGCCGATATGGGGGATCTTGTGGGGGGCTCCTTCTTCGCTGGTGTCGGGAATGGCCATCACCTTTCCCGGGATCAGTCCCAGGCCCCGGTGACCGCCGAATTCGTCGCTGCTTTCCAGCATCATCTGCATGCCCAGGCAGATGCCCAGAAAGGGTTTTCCCGATTCGGCATGATCCAGCAGCGGTCCCACCAGGTCCCGGCGGCGCAGTTCCTCCATGCCCTTGCCGAAGGCGCCGACGCCCGGCAGGATCAGGTGTGCGGCGCCATTGGCCCCCTTCAGCGACGCGCCATCGGCAACCAGCGTCACCGTCGCGCCCGCATGTTCCAGGGCGCGGCTGACGCTCAGCAAATTGCCGGCGCCGTAATCGATGATGGAGACTTTCCGTTGCCGGCGGATGGTTGTCATGCCGTGACCCGGGTAAGAAGCCAGACCACGCCGCCCGGCAGGCGGGTAATCAGCACCGATACGCCCTGGACCAGCGACAGGGAAAGGGCGTCCGCGGCGGGCACGCCGGCGAAGGCCAGCATGCCGATCATCGCCGCCTCGCGCACCCCCCATCCGTTGAGGGAAATGGGCAGGGCGGCGATCAGCATCACCGGCGGCAAGAGGGCCAGAAGGGTCAGGGGCTCTATGGCGATGGACATTCCCTTGGCCAGGACCATATAGGAAACGATCATCGCCCCATGGCCAAGCAGGGACAGGAATACCTGCTTCGCCAGGGCGGGGGGCCTCAGGAAAATCCGCCGGATGTCGGCGGCCAGATAGGCTACCGCCCGCACCGGGCGCCAGCGCTGCCAGTCCTTGGGGGTGCGGTCCAGGGCCATCAGGGCGGCCAGACCGCCCAGGGTGGCCAGGATGATCAGGGGCAGCCCCCATTCCAGCTCGTCCACGTTGACCATGCCGGCGAGAAGGGGCTGGGTCAGCGCCACCACGATCATCAGCCCGACCATGTGGCAAAGCCGGTCGAGCATGACACTGTTGGTGGCCGCCGAAATGCCGGTGCCGAACTTGTTGGTTATCCAGATTCGCACGGCGTCACCGCCGATGCCCGTGGGCAGGGCCTGGTTGAAGAAAAGGGCGATGGACAGGAACCGCAACACCCTGGGCAAAGGAAGGGGCGAACGGATCGTTTCCAGGATGGTTTTCCAGCGCCAGGCATGAATCAGCAGGTGCAGGGCGAGGACCGCCAGGGCGAGGAAAAACAGGGACAGGTCCTGTTTGGCGATCCGGACCATCACCGCGTCGAGGTCGATCTTGGCGAGCAGGACCAGGAAAATACCGATCGTTATGCCGATCTTGATCAGCAGGGAGAGGGTCTTTTTCCCGCCGCCCGCCGTTTTGGCGCCCGGTAATCGTCCGGCCCCCATCATTGCCCGGGTCCCGTTTTCCCGAAGCCAAGCATGGAAAGCATCCTTTCCCGCAGCAAAGGCCGGCCGTAGGACAGGGAAACCCGCCTAGCGCCGGGGGGCACTGGAACCGCCGTATGGATCATGTTGGCGGCGAACGCTTCCGCCGGCCTGCCGTCCACCCGCGCCCGCCAGAAGGGCGACAGGGTGACATTAAATACCACGATGCCGCCGCCGGGCGCTTCCAGGTTGGCCGTAAACCCGTTTTCCACAAGATCGAAATTCCGGATTCGAAGGGAGGATGGAAAATCAACGTCAATACCGCCGAGGTCCTTCCGGATGACCAGTGTACGGTCAATCCCATTGCGGGCGATCAGACCGAGAAAGGCCTCGTCGTCCGTGCCGCCCGGCGCCCGCATGATTTTTCGGGCGGCGAACACCCGGGGAAGGAAATTGGACAACGCGTAAACGCGGACCGGGTTGGGTTCGAACATCATTTTCCAATAACGGCTCAACCGCTGGCCCGCGGGGTCGGCGCTTCGGGGCACGGTCAACGGGCCGTCCGGGCCGGCGACCTGGCGAAGGCCCCTGCCGATAAGCGGCAGCACGCTCAGCACGTAACCCACGTTGGCGACGCGCAACAGGTTGGCGTTCACATGCCGGTCCAGGTCGTAACTCATGCAGCACTTGGCGTCGAACACGGCTTCCAAGGTGTAATTGGGCGTCGCTTCCCCTTCGCCGCCGATCAGCCCCTTTTTCCAAAAGGCCGCGTAGGGGCGCAAGGACAGGTTGAATACGCCGTCAAAGGTATCCAGGCCGGCGGCGGCGGCGCCGTTGGCCGACAGGCGGTAGGGAACGGTAACCACCCGGGCCGGTGGCGCGGCGGTCAGCATTTCGCGGTCGATGTCGCCGGGCCGGTACAGCGCTTTCTGCCCGCCCTCGCTCAACCAGGTGGCCCCATGATAGGCCTTGTAATAGACGGCGCCGCCGACGGCCAAGGCCAGGGTGATGGGGGCCAGGGTGATGGGGGCCAGGGAGAGGGGGGCCAGGGAGATGGGAGCCAAAAGGGCGGGGCCAACCCGGCCGTGTCGCGGCGCGGGGAACGCGGTCCACGCCCGCCCCGCCGCACCGGCGATGACAATCACCGCGAGCGTCGGCAGGGTGCGAAGCAGGTAAAGAAAATTGAAATTCTCCAGCGCGCCCAGTCCAACCAGACGCCAGGGCGCGGCGCTCAACAGCACCGCGCCGCCAACGCACAACACCAATACCCCCGACATCCGGTAAAAAAGCGGCCGCTTGTTCCAGAACAGAATTCCCAAAGCCATGATCCCCGCCAGCAGGATTTCCGCCATCGTCCACAGGGTCGGGACGGCGCTGCTCCAGACGGCGGCCAGGGTGGAGCCCGCGACCAGGGACGATGCATCACCGCCCTTTTCCGTCAACGGGACAACGCTCATCAGGGCGTAAAGGGTCTCGTGCCAGTTCAACAGGATGAACGCTAGCAACGCCAACAGTGCCGGTATGATCCGCACCACATGGGAAA
>JAJRSS010000214.1 GCA_024278615.1 Alphaproteobacteria bacterium
CCAGCGGCCAGGTTGTCTATGTCCAGGCTGCATCAGACCAATCCCGATAAGGCGCAACCAAGGTGCGTCGACTGCCATGTCCCCAAAGGCTTCTTGGGAACGGTGTTTGCCTATACGCATTTCGCCAGCGCGACGGATCTGTTCGGCCATTTCCGTGATCGCGATGCCGAACGCGCCGGCCCTTGGATCCCTCCAAGTGCCGCCCGGGCCTACCGGACCCGGGACCGGCTGTTCGAATACGACAGCATTACGTGCCGGGGCTGCCACATCGAATCGGAAATCAAACCGAAGCGCAAGCGCGGCAAGCGAGCCCACGCCAACGCCCTGAAGAACAAAGAAACCTGTATCGAGTGCCACGACAACCTGGTCCACCGCTATGTAGAGGTACGTGATACCGCCTACCAGAAGCCTGACGAATCCACCGATTGAGAATGAACTCTCGCATTGATGAAACCCAATCTTACCGGGCTTACCGGGTATGCTCAGCAAGGAAAGCATTGTGACTAAGCCGGAGAAAGTCTCCCCAAATCGACGAGGTTTTATGACCGCCGCGGCGGCTGCGGCGGCGACGGCCATCGCCGCCATCGCAACGACCCTACCGACCCGCTCTGAGTCCAAGACAGACACTGAGCGGGAAAACGGAAAGGAGTCGCGAACGAAACGCTACGGCATGGTCATCGATGTACGACGCTGCATCGGGTGCCATGCCTGTACGGTGGCCTGCAAGAGCGAATTCGACGTACCACTGGGGGTAAACAGGGCCTGGGTCGAATATGTTGAAAAGGGCGTTTATCCCAACGTCGGCAGAAGTTTTCTGCCCCGGTTGTGCAATCACTGTTCAGTACCGCCTTGTGTTACCGTTTGCCCCACCAACGCCACCTACAAGCGTCCACAAGATGGCATTGTGGTTGTCGATTCGGGTTTGTGTATTGGGTGCAAGTATTGCATTCAGGCATGCCCTTACGATGCACGCTTTCTCAATCCGGTTACCGGGTTCGCGGACAAGTGTGATTTTTGCATTCACCGGGTGTCCAAGGGACTGGTGCCATCGTGCGTCAATACTTGCGTCGGCGGGGCCAGAATATTCGGCGACCTTGGAGACCCCAACAGCAACATTTCCAAGCTCATCGCGAACAATCAGGTAACCGTCCTCAGGCGCGAAATGGGAACTTTCCCGAACGTCTATTACATCGGCGCCGATCATACCGATGAACTGGACGCCAAACGCCCAGAGGTGCGCAAAGTCCAAGTGGTGACCCATCGGCGGCACGAGGAAAGGAGATAGGCATGGGAGAGGAACTCACTTGGGGGATGCCCGTGATCCTGTACCTGTTCTTGGCCGGGGTAGGAGCGGGTGCGGTCACCGTCAGCTCCTCCGTTCTGTTGCGCGGCGGCGGCGGTGATTTCGGCGGCAGGCACTTCAAGCTGGCCCGCTATGGGGCGCTGATCGGACCCTTTCCGGTGATGCTGGGTACATTCCTGATCATATTCGAACTGGGCCGGCCTTTCAGGATGTTCAACCTGTTCAAGGTTGTAAACCTGTCGCCCATGAATATCGGATCCTGGTTGTTGATGATCTTCATCACCGCCAGTTTTCTGTACACGCTGACCTTCCTGCCCACCTTTATCTCCCAGTGGAAAAACTTGAGTCAGCGGCTCGCTCCCCTGCGGACCGTACTGGCCTGGATCAACGTGCCATTGGGTATTGGCGTTGCCGTCTATACGGGCGTCATGCTCGGGGCGATGCCCGCCCGGCCCCTATGGAACTCACCGATATTGGCGCTGCTGTTTCTTGTTTCCGCCCTCTCCACCGGAATCGCCATGATCATTCTGGTTCAGACGCTGTTTCACAAAAAGGGCGCCGATACGGAAGCGGAACGTCATTTCCATCAAAGCGCCTACCTGCTTACGTCATCCGACGCAATGCTCATCGGTTTGGAGCTGATGGTAATTTTCCTATTTCTCATGTTCGCCCACCTGACCATCGGCAACGTAAAGTACGCGGTGTCTATAATTCTACCCGGTGGCGATATGGCGATGATGTTCTGGGTTTGGGTGGTCGCCATCGGCTTGCTGATACCCGCCATTATCGAGCTGATTTTCGTCGTCCCCAAACTTGTTTATCACCGGGATTATTCGGCGCCGAGAAGTGTCGAGATCGTAGTTTCGATCGCGGTGCTGGTTGGCGGGTTCATGCTGCGTTACATCATCGTACACGCCGGCCAGGTTACCGGGCCCATGGGGCTCTAGGAATTGATGGAGGAAGCCATGGTCAGCCGCCGAAATTTTCTCAAATTAGGAACCGCGGCCGTTGCCAGCGCCCGGATGCTGGCGGGCCGCGGGGTGCGGGCCGAAGAGGCGGAACAGATAAGGAAGGGCGGCCGGGACTTCTCCCATCAAAGCGGCGAAGAACGGGAAGCCATAACCACGACCTGCGCCCTTTGTCCCAGCCGATGCCCCACCATTGGCTATGTGGAACAAGGGTATGTGCTGAAGATCGAGGGCCAGCCGTCTTCGGTCAGAACACGAGGACTCTTGTGCGCCAAGGGGCAGGCCGGGATCAATCACGTCTACGACCCCGACCGCATCCTTTACCCCCTGCGGCGGGCGGGCCGCCGGGGCGAAGGCAAATGGACCAAGATCACCTGGGACGAAGCCCTGACCGAGCTAGCCGGCCGCCTGAAAAAATTGCGGGATGACGGAAATCCTGAAAAGTTCATGGTCCAGCACGGCACCCTGTCGGCCAGCGCCGACAGGCTGATCAACAAGGTTTTTCTGCCCACCTTTGGCACCGGCAGCGTGTCCGGCAATTCCTGCCTGGGGCAGAGCACCCGGCGGGCCGCATTTGAATTGACGTGGGGCGGGGTCAATGACAGTTGGGATTTCGAACGCACACGCTACATCCTGAATTTTGGAAGCAATGTGTTCGAGGCGGACACCAATCAAGTCGCCCTCGCGCACAGGCTGGCCCTGGCCCTGGCCGACAGGCGCGTCAAGATGATGACGTTCGACGTCAGGTTTTCAAACACCGCATCCAGATCGGATACATGGGTTCAAATCAAACCCGGAACCGACCTGGCGGTCATTCTCGCCATGTGCAACGTGGTGATGACCGAGGACCTGTATCGCGGACAGGGAGAAGCGTTCCTCAAATTCTGCAAGGTCACGGACGACCAGAATGTCCCCGTCTCGGTCAAGGTGGCGGCCCTGAAAACCCACCTGAAATCGTTTACTCCGGAGTGGGCGGAAAAAATCAGTGGTGTCAGCGCAGCCCGGATCCACGATATCGCGGTTGAATTCGCGACCACCAAACCCGCCTGTATTATGAGCTCCAGGGGTGCCACCTCCCGCTACAACGGTGTAGAAACCGAACGCGCCATCCAGATGCTGGCGGCCATCACCGGCAATATCGATAACCCTGGCGGCCGGTGCATGGGTGTAGGGCCGACGTGGAATTATCCTACCGGCCCCAAGGACAAACCGCCGACAAAGACGCTGGATATGCTGTCCGGGGCCGATGGTACAGCCGCCCTGCCGACAACCAGCGCGGACGGCCAGATTCTACAACTGATCAAGGACGGAAGGTCGGGCCGGCCCGAAGTCTACCTTTGTTATCATCGGAACCCCGCGTTTACCCAGGCCGATGTACAAGAGAACATCGACACCCTGAAGGATGAAGCGCTTATTCCTTTCCTGGTCAGTGTTACGCCGTTTTACGATGAAACCGCCGCACTGGCCGACCTCATCCTGCCGGATACAACATACCTGGAAAGGTATGAATTCGAGGCAGGGCTTTCACCCGATCAGGTGGCCGAATACGCCATAGCCCAGCCGGTCATCGCACCTTTGGGCGAGTCCCGGGATTTCAAGGATGTGTGCTGCGAACTGGCCGAAAGAATGGGCTTCCCGCTTGGTTTCAAAACCGGAGAGGAATTCGTCAAGATGGCCTGCCGGCTGACCCCGGCGGTAAAAAGGAAGGCCGGGGGATTCGGCGGGATGAAAAAGAAAGGCGTGTGGCATGACCCACAGGCCGAGCCGGCATATTTTTCCTATACACGGCGGATTACGGCGGATGAGGTCCTGAAGGACGGCGTCATCCTTGATCAGGCAACCGGCGTATTCTGGAATTGGAAATTGAGTGCCGCCGCGAATGAAGACGAAGCCTGGAACAAGGGTTACATCCAAACACCAAATGCCTACCGGGGTTACGTTGGACAATTGATCGGGAATGACCGGCGGCGTCCCAGCAAACGCCGCACGGACCGGGACATTTTCTTCGGCTTCAAGCCCGACAGGATCAACAAGTCCGGGTTTTTCGAACTGTACTCGCCGAGCCTGCGGAACAGGGGTCACTCACCATTGCCCACGTATGTCTCCATCCCGGAACATCAGGCATTGGAGCCTTCTCAACTGATCCTGACAACCTTCCGGGTGAATGTTCAGACTCTCTCCGGGACCCAGAACTGCCGGTGGCTGAGCGAGATTCACCATGCCAGTCCAGCGTGGGTCAATCCGCTTACGGCGAACACCGCGGGTGTCGGCGATGGTGACACGATCAAGCTGGTTTCCGCCATTGGCGAAATCGAGGCGAAGGTCAAGGTCACGGAAAACGTCGCTCCCGGGGTCGTCGCGGTCTCGTCCCTCGGTGGCCGGTGGGAATACGGAAGGTACGCGTCAGGCAATAAGGCGCCGCTTGGTGTCGGCGACCCTCCCCACGAGAAATACATTTGGTGGAAGCCGGACCCGAAAGACAGGCATCCCAACTGGATAATTCCTGTCTCCGTGGAACCCATCAACGGTCAACAACGGTGGATGGATACGGTTGTTACGATGGTCAAAACATAACCTGCCCCGAAGCAATTTCGGGTCGGCGAGCCTGGCGGCATTCTCGAATGAAAAATTCGTTTGTTCTGTTGATGCTAATCAACGACATGAAGCAAAAAACCTGTCCCAATAGTAGTCGGTTTACAGGTGTCTGAATCCCTTTGGCCTCAGCCTAAAAGGACGACGCATAATCAATAAAGCATCGGCACTCAGACGTTGATCAAAGTACAGCTCGATTGTGTTTTCGTGTGCACCATCGGCGCTGGTGCTGAAACTGAATAAGACCTAAGGGGTTTGCATTTGGACAATGGGAATTATCGGTTGGTTCCCGTTAGCTGGGTAGGAAAGGAGCATGTTGTGATTGCTGGACGTTTTTTTGAGAAGGCTGTTAGGGCCGCGCTGCTGCTGCCTGTCCTTCTGGGCTTTGTGATGTTGGCGGTAACGGCTGGCCCGATATCCGCCATTGCGAATGAAGACCTGTCATCCATTGTTCGGGGTGGCCGGCTGTACGACAACTGGTATGTGGAGGCTCATGACCGGGCCCCCAAGACTTCGCACCCGGCTTACCCGTCAAGTGGTAAATTCGCGAATGACCCCGAAACCAACTGGCGCTGCAAGGAATGTCACGGTTGGGACTATATGGGCAAGGATGGGGCGTACGCAGAAGGCCCTCACTATACCGGTATCAAGGGAATAAGGGGCATGGCCGGCGCGGACCCGGCAAAAATCATCGCCGTGCTCAAAGACGATACCCACGGGTATGGAACGCTGATCGAGGAAGACGATTTGCTGGATCTCGCCAACTTTGTCAGCAAGGGCCAAATCGACACGGACCAATTCATCAACCGGAAAACGAAACTGGTGATGAAAGACAGCAAGAAACGGGAAGCCTATTTCACCAGTATTTGCGGCCATTGCCATGGCAACGATGGTCAACGGTTCAGGTCCATCCCACCGTTGGGAAAATTGGCGACGACCGACCCCTGGCATACCCTGCACAATATCCTGAACGGACATCCAGGCGAGAACATGCCTGCGTTGCGCGTGTTCGGCGTCGAAACCCTGGCCCAGTTGCTGGCCTATGTTCAGACGCTGCCGGTGGAACCCTTGGCTTCTTCAATCGCCAGAGGCGGAAGGCTCTATGACAACTGGTACGTGGAAACCGATCGGCGCGCACCTGAAGTCCGTCACGCCGCCTATCCTTCGGATGGGCCGAAAGCCAACGAACCCAATGTGAACTGGCGCTGCCAGGAATGTCATGGCTGGGATTACAAGGGCAAGGATGGCGTCTATTCCGAGGGGCCGCATTTCACCGGCATCAAGGGCATCCAGGGCATGGCCGGGGCTGATCCCGCGAAGATCATCGCCTTGCTCAAGGATGAAACCCACGGGTACCGGGGACGATTGGAATATCGCGATTTTCAGGATCTGGCCAACTTCGTCAGCAAGGGACAGATCGACATGGACAAGTTCATCGATCGCGCCACGCTAGTGAGCAACGGCGATGAGGGCGCGAGTGAGTCCTATTTCACAACCATATGCGCCGCTTGTCATGGCACCGACGGGAGAAAGATCAGAACCATGCTGCCGCTGGGCAGAATCGCCCGGACGAACCCCTGGAATGCCCTGCACCACATAATGAACGGTCATCCCGATGAAGAGATGCCGGCATTGCGTGTCCTGCTCGGCATACCAAATATGGTGGACATCCTGACTTACGCCCAAAGCCTGCCGGGAAGATAAAAGCGATACCCCAGGCAGGAGAAGCGCAACGGCAACCGCGCGGAAATCCAGTTGATACGGACGAACCGGTTGCGAATTTAACGACTATCCCGGCGATCATGCGGCGGAATACCGCGGGATCGCCGGGTTGATCTTTTTCAACCGAGTTCAGACACGGCACACTGGGGCCTGACCCAAAAGTAAGCGGCGCGCTACAACAGCTCGACAACCGCCCCGGTGTCACAATGGATACGTTTGGACACGATTCGGGCACAGCCGAACCCGGCGAGGGCCTCGATAAATCTTCTAACCCATTGAAGGAAATGGTGCCGCCTGCAAGACTCGAACTTGCGACCCCCGCATTACGAATAACGCGGCCCAAGTTTCCCAATCTTTCTCTAACGGTAAATATGCCCCGGTTTTCAGCGCCTTGAAGGGCGATTTGGCGCTTCGTCGTCCGGGTCATATTGCCGGAATGTTCGGGGCCTCGTCACCGTGCGTGTCGATCAGCAGGCGGGCGGAATCTATATTTCTCTGGGACTTGAGGGGTTGCGGGGATAGTCAGGACTTGGCGGCCGGAATCATTCACACTGAGGGATGTCCCCAATTTCTTCGCGGCAAGTGAGGGGACGCTCCGAACGCCGGACGCGAGGGTGTGGAAGTGGTGCCGCTGGCGAAATGCAACGGGTGATGGCGGCCCAGGAGCCTCCAAAATAAGGAGAAGGAAATGGAGCCAACGGCTGAAGAATTGGCATTGTTACGATCGGAACACGAACGATGCGAGACGTGTGCCTTCTGGTTGCCGGAGACGGGACGCTCTCGCACACCGCATGGTGCCTGCCAGCGATATCCGCCATTACCTCAAGGTTTTTTTCGTCGACATTCACCGAATCATCTGACAGTTGCCTTTCAGTGGTGTGGGGAATGGCGAGATGCCGTTACGCATGAAGAGTCCCGGGTATTTCGGACCAGAAAACGGGCCAGGGCCAATTAGCTAGCTATGCAAGTTTCTCGCCGGTGCAAAAAGCTAAAGGCCGTCAAACGCTACACAAGTATCGCGGTTGCCTCCCCAATTTTGAGCTCCATATGGTCGGCAGACCGACGCCAGGGTTCAGGATTACGGCGGCAGCACCACCAGACTTCAACCAATGGAACCGTGTGGGAGCCAACCTACCAATCAATTCTGCTTCTACCACCTCACCGCCACCACCTGGGTATCCCTGCCCTTGTGGCCGCACCTCGTGCACCGGGACCTTCCGCCGATGGCCGGAACTTCCATGCCACCGCCATACCGGGCGATTAGCGCCAGAACATTGAGACCGGCGCACCGGCCACGCGCATCGTGGAAGACGCGCAGGCCATTGTCGTTGGCGATCAGGTTGTCGAGGGTGGCCGGAGTCATCTGTTGCCCTTCCACCAGTCCCACGGCGGCGTGAACGTCATCATCCACATACCTTTCCGTCCAGCCTTTGCGGCGACCTCCTCGGGTACGTACTTCTTTGAAAATTGTCGAGGTCAAACCAGAAGTACGGGTTATTGTAGGCTCCCGAGTGAGATCCTGGTTATCATTCCAATGAAGGTGCGAATTGAGTGATATCATGTCTGCCCACCCCACCACGCGGTTTTCCGCCGGTCGAGTTTGAAACCCGCCTAGTCCGCGCCCAGCAAATGATGGCGGCCCGGGGCCTTGATGCCCTGTTGTTGAGCACTGAGGCTGAGGTCCGCTACTTCACCGGCTATCTGACCCAGTTCTGGCAAAGCCCGACCCGGCCCTGGTTTGTCGTCGTTCCCAAATCATCTAAACCGATAGCCGTGATCCCGAAAATCGGCGCCGCTTGCATGGGCCGTACTTGGGTCGACGATATCCGTACTTGGGCATCCCCGGATATGGTGGACGACGGCGTTTCTCTACTGGCGGAAACCTTGCGGGAAGTTGCTAGCAAAGACGGCAAGATTGGATTGCCGATGGGCCATGAAACTCATTTGAGGATGCCACTGGCCGATTACGACCGGCTTCGCGGGATGCTTGGCGGTCTGAACTTCATCGATGCGACAGCTATTGTTCGCAACCTTCGGATGGTCAAGTCGGAAGCCGAAATCAGCAAAATCGCCCACGTATGCCAAATGGTTTCGAATGCCTTTGATCAAGCGCCCCGGGTGTTCAACGTTGGCCAAAGCGAGACTGACATTTTTCGCGCCTTCAAGACCGAATGCCTGGGCCAGGGGGTGGACGACGTTTCTTATCTGGTCGGCGGCGCCGGGGCAGGCGGTTATGGCGATATTATCTCGCCGCCATCCGCGCGCGTCGTCGAAAAAGGTGATGTTCTTATCCTTGATACGGGCTGCACGTTTGATGGTTACTTTTGTGATTTTGACCGAAATTTCGCCTTTGGCGATGTTACTGATTTTGCAAGGCGGGCCTATGACGCGGTCTATCGGGCGACCGAGGCCGGATTCGGTGCGGCCAGGCCCGGCGCGACCTGCGCCGATCTTTTCTTAGCCATGCAACGGGTCATGAACGATGCAGGCGCGCTTGGCAGCGAAGTCGGGCGGTCGGGCCACGGTCTGGGCATGCAATTGACCGAGTGGCCATCTTTGACGGTTCAGGACAAGACGGTCCTTAAAACCGGAATGGTGATAACCCTAGAACCCGGCATGACGTTCGCCCCCGGAAAGGTCATGGTGCATGAAGAAAACATCGTTATCCGGGACGACGGCGCCGAACTGTTGAGCAGGCGCGCCCAGCAAGAATTGCCGGTGATCGGCTGATGGCGTTGGCGTTTGAAATCGATGGCGGTTTTGGCCGGATTTCTGAATCAACCCAATTTTATGTATCGCCTGGCCCATCTTCCTTCATCGTATGTTGCGCCTCGCGATTTTGGGTATGACGCCCTTTTCTCGTCAAAATCAGCGGTTTCTTCCCACTATTTCCCACCATTCCCCGCCCTTTCCCGCATCCCTTCCTACCCAATAGTAAGTGGCGGGTCACACTATTCCCATTTGGCGCCCGACTTCCAGGAGGGCGCGATCGTCGTACTCGATAACCGCCCCGGCGTCACAATGGACTTTTTTGGGCACAATTTGGGCACAGTCGAACCCGCCGAGGGTACCGAAAAGTCTGCTAAGGCTTTGAAGGAAATGGTGCCGCCTGCAAGACTCGAACTTGCGACCCCCGCATTACGAATGCGATGCTCTACCAACTGAGCTAAGGCGGCTGGCCGGAGCCCTTTCTTAGCCCCACCGGCGGGGGCCGTCAACGGGCCGTCAGGGGTGGGGGGGGAAAGCCGAAAACATCCCGTTTCCCAGGGCCAATTGAAACCTTGGCCCGCGTGCCCCACTATGACGGCGAAACCAAGGAATTCGAGATTAATGCTGACCCCTGCCCCCCTGCCCCGACGGCGGGACTTCCGCCTGCTGTCCGGCGGCGAAAATCCCGACCCCGGCCGCCTGGCCGATGCCTGGCGGCGGGACGGCGAGGCGGCGTTCTGGTTTTCCCGCGCCGCCTGGGCGATGCAGGCCATGGTCCTGTGGTGGGAAAAGACCCAGGGGCGCCGGGCACCGGTATTCTGGCTGCCCGATTATTTCTGCAACCAGTCCACGGACCCGGTGCGCCAGGGTTCGGCGCGCCTGGTCTTTTATCCCATCGGCGAAGACCTGGAGCCCCAGTGGCAACGTCTGGAGGAGTTGGCCCAGGCCCGCCCGCCGGACCTGTTCATGCTGGTCCACTATTTCGGCCGCCCGGCCGACGCGGTGCGGGCGCGCTCGTTCTGTAACCGCCATGGGGCATTGTTGGTCGAGGACGCGGCCCATGTCCTGAGGCCGGTCGGAGATGTGGGCCGCTATGGGGACCTGGTGTTTTACAGCCCCCATAAATTGCTGGCCGTGCCCGACGGCGCATTGCTTCTGATGAACGACCCCGCCGGCGCGGCGGCCATGAAAGAAGTGGCCGCCGGCCTGGGCCTGGACCATCCTTCTCCGTGGGCGTGGGCGGTGAAACGGAATTTACAGCGAATCCTTCCGGCCGGGTTGCTTTCCACCATCGCCCGGCGGCGCATGCTGGCCTTCGGCGCCGACCCGGCCTACCACACCTTGCCCGGCACGCCGTCGCCCAGCCCCTTCGCCTTGAAGCTGCTGGCCACGGCCGACCTGGCGGAAACACAAACCCTTCGCCGCCGCAACGCCATGGCCCTTGAAGAGGCGGTCAGGGACTGGCCCGGGACAGGCACCCTTCCCCTGCCGGAGGACGGCGCCCCCTACCGCTTCGTTCTTGGCTGTGAAACGCAGTCACGGGCGGAAAGTCTTTTCAGCGCCCTGCGCCAACGCGGATGCCCCGTGGAAAGCTGGCCAGACCTGCCGCCGGAAATTCCGGCCCACGGGGGCGACCACCAAACGGCCCTCGGGCTGCGGCGCACGCTGCTGCTGCTTCCCGTTCATCAGACCGCATCGGTTGAAGAGCTGCTGGCTTCCCTGCCCGACGGGTCCGCCATCTGATCCAACCGGCGGCGCGCCTGGGCGTAGCGGGAATCCAGCCCCCCTTCCAGGATCAGCCGGCGGTAAGCGCCGGGGCCTTCCAGGTCCATATTGTCACCCCTGAGGCCGTGGGCGGCGATGCCCGGTCCGTTGCTCCCCCGTACGCCGCTGCGGCAGAAATCGTAGTTCGCGGCGATGACTTCCATGGCGGCGGCGGTAATGCTGGCCACATCACCGAAGGCGTAGGCGTACCACCGGATGCCTCGGCCTGACCGTGTACCTGGCCCTGGCCCTGGCCCTTGCCCTTGCCCTTGCCCTTGCCCTTGCCCTTGCCCTGGCCCTGGCCTTGGACCCAATTCCTCTTTCAGCCGCTCGCCGGCGACGGTGATTTCCCGTTTCAGGTCCTCGCCGGTTAAACGGGACAGGCGGCGATGGGTCATGCCGTGGG
>JAJRSS010000215.1 GCA_024278615.1 Alphaproteobacteria bacterium
AAGCCGAAGCCCGCAAGGCCGCTGAACTGATGGCCCAGGCGAAGGCGGAGGCCGAGGCGAGAAAGGCCGCCAAGTTGAAAGCCACGGCGGAAGCGGCGGCGAAAGATCAGGCCCAGGCAAAAGCAAAGGCCCAGGCTCAGGTAAAGGCGGAAGCCGAGGCCCGCAAGGCCGCTGAACTGATGGCCCAGGCGAAAGAAGCCCACGAAGCCGCCAAGCTGAAAGCCAGGGCGGAAGCCGAGGCCAAATTGAGGGCGGAACTGGAGGCCAGGGAAAAAGCGGAAGCCGAAGCCTGGGCCAAGAAAAAAGCCCAAGCCCAGGCGAAGATGGAAGCCAGGCTGAAAACCCTCGCCAAGAAAAGAGACAAGGCCGAGATCCGGGCCGATGCCCGAAAACGAATCAAGGCGGCCCTCGACGAAGAGGCCAGGGCGGCGCTCAAGGGCGAGGCCCAGGCCCAGTTCAACATGGCCGTCCGCTATAGCTTGGGCCGGGGTGTGCCGGTCAACCTGGCGGAAGCGGCCAAACTGTACCGCCAGGCGGCCCAACAAGGCCATGCGGCGGCCCAATATGAACTGGCCACCCTGTTGGACATGGGACAAGGGGTCGAACAGGACCTGGCGGCGGCGGCCGGCTGGTACCGCAAGGCCGCCGAGCAGGGGCACCCGGGGGCTCAATTCGCCATGGGCGCGCTGCTGGAATCGGGCCAGGGATTAGGCGAGGGATTAGGCAAGGGGATGAAGCGGGACCCGAAGGCGGCCGCCGAATGGTACCGCAAGGCCGCCGAGCAGGGGCACGCCACGGCGCCCTACCGCCTGGGCCTGCTCTATGCCAGCGGCGGCGGCTTGCCCCGGGATGACGGGGAAACCTTGAAATGGTACCGCATGGCGGCGGACCGCGGCGTCCCCGAAGCCCAGTAGGTGCTGGGAATCCTGTACCGGGACGGCCGCGGCGTGCCCAAGGATGCGGTCCAGGCCCACATGTGGCTGGATATCGCCGCCGGAACCTTCGTCCTTGATGACAGCCGCGCCCTGGTCGCCCAGGCCCGCGACGACCTGGCCAAGCTGATTACCCCCGAGCAGGTCAAGCAGGCGCGAAAGATGGCCCGCCAGTGGCGCCTCGCCCACCCGGGCATGTCCATTGCCGATACCAAGGAGCAATCAGCGGCCAGATGAAGGCTGACCGCTGAACACTCGCCGCTCAATTCCCCAGCAGGCCTTTCAGCTTCTTGGCCGCTTCGCCGGCGCCGGCGCCGACCCCTTCGGTGATGCTTTTGGCCGTCCCGCCGACGCTTCCGGTCAGGCCCTCGGTGGCGCCGCCGATGGCCTTGGTGACGCCTTCGGTGCTAAGGTCTCCCAGGGCGGACTTGAGGCTGTCCAGGGTCTTGCCGATCCCTAAGCCGCCGACCGCCGTCGAGGCGCCGTCGCTGATCGATTTGAGCACCCGTTCGGCCACTTCGCCGGGCGACGCGCCGCCTTCTTCCTTGCCGATGTCCTTCAGGTGAATGTCGGGCAGCGGCGCGGTCAAGGACTTGCCCTGCAAAATAGTGGCGCTGACGTTGACGGTGCCGCCCCTGATATACAGGTTTTCGATAATCAGCTTGGGCCCTTCGCCGTCTTCCTTCTTTGCCTCATTTTCTTTCTTGCCGCCATCGCCGGCAAGTCCGTACTTGGTCATGTAGGCGTCCACGTTGGCGCGAATGGCGTCCATGTTGTTGCCGTCGCCGCTCAGCTCATAAGTGACGTCGGGCTTGTCGATGGCCACTTCCTTGATGATCACCGTGCCGCCGGTAACGGTACTTGTATCGATGGTGACGCTGACGGCGCCCAACTGGAAGGCGGTCGGCGTCTGGAAGCCCGCCGGGTTGCCGACGCTGAAGCCGCGAAGCGCGCCCTGGCCCGAAGTCAGGTCCAGTTCCACCTTTTCAAGCTTCACCTGCGTCTGGGTGATTTCGCTGCCGTATTTTTCAATCGCCGCCTGGATGGCCGAGTCCAGGTTGGTCAATGCATAATAGATGCCGCCGGCGATCAAAAGAACGACAATGCCGATGCCGATGAATATCCCGCGTTTCATGGGTCGCTCCCGCCTATTCCAAAAAAAATCGAACCCCGTCAGGGGGCCCCGCTTGCGCCCATTATACACCTTGGCCTATTTGCGCTTCACACACTTTTTTGTGGCTATTATTTTAATCTCATCTTTTTGGCCTGGTCTTTTTTAGCTTGGATCTTTTTTCCGCCGCGACGGGGCAGCGGCGTTGCCAGTTCATCGCGGAAGAACCCGGCCAGCAGGGCGAAATCCCCCTTGCCGGGGAACGTGGGCCGCCACGCCAGCCCGATGCGCCGGGAAGTCCCCTTGCCTTCCAGGGGCCGGACCCGCACCCGGGTGCCCTTGGTGATGCCGGCATCCACGGCCATCTTGGGCAGCAGGGTCAACCCCAGGCCGTTGTCCACCATCTGCACCAGGGTGTGCAGGCTGGTGCCGGCGAAGCGGCCTTCCGCCGCCCCGCCGGCGGCGGCTCCGGTGGCCAACAGGGCGTGATCGCGCAGGCAGTGGCCTTCTTCCAACAGCAGGGGGTCTTCGCTTTTCAGGTCGGCGGGCGACAGCCTTTCCTTCCCATCGAAGGCGTGCCCCCGGGGAAAGGCGACCCAGAAGGGATCGTCGGCGAAAATATTCGTTTCCATCCCCGGCGTCTCGAAGGGAAAGGCCAGCAACGCCCCGTCCAGTTGGCCGGCGGCGAGCTTTCGCAGCAGGGCCGCCGAAGTTTCCTCCCTCAGGTAGAGCTTCAGACCGGGATGGGCCTTCCTCAGCGCCGGCAGCACCCGGGGCAGCAGGAAGGGGCTGATGGTGGGAATGACCCCCAGCCGCAACCGGCCCCGCAAGGGACCGTGGGAAGCGGCGACCCGGTCGGCCAGGTCTTCGACACCGGCAAGGACCTTGCGGGCGCGGGCCACCACCTCCAGGCCCAAGGGAGTCACCATCACCGACCGGCGGGTGCGTTCGACCAAGACCCTGCCCAGAATCGACTCCAACTCCCGGATGCTGGCGCTGAGGCTGGACTGGGTGAGCAGGCAGGCATCGGCGGCGCGGCCGAAATGGCGTTGGTCGGCCAGGGCGGTCAGGTGGCGCAGTTGCCGCAGTGTCGGCAGGGGCCTCGAAATGGACATGGATGACCTTAAGAGTAATCGATTTAATCACTTATATATATGATTATTACTTGTTTTACCAATCTTTCCCGAATCCCTATGTTGACCGGTAACGGGCGCCAGGAACCGCCCCCAAGAAACCGCCCTATGAGATTATTCAAACCCAAGGAGAGAACCCATGACCCCCGACACCGCTTCCTATACCGCTCCCGGCGCCGTTCCCGAGGCCACCTTTCAGACCCGGGTGCGCAACGACGCCCTGGAAGGTCCCAATCCCTTCGAGTGGAAACAGCTTTGCACCGATGATATTTTCAGCAACAAGCGCGTCGTGCTGTTTTCCCTGCCCGGCGCCTTCACCCCCACCTGTTCCACCAGCCACCTTCCCCGCTACGAGGAACTGTACGGCGAATTCGAGAAGGCCGGGGTGGATGAAATCATCTGCCTTTCGGTCAACGACGCCTTCGTCATGCACCAGTGGGGCAAGAGCCAGAAGGCGGAGAAGGTGTTCCTGCTGCCCGACGGCAACGGCGAATTCAGCCGCAAGATGGGCATGCTGGTGGACAAGGAAAACCTGGGCTTCGGCAAGCGCAGCTGGCGCTATTCCATGGTCGTGACGGACGGGAAAATTGAAAAAATGTTCATCGAGCCCGGCTTCCAGGATAACTGTCCCGATGATCCCTTCGAGGTATCGGACGCCGACACCATGCTCGAATACGTAAAATCCTGCTAACCGGATAACCCTGGACGGGGAGGGAAAGTCCTTCCCCGTCTAGGCAACGCGGTCAAACCGGCTGAACTGGAAATGCTGAATGTTTCCCCCAGGCGTGGCGTGGGCTTCCAGGACCGTTTCAATCCGGTGAAAAGCCGGACCCAGTTCCCTGGCCAGGCGGTCCCCATCATACCTCATAACGGGAAGGCCGCGGCAACGGTCGGGGCCATCCGGCGCGAAGGTGCCGATGATCGCCTGGCCCCCGGGGGAGAGTGCCCGTTCAAGAGCGGCCCGGTATGCGGTCCGGTCCGCCTTGTCCGTAAGAAAATGAAAAACGGCCCGGTCGTGCCAGACATCGAATGGTTTCGATGACTTCCAGGTTGTAATGTCGGCGACGACCCATTCGACCTTCGATGCCCGGCGGCCGAGACGCTGGCGGGCTTGCGTCAGGCCGGATTGGACGAGGTCGAGAACGGTCAGGTGAGTGTACCCCCTATCCAAAAGGCCATCCACCAGCCGCGATGCGCCCCCGCCCACGTCGATCACGGGAGCGCCAGCGCCGTGACCGGTGTTTTCGATCAGCGCCAGAGAAGTGCGGGAACTGGCTTGGTACCAGGAAAGCTCCTCTTCCGCCTTTCCGGTGTACGCCTCGTCCCAGTGCTGCCTGCGGTCGGTCATGCCCGAGGATACCACGAATAACGGGCACAGCGCGACCGGCATGGAAAATACCGGCGCACGAAAATTCCCGCCGCCGGGTCGGGGATCGGGAGAAAAGGATCCGGCCGCGATGGCGTCTCCTTCCCTTCTTCCGTGCCCCGATTAAAAAACCCAGCGGCTTTAATTGTCGCCGCCGCCATCTCCACCACCTGGCGCATCGCCCTTGTCGGGAACGATCCGCGCCCCGCTTTCCGCCGCTGGCCGGCCCGGAGGCGGACCCGACGGCGGGGTCGCGGAGCGTTTGTCGTCGACCACGATGCGTCCGGCGACGGCGTTGCCCTGCTTGTCCTCGCCGAAGGTGATGGTACGCTGGGGGAACGGAATCTCGATGCCCAGTTCGTCGAAGCGGTTCTTCATGCGGTGATTGAATTCCCGCTTCATGCCCCACTGGGTTCCGGCCCTGACCTTGATGCGGGCGCGGATGACGACGGCGGAATCGTCCAGGCTTTGCAGGCCCTGAACTTCCAGGGGGGTGATGATGTCGGGACCCACGGTCGGGTCCTCGGCCATTTCCCGGCCCAGGTCTTCGATCACCTTCATCACCTGATCGACGTTTTCCCGGTAGGCGATGCCGATGTTCAACACCACGTTGGAGAAATCCTTGGTGTAATTGAGCACCGTGCCGACGTCGCTGAAGGGCACCGTGTGCACGCTGCCCGACGGGTCGCGCAGGCGGATGGTGCGGATGGAAAGGGATTCCACCGTGCCGGCGTGGCCGCCCACATCGACGTAATCGCCGACGGCGATGGTGTCCTCGATGAGGATGAACAGCCCGGTAATGACGTCCTTGACCAGCGTCTGAGCGCCGAAACCGACGGCCAGGCCGACCACCCCGGCGCCGGCCAGCAGCGGCCCGATGTTGATGCCCAGTTCGGAAAGCACAATCAGCGTCACCATCACCGCCAGCACGGTAAACACCACCTTGCGAAACAGGGGCAGCAGGGTGCGGATGCGGGCGCTGCGTTCGACCACCTTGCCTTCGGCGTCGGTCTGGGTCAGGTAGCGTTCGACGCCGGTGTTGACCGCTTCCCAGAAGATCAGCGCCAGGACGACCACGGCGATGATGCTGAAGGCGCTTTCCGCCATCTGCGCGCCCAGCGGCGTGTCCAGCCAGCCGAGCGCGTCCAGCCCCCAGGTTTCCAGCAAAGCCAGGGCGGCGATCAGGCCCACGGTCCAGCGCAACAAAAGGCGCAGGGCGGGGAGGTAACGGTTGGCCCTTTCCTCCAGGGTGGGAAAGCGGTGACGGATTTCCGGGCGGATGGCGAAACCCCGTTCCACCAGCCGGTCGAGGCCGCTCATCACCAGCCGGGCGGCGACCAGGATGATGGCGGTAACCGCCGTCGCCCGGGCCAGGTACTGGAAGCCGCCTTCGATGCCCAGCACCCAAACCGCGAAGATGGCAATCGTATAGGTGACCGCCAGGACATGCCAGATGTCGGCGAAGCGGTCGCGCAGGCGGGCGGCCCGCTTGGCCTTTCCCTTGTCCCGGCCCTCGCCCCGGATCCAGGCGGCCACGGTTGCCCGGTTCTGCAGCAGGAAAACCACCACCAGGCCGGTGATGATCAGCCCCAGCAGGCGCAACAGGCCGGCGTGTCCGCCCGCCGGCAGCCCCAGCAACAGCGCCGCTTCGGCGAAGAAGAAGCCGAAAACGGAAAAACGCACCAGCCGCCGGATCCAGATAAACAGGTAATTGGCGGTCATGTCGGTCAGCGGCAGGATGCGAAGGGTTTCCACCGCCGGTGCCAGCAGCATGCGGGCCACGGCCAGGACGCCGCTGACGATCAGATAGGCGTTGATGAGGATCAGCGCCATGACATGGGCCTGGGGCGTCGGCCGCACCACCGGCGCCACGGCGTAGGCGGCGGCGGCGAAGGCGGCGATGGGCACCAGGTCGAGCACCGTGCGCCCGGCCAGCAGCGGCAGGCGCACCCACAGGGTGTCGACGTCCCGTTCCTCCAGGGCCCGCCGGGGCCGCTTGAGCACAAGGCGCACCAGCCATTCGACGAGCCCGCCGGCGAACAGGATCAACGCCACCTTGATGATCAGGCCGAACCACCGCTGCCGGGCTGCCGAATTCGCCGCCTGATCCCGGACCCAGGCGAAAAGGTCCGGCACATCGCGCAGCACATCGGCGGCGCCGGCCAACTGACGGCTGGTTTGCCTCACGTTTTCGGAAAGGGCGGCGATCAGCCGGGCGCTGGCGCTTTTCGCCAGCGGGCCCCCCTGGGCGCCTTCGCCGGTGCTTTTTTGGCTGGCGATCAGGGCCCGGATGCGCGAAAGCAGCCGTTCCCGGGCCGCTTCGTCCTTCATGACGGCGGCCAGGTCCTCCAGTTCCTCCACGCTGACGGCGAGGTTTTCCGTTTCCTGGGCCGGGGCGGCCAGCTGCGCCTGGGCGGCCGGCGGCCCTACCGCGAATAGGGCGAAAAAGGCGAAAAGGCCCAAAAGGCCGGACAGTCCTGGCCCCAGGAGGGCGGGCAGCACAAAATTCCACTGTGTGGCGCGCATCGGCATAACCGGCCTTGATAAGTTCCTACAAGCGGGCGAGATTACCCGCCGCGCCCCCCTCCTGTCACACCCTTTGGGACTCCCATCAGTAAAGAGGCAACCGAGCAATCCGATGAGCATCGCCATTCATCGCGACCCCCGCGGCGGCAAATCCCGCCACACCCCGGCCCTGACGCAAAGACAAGACGATCCCGGGCCGGCCGCCGGAATCCGTGCCCGGCTTCCAGTCGCCGTTTGTTTACCGAAAAGTAACTGGAACCGGGAGAGATTTGGCCGATGAACGCTTGCAACGGACTGCCCCTGGCCTTCAACCACCTGGAACAGATCGCCGGCCGGCTGGCGGGGCACCGGCTGGTTGTGTTCCTCGATTACGACGGTACCCTGACCCCCACCACCGAGCGGCCGGAGATGGCTCACCTGCCGGAGCGGACCCGGGCCACGGTCCGCGACCTGGCGGAGCGCTGCACCGTCGCCGTGATCAGCGGCCGCGACCGGGAAGACGTGGAAAAACGGGTCGGGCTTGAAGGCCTGATCTATGCCGGCAACCACGGGTTCGACATCGCCGGGCCCGAGG
>JAJRSS010000216.1 GCA_024278615.1 Alphaproteobacteria bacterium
ATGGGTGAATCCACATACCGGGCGCCGGTGGCTTCGATGGCGGCGGCGACCTTGAGCGTGGAATCGGGCATGGCGGTGGAGCAATCGACGACGATTTTTCCTCTACCCAAGCCTTTTAGTTGAGTGAGGCCTTCCAACAACCCGCCCGGTTGATGCACCACGTCCTCCACCTGGGGCGAGCCGGTGACGCACAGAAAGATCACCTCGGCCGCCCGGGCGATACCGGCGATGCCGTCCACGGGGCGCCCGCCCAGGGCGATGATGTCGTTTGCCGGCTGGTTGCCGGGGTGGGCAAGGAAGATGGGCGGATACCCCTTTTGGGCCAGGTTTTTCGCCAGCCCGTGCCCCATCAGCCCGACGCCGATGAACCCAACTTGCGGTTTGACGCCCATGATGACCTCCTTGATTTCGCCTATGCCGGTTCCGCCAGCGCCAGGCTGCGAAGCCGGTTGACGGCGGCGGTGATTTCCAACCCGCGGGGCCGGGCGAGAAACAGCATGCTTTTTGTTTCCAGCCCTTCCAACCCTTCCCGGTCGATGAATTGTCCCAGGCGGCGGGCCAGTTCCGTCGGCGAAAGCGGTGACTGGCCAATCAGGTCCCGCCCCTTCAACAGCGCCTGGCCGATGGCCGCCACCTGGCCCTCGTCCACCAGGGCGGCCTGGGCTTCCAGGTCCAGCAGGTCTTCGCCGTATTCAAGGACGCGCGGACGGCCGCGTAGGGACTTGACGCGGACGGGGATGGTCCTGCCCAGCCGCCCGGCCCGGTAGGAAGGATCGAAATTGTCCGCCGCCAGCACCCTTTGGTCTTCGAACCGGGCCGCCTTTTCCGGGTCCGGCGGCGCCTGCCCGGCGATTTCCTTGGCCTCCGCCGTGACGTCTTCGGGCAGGTAGGAGCTCAGGCGGATCACCCGGTCGGCGACGGCCAGGAACGCGGAACTGGAACCGGCGATGATCACCGTGCTGACGCCGTGGCGGCGGTGCAGTTCCCGCACCCGGGCGACCAGGGGCGTGATCGGATCGTCGGGCACCAACCGGGCCATGACCCCGGCGCGGGACAGCAGGTTGGCGGCGGACGTGTCTTCGTCGATCAGCAGCACCCGGGCGCCGGCGGCAAGGGCTTCGGCCAGGGAGGCCGCCTGGCCGGTGCTGCCGGAGGCATTGCCGGTGCTGAAGGATTTGGGGTCGGCGCCGCCGGGCAGGTCTTTCATGAAGGCGGAAATATCGACGCCATGAACCGCCCGCCCCTCTTCCGCCCGCACCAGAACGGCGCTTCGCCGGGTCGCCACCCCTTGCCGCCCGTCGCCGGGAATATGGGGATAGACCCCCTTGGCCAGCGCCGCCAACACGGTGGACTTGCCGTGAAAACCGCCGCCGACGATGGCCGTCACCCCGGCGGGAATTCCCAGGCCGCGAATCGGACCCGCGTTGGGACGGTTCATTTCCACCGCCAGCCGGGGCGGCGCGGCGAAGGGAATAACCGTGCCCGTCGGCGCCGGTTTGTCGGAAACGCCCGATTCCCGCGCCAGGTGGGCGCCGTCGGCGATAAAGGCCACCAGCCCTTTTTCCTGCAACCGCGCCGCCATGGATTCTGCGTCTTCGACGGCGGCGCAATGGCGGCGTAATCCCTTTTCCTCGGCCGCCGCTTCCCGCACCGCGTCCATCACCCGGGGAAGGTCCTCGACGACCATGGCCCGGGCCTGCCGGCCCAGGATCCTGCCGCCCCGGGTGCCCGGCAGGCTGAGGCGAAAGGCCAGGCGGACTCCTTCGTCCGAAAAGCGGATCAGGTTTCGTTCCAATACCTGCTGGGGCAACGCAAGGGGCTGGAAGGAACCACTGCCGTCCTCGCCCCGGTTGGCCCGGGCGTGGGCGGCCACCCCATCCTGAAAGGCGCGAAGCAGCCAGTCCGCCGCCGCCAGCTTGCGCCGCGGGTTTTCCAACGCCCAGGACGGCAGGGAGAGAAACGCCGGCGATATCACCAGACGGGCCACCGAGGCCGGAAAGGCCCCCGGACTGCCCTGGATATGACGGAATTCAAGGCTATACGCAGGCCCGCCGTAGGCCGCGCCCTTCAGCCGCCGATAGGCATAGAAAGGCTCGCCATCCATGGCGACAAGGATTTCGCCAAGCCTTTTCGTGGTATCCATGCGCCGCCCCCGTTCCCGCCGCCCGCTCAGTCCTCCACCTCGGACATGAATTCTTCGAACTTGCCCCCCGGCGTGCGCGGAATTTCATCCACGTATTCCAGCCGAACCCGGAAAGGATGTCCCAGGCCATCGGCGATGATCCCCCGAAGCTCGTCTTCTTCCGCCGCCGACAGGGGTTGGGTAACCACTAGGCGGGCCTCGATTTCGTCGACGGTTTTCTGGATCAACTGGGCCTGGCGTATGGAAGGCAACCGGCCCAGTTTGAACAGGCTGAAACTCTGGGAGAATTTTTCCCCGGTCGGCAAGGTCACCAGGTTGCGGGTACGGCCAAGAATACGTTTGATCACCGGCAGTCCGCGCCCGCAGGAACAGGCTTCGCCCACTTCCGCGTAGTCACCGATCACGTAACGGATCAGGGGGGTGGCGAAATTGTGCAGGTCGGTGATGACCACCCGCCCCGACTGGCCCGCAGCACAAGGCCGGTCATTGTCGTCGAGCACTTCGACCAACAGGCTCTCGGATTGCACATGGTAATGGGTGTGGTCGGGGCACTGCAAGGCGATCATGCCCACTTCCTGGGAGCTGTAGGCATCGATAAGTGGTGCGTTCCAGATGCGCTGGCAGGCATCGCGAATTTCCGGCCCCAGCATTTCGCCCATGGTCGCCACATGGTGCAGGTTGGGCGGAAGGAAGCCGGTTTCCTCGCTGGCCTTGAGCAGCCCCATCAGGTTGGACGGGTAGGTCAGCAGGTATTCCGCCTTTTGTTCCTTCAGCCATTCCAATTGTTTGGCGATGGGGGTCCGCAGGTCGAGAAAGGTCATCGGCCCGGATTTGAAGCCGCGAACCCAGGGCACCGAGGAATTTTTCCGGGCGATCTCCACCTGGCCGCCGCGAAGGACCCGAATGGCCGCAGTCTTCGCGGTCGTATCCCGGTTGTGCCAGAAGTGCAACCGCAGGTTCAGGGCCTGAAAGAAAAGGCCGCTGATCGGCGTGTTCATAACCGTAATCGGCCTTCCCGTCGAACCGGACGAGGAAACCTCATGGGGCTTGCCGTGACCTTTTGGCGGATTGCGGCTGTTCAGCGCCGTGCCCACATCCTGAATGTCCGTGCGCCGGAGCAGGGGTATCCGGCGCCAAATAGCCGGCGTCAGTTCCCCCGCCCGAAGCCCCCGCAAAATCTCCAATTTATTGGAATAATAAGGCACCGTTCGCGCCGCATGGGCGATCAGGTGCTCGGCCTGGCGCAACTGCATGGTTTCGAGCGTTTCGCCCGGCCACCACTGGCTTTGCTCCAGTTGGTAATGGAGCGCCATCAACACGGCGTCCTTTGCCCTGGGAATGGCCGGCCAGACGACGCCTGGCAGCCCGGCGTGGATCATCCGATTTGAACTTGGGGTTTCCATCTATTGATAGCCCAGCTCGCGCAACAGACCGCCGGCGTGCCGGTCAAATTCCGCAACCGTATCCACATCCAGGTGATTGCGCCAATCGCCGACAATGCCCTTGCGAAAGTGCGAACCTTTGTCTTCTTCGCCGGGATCGCGGCCACCGCTGAGAGTTTTGAAACTGCCCGCTTCGCAACACGCGGCGACTACGCCGTCACCGGCCTTGACGCCGAGAAACCGAAGCAGGCGGGCCGCTTCCCCGGCGGGGTTTTGGTGCAGGTCCTCGTAGCGGATTTCCATATAGTTGTCCGGGTTTTTCTTCCCCTGGGCGCGCCCCTTGCTCACTTGGTCAACCCACCTGGGGGCATAGTGGCGGGCGAAGCCCTCGAGAGAACCGAATTTCTTGCTTGCCCATTCGGAAGAAATCCGCTGGTTGTGGAACCATCCGGACACCGCCACGTCCCGGCCATCCCGAATGATGTGGACAAACTTGGCCTTGGGAAAAATGTTCCATAAAAGCCCAAGGTTGACAACATTATCCGGCGTCTTTTCACCGATCACTTTCACCCCATCGTCCACGTCATAGTCGGCCAGCAGCAACCCCAGGGCCGAAGCAAGCAAAAAACGAAGATGATCGGACTTGAACAATGGAAACCCATCGATCTCCTTGAATATGGTTTTGTTCTTTCCATTGATTTTCTTGTTGTATCGCCCCAGGACCTTGTACAGGTCCGCGCCCAGGAAATCGGCGATATGCCCTTCGCCCCGGCAGGCGACTTCGGGATGCGCGTCCATCATCTTTTGCAGCCAGGTGGTCCCCGACTTGATGGTGCCGCCGATAAAAAACAGGTCGCGGGCGAACGCCTGATCGATGGCCTGCCGATAAGATTTGTACTCAAACATGTTGCTCGTCCTCAATTGGAAGTCTCTACCCCGGGGGGGCATATTGTTATACAACCAAATGACCCGGTACCGCGCCCAGTTATGATCGACGGGAGGTAACCCATGGCCGACGCCGACGAATTCGCCGACCCCAAGCGGCGCCCCCGCTACACGGGCATTCCCACCTTCATGCGCACCCCCTATACCGAGGATCTGTCGGCGGTGGATATCGCGCTGATCGGCGTTCCCTTCGACGGCGGGGTGACCAACCGCCCCGGCGCCCGCCACGGTCCCCGGGAAATCCGCAACCAGTCCAGCCTGATGCGGTCCGTGCACCAGGCGACCGGGGTCGCGCCTTATGATCTTGCCCGCGTCGCCGACATCGGCGACGCCTGGGTGCAACGGCCCTTCAGCCTTGCAAGCAGCCACCAGGAAATCGGCGACTTTTTCAAGCACGTCCACGCCGCCGGTATCATTCCCCTGTCCGCCGGCGGCGACCACTCGGTGACCCTGCCCATCTTGCGCGCCATCGGCGCCGAAACCCCCGTCGGCATGGTCCACTTCGACGCCCATTGCGACACCGGCGACGATTACCTGGGTTCCAAGTTCCATCACGGGGCGCCGTTCCGCCGCGCCGTGGAGGAAGGAGTCCTGGACCCCAAGCGGACCATCCAGATCGGCATCCGCGGCCCCCTCAATGACCCGGACGTGTGGAAATTCAGCCACGATTCCGGCATGCGGGTCGTCGCCATGGAAGAGCTCTACGAAATCGGCGTCAAGGGCGCCATCGCCGAAGCCCGCCGGGTGGCGGGGGATGGCCCCACCTATATCAGTTTCGACGTCGACGGCCTGGACCCGGTTTACGCGCCGGGCACCGGCACGCCGGAAGTGGGCGGCTTTACCTCGCTGGAGGCCCAATTGATGCTGCGCGGCCTGTCGGGGCTCAACCTGATCGGCGGCGACGTGGTCGAGGTCGCGCCCCCCTTCGACCCCAGCGGCAACACGGCCCTGGTGGGCGCCACCATGATGTTCGAAATCCTCTGCCTGTTGGCCGAGTCCTTCGCCTCGGGCGAATAGGTTCACCTGTCAGATGTCGATGGTGACGTCGCTTTTGGGTATGGAACAGCAGAGCAGCACCGAGCCTTCGCTGGGCGTGGCCGCCGGTTCTTCCGGATAGTGTACTTCGCCTTCCACCAACACCGTCATGCAGGTAAGGCACAAGCCGGAACGGCAACTGAAAGCCGGCGTAAGTCCGGCGTCTTCGGCCAGATCGAGGATGGAGTTGGCGGAGCCATTCCAGTTCACCGTCTTGCCCGACTTGGCGAAGGTGACGGAAACACCATCGGCGCTTTCCGCCCGTTTAACCGGGGCGGCTTTTTCCGCCCCATCCTCGTGCAGGGTGGCCTTCAACACCGTTGCCGGTCCGAAGAATTCATAGCGAATACGGTCTTCGGACGCGCCCCAATCCAAAAGCAGGTTATAGACCGCCTTCATGAACGGCGGCGGGCCGCACAAATAGAAATCCATGTCCGTGCTCGGCAGCAGGCCGTTCAACAGTTCGGTGGTGATAAAGCCTTCCGAATCATAGTCCCTGCCCTTTACATCGCCGGCGCCCGGATCCTGATAGACAACGTGAGCGCGGACATTGGCGCAGGCATCGGCAAGTCCCCGCACATGATCGCCCAGGGCGTGTTCGGACCCGTTGCGGACCCCGTGAATGAACCACACGGGCCGTTCCGGGCCGCCTTCCACCAGGGCGTTGAGCATGCTGATCATGGGCGTCAGGCCGACGCCACCCGACAAGAGCGCCACCGGGCGGGTGCTTTCCCGGTCCAGATGGAATTCGCCCATGGGCGCCTTGGCGCGGATGTGAGTGCCCGGCTGAACCTGGTCATGGAAGTAATTGGAGGCGACGCCAGCGGGCAGGTCCGGGCCCGCCGCCGGTTCCCGCTTGATCGTCAGGCGGTAGTAGTCCTCATGGTTAGGGCTGTCCGACAGGGTATAGGTGCGGATCACCGGCTTTTCCCGACCGGGAATGTCCAGCGCGACGGTAAGGAACTGGCCCGGCTTGTAGGTGGGCAGGGGGCGGCAGTCTTCGGGAACCAGGTAAAAGGAAGTCACCGTTTCACTTTCCTTCACCCGCCGGTCCAGGACCAAGGTCCGGAACCCTTTCCAGCCGGACCCGGCCTTGCCAGACCTGGCATCTTCGGCCATTTCGCCGACCTGCTCCTTCCAGGACGGCGCCAGGTGGCGGGAATTGAGCAGGCGTTCCAGGCCTTCCACATCGCCCGTCTCGAATTCGGTGACACGGACGAATTCGGCGATGGTGGCGGCGTCCGGGTCATGTTCCACCCGCTCCACGGCGTCACCGGGGCCGACCCGGCCTTCCTGCAACACTTCGAAATAGATGCCGGTGCGGCGGCTGGCGAGGAAGCGAAGGGGAAAATCCTTTCCCTGATTCATGCGGTCGGCCAGCTTGTAACAGGGAATACGGGGGCTGGTGGCCAGCAGCAAGGCCGTACCGAAGCGGAATATGTCGCCCACGCGCACTTCTTCTTCGGTCAACCCGCTGACCGTGAGGTTTTCGCCGAACTGGCCCATGGGCAGGTTTTCCAGCCCCAGTTCCCTTTCCCAATAGGCGTAGTGTTCCACCGGATAGGCGTAAACCGCATGGATGGCGTGGCCCTTGTCCCGGGGGCCGATTTCATCCCCTTCCAGGCCCAGGGTCCCTACGGCCACGGGCCCGTCCACCGGCCGCTTGTCGATGGCGGTGACCGCCGCCCGGCCTTCGATGGTCACATCCCGGGTGACGCCCACGTTGACGGAAATGACTTTCATGCCTGACCCTTTCGTTTGCCGGTTATTGAGCCGGTTATTGAGAACGGGTTTCAAATGGCGAGTATGGTAACGGTCCCGGGTTTAGGCAAGCGGTGAAGCGAAGGAAAAGGGCGTTTCCATTCACCTGATTTAGCCTTTTCCACGATTCACCCAGGTCGAGGGACAGCGCGACGCATTTCACCTTCTCGAAAGTGACCTTACCCCTAAAAGGTTGACATCATGGAGTAATTCCCCCAAACAAATTTTCGATCCTCGAAGAGAAGAATTTATTCGGAACGAAAATGCCGCAAACCCGGCGGGGCTGGCTTGGATGGTATTCGGTTTGTTGACCGCCCGCCTGCTTTCGCAACAATTGAAAAGGATGAGGAAATGGGGGAAGTGCGGAATCTGAAACGCCGGGAGGGCGCGGAGCGATTGGAACCCGGTAAGTTGGCGGAGCGTCATGCCGGCGCCAGAAGACAGATCGACGGCGACAGGCGCAGTTGGAAAATAAGGCGGATCAGTCCCGGCGAGGAGTTTTCGGGTTTGGACCAGCGGAGCGACGAGGAAAGGCGTATCACCCTTTTTCGAAGGAAGAAAACGGATCGGCGAAAATCACCTTTTCTGTAATACCGATTGCCAAGATAGCCGAACTCCCTTTCTTTCCCGTCAGGAATGCGGCCCGGACGGGGTCGGGGGCGTGGGAAAAAATAGCTGGCCGTGAAACGGTTATTCCCCGCCGGCGGATTTCCTTTTGGCGGATTTTCTTTTTCCCTGGCGCTCCACCGCCTTCACCAGAATCATGATCCCGCCGATGATGGGCAGGGCGAAAGCGGCGACCTTGAGGAATGCCAGGGCTTGGCCGGCGGCGAAACTCATTTCGGGGTCGCCCACGCCTAGGCCGCCACTACTTTGAGATCAGCCATGGGCCGACCCATGATGCCCATACCAATGAAACCGGTCATCGTGGGTTTTGTCCTCCCTCTTCACTGATTAGACTGCCCAGCGATTATATAAACTGGTGAACAACCTACCTGACGATCCGTCACGGATCGAACTGAAAATAACGGAGATTTCGCTCCATGAGCAGCAAGCCCGCCGTCCTGGTGACCCGAAAGCTACCCGATGCCGTGGAGGCCAGGCTGGCCCGCGACTATGATGCCCGGCTCAATCCGGATGATGCCCTCTATTCGCCCGATGGGCTGGTCGCGGCGGCGGAAGGCATGGGCGCCATCCTGCCCTGCCACACGGAGAAATTTACCGCCGATATCATCGCCCGGCTGCCGGCTTGCGTCAAAGCCATCGCCAATTTCTCCGTCGGCGTGGATCACGTCGACCTGCAGGCGGCGAGGGAAAAGGGCATCATCGTCACCAACACCCCGGACGTGCTGTC
>JAJRSS010000217.1 GCA_024278615.1 Alphaproteobacteria bacterium
CCTGGCCGCCGCCGGGGTGGAGCCGGGGGACCGGGTCGCCGCCTTCATGCCCAACATTCCGGAAACCATCATCGCCATGCTGGCCGCCGTCAGCCTGGGGGCCACCTGGTCATCCACTTCCCCCGATTTTGGCGTCCAGGGGGTGTTGGACCGGTTTGGCCAGATCGAACCCAAAATCCTCATCGCCGCCGCCGGCTACCATTACAACGGCAAGACCCTCGACAGCCTGGAAAAAATTGCCGGGATGGCCCGGGAAATGCCGTCGGTGGAAAGGGTGGTTGTGGTTCCCTACACCCAGGATGAGCCGTCCCTGGCCGGCATCCCCCATGGGGTGGCGTGGGAAGATTTCCTGGAGAAGTTCAAGCCGGGCGACATCGCGTTCAAGCGCCTGGCATTCAATCACCCGCTTTATATCCTCTATTCGTCGGGCACCACCGGGCCGCCCAAATGCATCGTCCACGGCGCGGGGGGATCGATCCTTCAGCATACCCTGGAGCACCGGCTCCACTGTGACATCAAGCCCGGTGACCGGGTTTTCTATTTCACCACCTGCGGCTGGATGATGTGGAACTGGCTGGCCGCCGCCCTGGCCGCCGAAGCGACGGTCATCCTCTATGACGGCTCCCCCTTTTATCCCGACGGCAATGTCATTTTCGATATCGCCGACGCCTGCGTGGTCACCCTTCTCGGCACCTCGGCCAAGTTTCTCGATGCCGCCGGCAAGGCCGGCATCGAGCCCAAGCGCACCCACGGGCTGGATTCCGTCCGGCTCATTTGTTCCACCGGTTCGCCTCTGGCGCCGGAAGGCTTTGATTACGTTTATGAAAAGATAAAGACCGACGTGCAATTGGCTTCCATCTGCGGCGGCACCGATATCCTCGGCTGCTTCATGGCCGGCGATCCCACCGGCCCGGTATGGCGGGGCGAAATTCAGAGCCCGGGCCTGGGCATGGCCATTCACGTCTTCGACGAAGAAGGAAATTCGGTCACCGGCGGCAAAGGCGAACTGGTCTGCGCCAACGCCTTTCCCTCCATGCCCACCGGTTTCTGGAACGATCCCGGTGACGATAAATACCGCGCCGCCTATTTCGGCAAGTACCCGGGCGTATGGTGTCACGGCGACTGGATCGAACGCACCAAACACGGCGGCTTCATCGTTTTCGGGCGGTCCGACGCCACCCTCAATCCGGGCGGGGTGCGCATCGGCACGGCGGAAATCTACCGCCAGGTGGAACGCCTGGACGAGGTGGAGGAAAGCATCGTCATCGGTCAGCAGTGGGATGGGGACGTGCGGGTGGTGTTGTTCGTTGTACTGCGCGGCGGCCTGGTCCTGGACGATACCCTCGTTGCCCGGATCAAGGATCGCGTGCGCCAAAACTGCACGCCCCGGCACGTGCCGGCCAAGGTCATTCAGGTGACCGACATTCCGCGTACGAAATCGGGCAAGATCACCGAACTGGCGGTGCGCGACGTGGTTCACGGGCGGCGAGTGAAGAACAAGGAAGCCCTGACCAACCCGCAAGCCCTGGACCTTTACCGGGACATTCCCGAACTGGCCACGTGAGCCGCGGCCTCGGCTATTCCCCTTCTTATCCCCGCTTCTTATCCCCCCTTTTTATCCCCCCTTTTTATCCCCCCTTTTTATCCCCCCTTTTTATCCCCCCTTTTTATCCCCTGGCCACCTCTTCCATGATCCAGTCGCGGAAGGCCTTGACCTTGGGCCTTTTCAGGGCCGCCTCGGGGTAGGCCAGGTAGTAGGCGAAATCCGCCGGCAGGCTGATGTCGAAAGGCTTGATCAGCCGGCCCTGGACCAAGTGGTCGGCGACCAGCACGCTGCGGCCCAGGGCCACCCCCAACCCGGCGATGGCCGCCTGCATGACGTTGTTTGAATGGGTGAAGCTGGGACCCCGGTTGGCGTTTTCGACGCTGATACCGGCGGCCATGTGCCACATACGCCAGTCCACCCGCATGTCGTCATGCAACAGGGTGTGGTGCAACAGGTCCGACGGCTTGCCCAGGGGCGGGCCGTTTTCCAGCAGGGACGGGCTGCACACCGGGAACAGTTCTTCGGTCATCAGCCGTTCGGCGGTCACTCCCGGCCATTGTCCCCGGCCATAGCGCAGGGCCACGTCAACGCCTTCGGTGACGAAATCCACCAGGTGGTCGGAAGACGAGATGTGGACGTCGATTTCCGGGTGAAGGTGGCGGAAGCGGTTGAGGCGGGGCACCAGCCAGTTGACGGCGAAGGAATCCATGGTGCTGACGGTAATGACCCCGGAAGCGCCCCGGGCCTGGATTTGTTCCAGGGCGCCGGCGATCTGGTCCAGCGCCCCGCGAAGGGCGGGAAACAGCGCCTGACCTTCCTCGGTCAACATCAGCGCCCGGTTGAGCCGGCGGAACAGGGCGATGCCGAGCACCTCCTCCAGGCCCTTGATCTGGTGGCTGACGGCGGCTTGGGTGACAAACAGTTCCTCCGCCGCCTTGGTGAAGCTCAGGTGACGGGCGGCGGCTTCAAAGGCCTTGAGGGCGTTCAGGGGGGGCAGCCGGCGGGGCATGGTTTTGGATAACCTCAAATAATGGTTAATTTTAACTTAAATTGTATGCATTTGTCTCTAATCCAATTCAAGCACGGGATAGAGAGTAATAACTATATTATAAACATGAATTAAACTAATCCGAAAATCAATTTTCATCGTTTGTGAGCAGGTGCGGTAAAGCCTAAATTGGGGTCAACACGATCTCTCACTCCCCGGGCCCAACCTAAGGATCAAGCCCAAGGACCCGGGACAGACAAAAGGAACGGGGCCATGACCCACATCACCTACAACACCGAAACCCAAGCTCTCCTCTCCCGGCCCGCCATCACCGAAGCCAAGTCCCTGTTCCTGCGCGCCGCCCAGGCATTGTGGGTCTGGCAATCCCGGGCCGATAGCCGCAACGCCCTCGCGAAGCTGGACGACCACATGCTCGAAGACATAGGGTTGACCCGGGCCGACGTCATGCGGGAAACCAGAAAGCCTTTCTGGGCCGCCTGATCTATCCCTGATTTATCGTCGGCGGCGCCCGGCCCGGCCAGCCAGCGGTTGGCCGGGCGGCGAGCCCCAACCGGCTTTTGCATATTCGTGGGTCGCCAAAGACGAGCCGCGAAATCGGTACGGGGTCAGGGACTTGTACTTGCTTTTCGTTGGCGTCTATGGCGCCAAGCCTGAAAGCAAGGATTGGGGCGGGCACCGTCGATGACCAACTTCCTGCTTTACGCGGCGACGGTACTGATCTGGGGCTCCACCTGGCTGGCGATCAAGTACCAGTTGGGGATCGTGGCGCCGGAAGTTTCCATCGCCTACCGGTTCGCCATCGCCACGGTCATCCTGTTCGCCTATTGCGTCGCCACGCGGCGGCGGCTGCGGTTCGGCCTTCGTGATCACATGGGCATGGCGATGCAGGGAGTGTTGCTTTTCTCCCTCAACTATTTTGTTTTCTACTTGGCCACCTTCCACCTGACCACCGGGCTGATCGCCGTGGTTTTTTCCACCATGGTGATCATGAACACCTTGTTCGGCGCCCTCCTGTACCGCTCGCCCGTCCGGCCCCGGGTGGTGGTCGGCGGCCTGATGGGGCTGGCCGGGCTGGCCCTGGTTTTCCTGCCCGAACTCAGGGTATTCGACCTGGGGCGGCAAGGCTCTGTCGGCCTGTTGCTCAGTTTCCTGGGTTCGGTACTCGCTTCGCTGGGCAACATGGCCTCGGTCGGCAACCAGCGGCGCGGCCTGCCCGTGGTTCAGGCCAACGCCTGGGGCATGGGATACGGCACCATGATCATGGTCGCCCTGGCCCTGTTCCGCGGCCAGCCCTTCAACTTCGATCCCTCTTTCAGCTTCACCGCGTCGCTGCTTTACCTGGGGCTGTTCGGGTCGGTGTTCGCCTTCGGCTGCTATCTGACCCTGCTGGGCAGAATCGGCGCCGACCGGGCGGCCTACGCCACGGTGTTGTTCCCGATCATCGCGCTCGGCCTTTCGACGTGGTTCGAGGACTTCCAGTGGACGGCCACGGCCGGCCTGGGTATCGCCCTGGTGGTCGCCGGCAACGTGGTCGCCCTGGCCCGCGCCAACCCGTCGCGCAGGACCCAGGCGGAGGAAGCCCCCTGATCCCGGTCCCGATCGCGGCTACCGTGGCGGCGGGAAGGAAAGATACAGCTGCCCCGTACCGGCAAGGGCCCCATACAGGGAATCAAACTGTTTCTTGAAGGCGTCCCAGTCCAGGCCAGGGTCTATCCCGACCAGTTCCCCGTGGATGGCGCCGAGGGTCCGTTGGCCGTCCATGCGGGCGATCATGGCCGAAGCCAGGGGCGGCAGGGGGAAACGCAGGGTGACGCCATCGACGGTGGCGGTCAGGGTTTGGCCCGGTTTCAGGGTCGCCGCCAGGGTTTGGCCGTCGCCAACCCTCAACCGGGGTATGGCGCCCGGGTCCCCGGCGTCGGCCACCACCGGTCCCCGGTTGGCTTTCTTGACGGCATAGAACACGTGCTTTCGCATGTTGCCGGCCAGCAGTTCGGCGAAAGCCGCCCGCTCCAGCCACGACAGCCCCGCCAGCCGCTCGAGGATCCGGCGGTCATTGATATAGGAGGCCGCATCGTAGCGGGCCGGTTCGATGAAAGCGGTGACGCGGAGGCCCGCCGACGACGCCAGGGCGGCGATTTCCGCCACCCGGTAGGTCCGGTCCCGGCTGTGGAGCAAAAGGTCGTAGAGACCGGCGTCGCCGCCGTCCAGGTGGTCGCCGACCAGCGAATTGCGCTTGAACCGGTTGGTGGCCGGCAATTGCCTTAAAAGCCGCTTGGCGAGGACTACCTGTTCGCCGGGCGCCTGTCCGGCGGGCGGATCATCGCTGGCCAGGGTCCTCAACATGGCCTGCACGTCATAGACGCCGGTGCGGCCCAGCTCGCCATAGACCATCAGGCCCATGCCGCCATCGGGGGCGAGGACGCCGGCCAGCGCCTTCAGGCCCGCCGCCGGGTCTTCCAGGTGGTGCAGAACGCCGCAGCAGTCGACGTAATCGAAGGTTCCCAAATCCGCCGCCGGCAGGTCGAGCAGGGAAAGGGAATGAAAGGCAATATTGGCCAGTCCCCTGGCCTCGGCCCGGGCCCGGGCGATGTCCCGGGCGGCGTCCGACAGGTCGAGGTAAATCACTTCCGCCGGACATTCGGCGTCGGCCAGGTGCTGGGCCAGCATGATGGCGCCGTCGCCGGTGCCGCCGCCGGCCACCAAGGCGCGGAAGGGCTTGCGCCAGTCCCGCCGGCCGCCGAAAACGTAGTGATTGAGTTCATGAATGTGGCTCGGCGAGCCTTCGACCAAGCGCTTGCTTTCATCCGCCGGGTCGCGCGACGGATAGGGATAGGCTTCGTACTGGGCACGGACGGCGTCGTCAGTCATGGGTTTCTCGCGGTCTATCCAGGCCGTGATATTCAAAGCTTGAATATCACGGGCGTTTGGCCAAGGCTAACCGGGAATTCCACGGGACAATAACGGGGAAAATCATGCGCGGGTATTTCGGCATCGGGGCGGAGGGCATCAGCAAGGCGATGAACGTCGGCAGCCTGTTCCGCACCGCCCATGCCTTCGGCGCCGGTTTCGTGTTTACGGTAGGGGCGGCCTATGCACAGGGCGAGGGCGCAAAGGCCGATACTTCCGATGCGCCGGGGCATGTTCCCTTCTATGAATTCCCCGACGCCGCGGCCATGGTCCTGCCCCGGGGCTGCGTCCTGGTGGGGGTGGAGATCGTCGATGACGCCATAAACCTGCCCAGTTTCCGCCACCCGTCCCAGGCGGCTTACATTCTGGGCCCGGAACGGGGCGTGCTGTCGCCGGCCATGCTCGAACGCTGCCAGTTCACCGTCCGCATTCCGACGACGTTTTCGGTCAACGTGGGCATCGCCGGCGCCATCGTCATGTACGACCTGATCATGACCCTGGGCCGCTTTCCCCGGCGGCCCGAACGCCCGGGCGGCCCGGTGGAATCCTTGCCCGGTCACGTGTTCGGCGATCCGGTGATCCGCGCCAAGGCCGAAAAATTCCGCGCCCCCGTGCCAGCCAGTGAAAATGGTGAATAGCCGGGGTCAGCCGAGGTCAACCGGGGTCAGTCCGCTTTTTAGCCAGCCCGGCTCGGGCAGGATGGCGCCGACCGTTTCGCCGGCGGCGTTGGCCACCGGCGTCTCCAGGAAATCCTTCAACGCCGCCTCGGCTTCACCGTTCAATACCCCCAGGTGGCGGAGCAGCGCCGCCATGGCCGTCTCCGCCGCCCGCTTGGCGCCGTCGTCGATTTTCAGGGCGACGCCCCAGCCTTTTTCCATCAGGGCGGCGCAATAAACCCCTTCGGCGCCGGTCTTGGTGATGAAGGCCCCCCGGCCCGCTTCCATGGCGATGGTGTCCAGCCTGCCACACCCTCCCACCATCGGCGGGTGCGCCGTCATGGCGCCGGTGATGCGGCGGACGGCCCTGGCCCGGCCTTCCGGCAGGGACGACGGATCGGCCAGGCGGGCCATGGCCCGGGCCATGGCGGTGAGTGGCAGGGCGACCACCGGAATACCGCAGCCATCGGTTCCCCTGGGCGCCGCCGCCAGATCGTATCCGCCCATTTCCGACAATACGTCCTGCCACCGCCGCTGCACGGCATGGCCGGGCTGGATATATCCCGCCGCCGGTTCCTTCAGGTGCAGGGCGGTGGTCAGGAAGCCGGCGTGCTTGCCCGAACAATTATTGTGCAGGGCGGTCGGTTCTTCCCCGGCGCGGATCATCGCCCGGGCGCGGTCCGGGTCCAGGGGCAGATGGGGTCCGCACTCCAGGTCGCCGGCCGATAATCCCAGCCTTTCCAGCCACGCCGCCACCCGCGCGACATGCCGGGGCTCGCTGGAGTGGGAAGCGCAGGCCAGCGCGATTTCCTCGTCGTTCAGGCCGAAGGCGTCGGCGGCGCCCGTTTCGACGAGGGAAACGGCCTGCAGGGGCTTGATCGCCGAACGGGGCGTCACCGGCGCTTCCCCATCACCCCAACCGGCGATCACCCTGCCCCGGGCGTCCATCACCACCACCCGGCCCCGGTGGATGCTTTCCCCGGCCTCGCCCCGGGTGACGCGGACCAGAATGGGATTCGCGGTGTCCATGGTGCCTATGTGCCACCGGGCCAGGCTCTTGGCAAGGTTCGCCGGCACGGGTATGAATGGCGCCATGAAAATTTCAGTTAACGCCCTGGTCCCGGTGCTGGTCCCATTGTTGGCGGTTTTTCACGCCGGACAGGCGGCGGCCCAGGATTCCAGCCTGATCGACAATTTCGGCAAGTGGAGCGCCTTCGCCGAACCGGCGGGCAAGAAGAAAACCCTGTGCTACATGGCCAGCGCGCCGGAAAAGGAAGAAGGCAAGTACGAATCACGCGGCAATACCTACATGTTGGTCACCCACCGGACCAAGGATAAGACCTTTGGCGTGGTCAGCATCAAGGCCGGGTATACGTATCAAGACGGCTCGGAAGTGACGGTGACCATCGGCGGCCATACCTTCCCGATGTTCACCGACGGCGGTTACGCCTGGGCGGCGGAGGCCAAGACCGACAAGGCCCTGGTCCGGGCCATGCGGGCCGGCGCCAAGATGACCGTCAAAGGCGTTTCCAGCCGCGGCACCATGACCACCGACATCTATTCCCTGACCGGCTTCACCGCCGCCCACAACGCCATCAACAAGGCCTGCGGGGTCAAGTAACGCTGCCTCTTCCGGACCTTCCGGTTGGACTTTGGCCGCCGGAAATAGCATATCTGTGAAACCATGATGGATAACCGCACCGACCTGATCGGCCTCAGCCGAGCGGAACTCACCGCCGAAATGGCGGCCATGGGTGAAAAGTCCTTTCGGGTCAAGCAGTTGTGGCACTGGATCTATTATCGGGGAGAAACCGATTTCGCCGCCATGACCACCCTTTCCAAGGAATTTCGGCGAAAGCTGGCCGGGCTCCACCGGGTCGGCCGCCCGGCGGTCAGCGAGCACCAGGTTTCCAGGGACCGGTCCATGAAATGGCTGCTGCGCTTCGAGGACGGCAAGGAGGCGGAATCGGTTTTTCTCCCCGAGGAAGACCGGGGCGCTTTTTGCATGTCTTCGCAAGTGGGCTGCACGCTGACCTGCAGGTTCTGCCACACGGGCACCCAGACCCTGGTGCGCAACCTGAGCGCGGCGGAAATGGTCGGCCAGTTGATGGTCGCCCGGGACGTCATCGGCGAATGGCCGTCGCCGCCGGACGGGCGCATGCTTTCCAACGTCGTGCTCATGGGCATGGGCGAGCCGCTGTTCAATTACGACCAGGTGGCCAAGGCCCTTCACATCATCATGGACGGGGAAGGCATCGCCGTTTCCAAGCGGCGGATCACCCTGTCCACGTCCGGCGTGGTGCCCATGATCCGCCGCTGTGGGGCGGAATTGGGGGTCAATCTCGCCATCAGCCTGCACGCCGCCACCGACGAGCTTCGTTCGCGCCTGATGCCGATCAACAAGAAGTATCCCATCGCCGAGCTGATGCGGGCCTGCCGGGAATACCCCGGCGCCCACAACGCCCGGCGAATCACTTTTGAATACGTCATGCTGAAAGGCGTCAACGACAGCCCGGCCGACGCCCGCGAACTGGTCCGGGTGGTGCGCGGCCTGCCGGCCAAGTTCAACCTCATCCCCTTCAACCCCTGGCCGGGCAGTGAATTTGAATGCTCCGCGCCCCCGGTCATGAAGCGGTTCTCCGGAATTCTCAACGACGCCGGTTATTCGGCCCCCATCCGGGTAACCCGGGGGGCCGACATCATGGCCGCTTGCGGCCAGTTGAAATCGGCCAGCGAGCGCCAACGCAAAAGCCGCTACCTGGCCCGCCTGGAAGCGGGCATCGAGGATGACCACGAGGCCTTCCCCCCCAACGCTAATTAGAGCCATGGTTACGCCGGGCGGCGGGAAGCTCTGCGTTCGCGAAGAATTATCACCACCCCGGCGCCAACGATGAACAGCACCCCGGGGAAAATGCGTTCAACCGGCCACTCGCTGAACACGATCCAGCCGATCACCAGCGCCGACAGAACGCCGAAATACTCGAATGGGGCGAGAAGCGAAGCGGGCGTGCGTCGATAGGCGAGGGTGAGGAAATAGACCCCGAAGCCACCAAGACCGCCCAGTAGCAGCGCGAAACCCAGATCGATGAAAACCTCCGCCGCGGACCCACCGGGCATGACGGCATTGGAAGTGGTCAGCAGGAGGATGAAGCTTCCGGCGATTGCTCCCGCCTGGGCGTAGAGGTTGATCGCCGCATGGGAAGCGCCGTGGTCGAATTTTCGCGTCAACACCAGGGAATTGGCATAGAGGAACGCCGCCACCGCCGGCAGGATGCCGGACCACGTGAACATGTCGGTGCCGGGGCCGATGACCAGCACCACGCCGACAAATCCACCCAGCACCGCACCCCAACGCCAGACGCCGACCCGCTCTCCCAGCCAGGGGATCGCCAGCATGGTGATGAACAAGGGTCCGGAATAGGCAATGACGGCAACGGTGGCGAGTTCAAGGTAGCGGTACGAGCCATAGAGCGCCAGTTGGGCCACGGCCACCATCAGTCCTCGCGCCAGTCCCAGCCGCCATTGCCGCAACCGAATCGATCCAAGAATGTTCCACCCCCTGGCCTCCCACAGCAGAATTGAAAAAGTTGGCAGCAAGCCGAATATATTGCGGGCCAGGGAAATTTGCTGGGCCGGGTAGCGTTGAACAAGGTGCTTCGCCACCGCGCCCATGCAGTCCAGCATGACAATTCCGGCCAGCAGCATGGCGATGCTGAGCAGAAATGCGCGCCAGTCGGCGTCGGCATTCGTCCTGATCACGAGAATATCTTTTCGTTCGCCATACGCCTGTTCCCTAGAGTATTTTCCGGCCAGGTTGAACCCTTTGACCGAGGTGAATTTGGCTCGAGGCCAAGTGTACATCGCGTGGCGCGCTTCGCCTGACGATGGGGTGTCATCGGTAAGGAAGCGCGACGCGGCCGCGGCGCGAAATCAACCGGCCTGCGGTGGTTCTTACCGTCTAACGCCCGATAATTGTTTGTTTTATTCTGATATTGTTGAATTTTCGTTCAAAAACCTTATGCTTGCGGGTGTTTTCATACCCATCCAGAGGAGCATTGGCTCATGGGGCGGCCACAGGCATTTGACCGAAACGACCTGCTGGACAAGGCCATGCAGGTTTTTTGGGACAAAGGCTACGATGCGGCGTCGATCCAGGATCTTGTGGAGGCGACGGGC
>JAJRSS010000218.1 GCA_024278615.1 Alphaproteobacteria bacterium
GTATTGCCGGGTCCGACCCGGTCATGTGGCGGGACATCTTCCTGACCAACAAGGACGCGGTGCTGGAGATACTGGGCCGGTTCAGCGAGGACCTGACGGCGCTTCAACGGGCGATCCGCCGCGGCAACGGGGATATCCTGAAATAGACCTTCACCCGCACCCGAAAAATCCGCCAGGGCGTGATCGAAGCCAAACAGGATTACGAGCGGCGGCCTTCCAACGGGACAAAGCGGCGTAAAAAAAACGTTTAGACCGCGTTCCGATCAGTTGAAGTTTCGCACGTTTCGGAGTTTCGGGGTCAGGTCTTGAATCGTGAATTTTTCCCTTCCTCCCAAGTTTCGGGGTCAGGTCTTGAATCGTGCGGAATTCACAATTCAAGACCTGACCCCTTTTTGTACACATATATCAACGTAATCAGCGGCACTTCGGCAAGCGCCGCCATTTGCAGTTTACACAACAGGCACAGGGGGCATGGCTTGGAAGCGTTCAGACAGGTCGCCGAACTCGGCATTGCCGTTCATGTCTTTCAGTAATTGTGTAACCCCAACTCCGATGGCAAGGGCAGCCAGAATGGTGTGATTGAGAGTGGCTGCGGTCTCGCCTTGGTCACCAATGCACCATTTGCAATTCCATCCTGAGCGATCTGCGTTAGCCCGCACATGGCGTTCCAATGCCCTCGCAGATGGGTGCGCGGAATCATCGGACAGTCGCTGATAGGCGAGGTACAGCTTCACCATAGGCCCAAGTTCGGCGACCTTTTTCGGACTCATCGTCTCAATCTTATCGATGGCGTCGATTGCGGCTTTCAGTTGATCACGTTTGGCACCAGCGGCGATCAGGTTGTTGGCGTCGATAAACTTACGCTGACGATGGCGGCTTGCCTCCGAGTCTTCCTTAAACATCTTTATGAAGGTATCAGAATTGTCAGTCAGGGCGGCGATACAGAAGGCATTTTCGATCAGGCTGCGCGCGAGTGTACGCCCTTCGGCGACCATGCCCCGCTCAGTAAGCAAAATTACGCCCTGAAATGTTCCGCAGGATCGAAACAGCAACCTCATGGCTACCCCTTCTGGTGACATTGACCGGGGTTTGGCCGTGCCAGTCGCAACCTTCGCGGCGCGCATCAAGGCTGCATTCACATCCTCGGCAATCTTGAACCAATCAGCGTTCTCGGCTCGAATATGGTCGATGCCGTTTGCTATTCCCTCACCGAGAAACCCATTTTCTCCGAACACTTCATTCAAATCCATTGGTTCTCTCCGCAAGGTTGTCTTCACTCTGCCATTCGTTAGCAGGCGTTGTCGGGAAGGGTGATACAGTTCCGGGGTCATACAGTTCCGGGGTCAGGTCTTGGATCGTGAATTTTTCCCTTCCTCCCACGCTTCCCACGCCTTGATGATCTTGCTGATCGACGAATAATGGAGCCCGGCGCAGGCTGCGATCCCGGTCGGCAGGTAGCCGTGTTCGCGGCAGGCGGCGGTCATCCATTCGCCGCGCTTTCGCGTCGATAGGCCCAGGCTGGAGAGCGCCGGCCATGGGGCAAGGATACCGGCGCGAAATTCACAATTCAAGACCTGACCCCTTTTTTAGACTACAGCGCCCGGCCTGACCGGGCCCGGGCCTTTTCCCATTTGCTTTCCAGGGTTTCGTCGAAGATCAGGTCCGGATCGGCGGGCGCCGTTGTCCAGTCATCGCGGTTGATTTCCCCTTCCAGTTGCCGCGGTCCCCAACCGGCGTAGCCGAAGATGACCATGCTCTTTTCCGGGCCTTTGCCAACGGCGATGTCCTTCAGCACGCTCAATTGGGTGGTGAAGGTTATGTCGCCGTTGACGATGATCGACGGTGGCCGGGCATCGGCGCCCTGGCCGGTGGTGGTGTGAAGAATGAACCCGGCGCGTGGGTCCACCGGGCCGCCGTAGTGAATGCGGATGTCGCCGGTGACGCCTTGGGCTTCCATGCCCAGGCCTTTCAGGAGTTCGGCCAGGGAGGCGGTGCCAAGGGTGCGGTTGACGACCAGCCCCAGGGCGCCGCTGGCATCATGGCTGACCATGAAGATCACGGTCTTCGCGAACCGGGGGTCGGCCATTTTGGGGGTGGCCACCAGCATTTGTCCCGCCAGATAGGCGCTGTGCGCCGATTTCGGTTTCGTGGATAGGGCCGACGGAGTCTCCGCTGCCGCCCAGCCCGGAAGCGTGACGGCGATAGCGGCAACCGCGGCGGCCGCCACGGAGCGAAGGAATCCGATCACCAACATGCGGGGATGATATCAAAAAATGCGCGGCGCTGAGAACCATGCAGCGTCGAGGTCAGGGCCACCGGACCAGGGGCAATTCGGCCAGGGTCGCCGGACCGGCCAGAATCTTGCGGTTTTGCACCGTAACCGGGATGCTCAGCACCGGCGCGCCGCCATCGGCGGGTTTTTTCGCCAGGGCGCCCAAAACGAATTTGGCCGTTATCGCGTCCCGTGACCGCATCAGGCCCCGCTGGCGAAAGATGTCCACGGTTTCGATAAAGCCCCGCACCCGGGCGGTAAACGCGCCGATGGGCTGCAGGCGTTCATCCAAGGCCAAGGTGCCGCTGGTTTTCAGGTGAAGGGGGCCGGTCTCCAGTTCTAGATTCCTGACCTCCAGGGTTCCCCCCCCGTCGCGCCATGTCGCCAGGGCGTCTTTTTGAAATTTCACCGGCGCGGCCCCCATGACGTCGCCTTGAAAAGCCAGTTTGGCGATCCGGTCGCCAAGGGGCAGGGACAGCCTTCGGGGAACCTGGATTTCCTCGGCCAACACCTTCAGGTTCATGGACGGTATGCGGAAGTCTTTTTCGCCCTTCGGGTTTCGTTGTATCGCGGCCGACATGGCCCTGGCTGAAACATTCCAGGCGGCGTCGCCGGCCGTAAGGTTCAGACGGCGTATGTCCAGCCTTCCCTCGTATGGCTTGCCATTGGCGAAGGCGATATTGGCGGCCGCCTCTTCCATGCTGCCGGTGTAGGCGATTTTTCGCCCCTTCACCGTTATTTCCAGGGCCTGGTCGCCGGACACGGTGATGACGGCCTGATTGGGTTTCCATGGCCGGACCTTGGCGACCACCCGTTCCGCCGACCAGACCCAGGGAATTTCATGCCGGGGCGCCCCAAAAACCGGGTCCTCGACCGTCATCCGCAGCAGGAAAGGAAAGCCGCCAAGTTGAATCGGCGCCAGCGTGACCCGGTAGCCTTCGGCGCGCATTTCCCCGGCCCATGCTTCGGCGTCGCCCCTCAGTTGGGATGCCATGAAAAACCACCA
>JAJRSS010000219.1 GCA_024278615.1 Alphaproteobacteria bacterium
AAGGAGGCGCGAGCGCAGCGCCGGCAGGCCGAAAAGGGCCATGGCGATGACGAAAACGGCAACGGTGAAATAAAATGCAATGGGCGATTGGATGCCGGCGATGACCCACCCCCCTAGCCAGGCGGCGATCAACGCCACCCAGGCCCAATAAGCCTTCCCCCGGTACAGAAGGACCAGGAAAAGAACCGCGCCGGCTGAAAGATAAAGGGGATTTTCCATGGGTCTAGTTCCTAAGCGGTTTGCCGGTTTTCAGCATGTGCCTGACCCGGGCCAGGGTGGCCGAAGTGCCGATCAGCTTCCTGAAGCTTCGCCGTTCCAGCCCCAGAAGGTCGTCTTCCGAAACGGTTTGGGTGAGGTCCGTGTCGCCGCCGCTGAGCACCATCGCCAGGGCGCCGGCGACCACCGCGTCATGGGGTGTCGCCAGGCCCTGCTTGCGGAAATCCCGCACCGCCATTTCCATGGCAGTCCGCGCCGACGGGCCGGGCAGGGTGATCTCCACCGGTTCAGGCGGCGTGTAGCCTTCGGCCAGGCCGAGCGCCCGGGCCTTGGCGTCGGCCAAAAGGCGGTAGCGGTTCATGGTCACGCCGTCCCCGGCGCCGATGAACAAAAGGCTCCGGGCTTCCTCCGCCGATTTGGCCACCTTGGCCATGCTGATGGTCTCGAAGGCCTTGACCGCCGGCGGCATGGGGCCGCGGGGGGCTTTCGGATTGGCGGCCCAGCGCAGCAGCATCTCCTTGCAGCCGCCCCAGCCGGGAACGATGCCGACGGCGGTTTCCACTAGGCCGGCGTAGGTCTCCACGTGGGGCTGCACGGCGTCGCTGTGCAGCAGGATTTCACAGCCACCGCCCAGCGCCATGCCCGACGGCGCGGCGACGACGGGGAAGGGGGCGTATTTGAGCGCCATGTAGGCTTTCTGTCCCTTGGCCACCATCCACGAAATGACGAACCCCAGGCGCAGCATGGCCGGCACCGCCAGCAGGGCCAGGTTGGCGCCGACGGAAAAGTTACTGCCTTCGTTGTAAATGACCAGCGCCTTGTAATCCTTGCCGACCACGCCGATGGATTTGTGGATCATGGAGAGGATGAACGGGTTGAGGGAATTCATCTTGGAATGGAATTCCAGGCACGCTACCCCGTCGCCAACGTCCCACAGGCTGGCCGACCGGTTGCCGGCCAGGGGCCGGGCGCGCAACTTGATGTCCGACAGCATCAACACCCCATCCGGGCGGGGAACGTCTTCATAGGTTCCCTGGGTGGTGAAAACCTGCCGTTTGGCGTCGCCGATGCGGTAGAACGTCCCGCCGCCCACCTGTTCCAACAGCCGGGGCACTTGCCGGCCTTCCGTTTTCAGGCGGTCGGCGAACCAGGCCGCGCCCAGCTTGTCGATCAGCTCGAAGGGGCCGAATTTCCAATTGTATCCCAAGCGCATGGCTTCATCGACTGCGGCGATGTCATCGGCGATTTCGGGCACCAGCGAGGCGGCGTAGCCCAGGGTGCTGGAAAGCACCTTCCAGGCGTAACCGCCTTCCTTGCCGGGATGTTCCACCAACGCCCTGAGGCCGCCCTTCTTCGCCGCCGCCACGGCGGCCAGCTTGGGCCTGGCGGCGGTGCGGTATTCGCCGGTCTTCAGGTCAATGGCTTCCTTGACGCGCCCGCCGCCCGAAGTGTTGAGGCGGTAGAAGCCGCCCTTGCCTTTGCGGCCCGTATAGCCGTCGGCGATCATTTTCTCGATCAACGGGGTCGGGCGGTAATATTCGTGAAAGGCGTCGCCCGGCGGCAGGGCGTCGGCCAGGCTTTTCAGCACGTGGGGCATGAGGTCCAGGCCGACCAGGTCCAACAGGCCGAAAACGCCGGTCTTGGGAATGCCCATGGGCCGGCCGATCACCGCGTCCGCTTCCTCGACGCCGAGGCCGCTGTCCATCGCTTCGGCGACGCTGCATTGCAGCCAGAAGGTGCCGATGCGGTTGGCGATGAAGCCCGGCGTGTCCTTGCAATCGACAACGCTTTTACCCAGGCGGTTGTCGGCGAAGCGGCGGATGGCGCTTGTGGCGGCGGCGCGGGTGGCGTCGCCGGTGACGATTTCCAATAGGCGCATGTACCGGGGCGGGTTGAAGAAATGGGTGATCAGGAAATCGCCGGCGAATTTCCCCCCCATGCCCCGGGTCAGCACCTCCAGGGGCAGGGTGGAGGTATTGGACGAAACGATGGAACCCGGTTTGCGCACCTTGTCGATCTGTTTGTAAAGCGATTGCTTGACGTCCAGCCGTTCGATCACCGCTTCCACTATCCAGTCGCAATCGGCCAGCAGGTCCAGGTGATCCTCGATGTTGCTGGTGGTGATCAGCCTGGCGTTGCGCTTGTCGGTCAGGGGCGCCGGATCGGCCTTGAGCAGTTTTCGCACCGCCCCTTCGGCGATGGCGCTGCGGCTGTCCGCCCCTTCGGGGACAATATCCAGCAGCACCACGGGGATACCGGCGTTGGTCATGTGGGCGGCGATGCCGGCGCCCATGACGCCGGCGCCCAGCACGGCGGCTTTCCTTATCTCAGGCGTTTCACGCATTTAGATGGACTCCAGAATGGTGGCGATGCCCTGGCCGCCGCCGATGCACTGGCTGGCCAGCGCATAGCGTCCGCCCCGGCGTTTCAACAGGGTCGCGGCCTTGCCGGTGATGCGGGCGCCGGTGGCGCCCAGGGGGTGGCCCAGGGCGATGGCGCCGCCGTCGATGTTGACCTTTTCCATGTCCAGGCCCAGTTCGCGGATGCAGACCAAAGCCTGGGCGGCGAAGGCTTCGTTCAGTTCGATCACCTCCATGTCGCCGATGGCCAGCTCGGCCCGCCGCAAAGCCTTGTTGGCCGCCCCGATGGGGCCGATGCCCATGATTTCCGGCGCGCAGCCGGTAATGGCGATGCTTTTGATGCGGGCCAGCGGGGCCAGGCCCTTGATGCGGGCATAATCCTCGCTGCACACCAATACCGCCGAGGCGCCGTCGGTCAGCGGCGACGAGGTGCCGGCGGTGACCGACCCCTTTTCATCGAAGGCCGGCTTCAACCCCGACAATCCTTCGGCGCTGGTCTCCGGGCGGATGCAGCCGTCCCGGCTCACCGTGCCGCCATTGCTTTTAATGGTTATGATTTCGTCGTCGAAGCGCCCTTCCTCGCGGGCCTTGGCGGCCCGGGCGTGGCTGGTCACCGCCAGGGCTTCCTGGTCGGCGCGGGAAACGCCGTATTCGCGGGCCAGGTTTTCCGCCGTCTCGCCCATGGAAACATAGGCTTGCGGATACCTTTCATACAGTTGCGGGTTGGGCAGCGGGTTGAAACCCATGATCGGCACCCGGGTCATGGATTCCACCCCGGCGCAGATGAAGGCGGCGCCGGCATTCATGCGGATGGCGCCGGCGGCCATGTGAATGGCCTGCATGGACGATCCGCAGAACCGGTTGACGGTGACGCCGCCGACACTCAAGGGCAGGCCGGCGATAAAGCCCACCAGGCGTGCCACGTTCAAACCCTGCTCTCCTTCGGGGAAGGCGCAGCCTAGGATCAGGTCTTCGATATCTTCCGGGTCGACGCCGGTTTTTTCCATCAACCCCCGCACCACCTGGGCGGCCAGGTCGTCGGGGCGCACCCGGGTCAGTTCCCCCTTGTTGGCGAAAGCGAAGGGGGAGCGTTGGTATCCGGCAATCACGATATTGTTCATGGTGTCGTCCTCCGAGCGGAAATCATGGGCACGGGAATCATGGGGCGGCGGCCTTTCGCCTGGGGCCGGGGCTTCCCTCGCCGCCGCCGCCGGCCCGTTCCTCTTCGACCAGTTCCTTCTTCGACAGCTTGCCGATCATGGTCTTCGGCAGGGTCTCGCGGAATACGACCTGCTTGGGCATTTCGATGGCCGAAAGCCTGTCCTTCAGGAAAACCATCAGTTCGCCTTCGGTCAACGCCTGATCCTTTTTCAGCTTGATGAAGGCCTTGGGGGTTTGGCCCCGGTAGGCGTCCTCGACACCGATTACCGTCACTTCCTCCACCGCCGGGTGCTCATGGATGGCTTCCTCCACCACTCGGGGATAGACCTTGTAGCCGCTGCACAGGATCAGGTCTTTCAGCCGGTCGATGATGAACACGTATCCGTCTTCATCCATGTAGCCCACGTCGCCGGTGCGCAGCACGCCGTCGCGCAGGATTTCCGCCGTTTCCCCGGGATTGTTCCAGTATCCGGCCATCACCTGCGGTCCGCAAACGCAGATTTCCCCCTTGCCGCCGGGCGCCACCGCTTCACCGCCGTTCAGGGCGTGGACTTCGATCACCGTGCCCGGCAGGGGCAGGCCGATGGAACCGGCCTTGTTGACGCCCATAAGCGGGTTGCAGGTGGCCACCGGCGAGCACTCGCTCAGGCCGTAACCTTCCACCAGGACGCAGCCGGTCATTTCCTCGAAGCGGGCCTTGACCTCGCCGGGCAGGGGCGCGCCGCCGGAAATGCCGAACTTCAGCGACGCAAGATCGGCTTTGGCCGCATCCGGGGCGTGGACGATGGCGGAAAAAATGGTCGGCACGCCGGGGAACAAGGTGGGCTTTTTTTCATCGATGGTCTTGATCACCTGATCCAGTTCGAAGCGGGGCAGCAGGATCAGCTCGGCGCCGGTGGCAATGCCCAGGTTCATGGCCACGGTCATGGCGAAGACGTGAAAGAAGGGGATCACCGCCAGCATGCGCTCCTGTCCGGGCTCCAGGTTGGGCGACCACAGGCGGATTTGTTCGGTGTTGGCGGTGACGTTGGCATGGGTCAGCATGGCGCCCTTGGGCGTGCCGGTGGTGCCGCCGGTATATTGCAGGACGGCGATATCCGTTTCGGGGGCGATGGTCACCGCCGCCACGCCGCCGCCGTTGCCGGTCAGGGTGGCGAAGGCAAGGTGCGCTTCGTCGTCGGGGATGGGGGCGAGCTGGCTTCGCTTGAGGACGGAAAAAAGCATGCCCTTCAAGGCCGGCAGGATGTCGCGCATGGGGCAGACGACGATTTTCTCCAGGCCGGTGGACCGCAAAAGCCGGGCCACCTTGGGGTAAATCTGCTTCAGGTCCAGGGTGACCATGATGCGGACAACCGAATCCTCCACCTGATAAGCCATTTCGTCGCGGGCGTAGAGGGGATTGAAATTTACCACCGTTCCGCCGGCCTTGAGGATGGCGTAATAGCAGATGACGAAATAAGGGGAGTTGGGCAGGCACAGGCCGACCCGGGTTCCCCGGCCGACGCCCAAGTCCTGAAACCCCCTGGCCGCCCGGTTCACCAGGTCGAGGGTTTCCGCGTAGGTGTACCGGCGGCCGAGGAAATCCAGGCACGGGCGATCGGGGAAGCGTTCGGCCGAACGCTCCATCAACCCGAACACCGGACCGGTTCGGATGGGTCCGTCCCAGGCGACGGTTTCGGGATATGCCCGCAGCCAGGGGCGGTTGGTCTTGGTGCTCATGGGGCGCTCATGGGGTGGGCTCCTAAGGCGTTGGCCTTTTCCCGGGTCCGCCCTTCGACCAGGGAAGCGGCGAAGGCCAACACCGCGTCGTGGGTATCGCCGATGTCTTCGTTCAGGATGCCGTGGCGCTTGGACGGCACCATGTGGATGGTCTTATCCCGCGAGCCCAGCTTTTGGTAAATCAGGTCGGCGCTTTTCGGGTCGACCACCGTGTCCTCGTCGCCCTGGACGATCAACACCGGGCACTCCACCTTGCCCAGTCGGTTCTTCAGCTTGTCCACCATGCGCCGCAATTCGTACAGGCCGCGAATGGCCATGTTCCGGTAGTTGATGCGGGGGTGTTCCGATTCGTTGACGCGGAAGGGCATGACCCCTTCCAGGTACGGCAGCCACTGGGCCACCTTGTTGGCGCCGTGGATCAGGGGGACGAAGATCAGGTTCTTGTTGCGGAATTTCAGCTGCGCGGAAATGACCGCCACGCCGGCCAGTTTTTCCGGATGCTCCGAGGCATAAATCAGCGACAGGGCGCCGCCGCTGGAAAACCCGACGAGAGCGACCCTGCCGGTCAGCGCCGCCATGATGCGGTAACCCTTGCGGATGGGCATCTGCCAGTTCTTCCAATTCCGGTCCCGCAGGTCCCAGGGCGAGGTTCCGTGGCCTTTCAGCCGCACCCCGATCACCGGGTGGCCGGCGGCCAGCAGTTTTTCGGCGAAGCCCCGCACCTCGGCCGGCGAAGCGAGAAACCCGTGCGCCAGGACGATGCCCACGCCGTTGGACTTTTCCGGCATCAGCAGGAAGGGCTGGCCGCTTTCGGTGGCCGTTTCCTGGGTGTTGATTTCCTCGTATTCGGGCTTGGAAAAAATTTTCCTGTCCCATTGGTAGGAAAGCAGCTCGTCGTCGAACATCATGGTTGCGAACGCTTCCTTGGGCGTGGTGTGGGCGGCCTCGATGGCGTCATCCAGGGCTTCGCAGGCATCGGTGATGGGCGCCATCTCGTTGGCGTAGACGGCGATCAGGTTTTCCAGCCGGATGGTATCGAATTTGCTTTCGGCTTTTAGCTTGGGAAGGAAACGGTAGCGGCCGTTTTCACGCTGGATCAGTTCGGAACAGGCCTCGGACGACATGAACTGTTCCAGCCCCTTGCAGTTGCCGTCGATCACCCCGTAATAGGATTCCGGGTTGAGCAGGCTGTGGTGCAGGTGGATGGAGGGCTTCTTCTGGGCATTCTTGATGGCGATATAAAGAATTTTATGGAACAGGTGGGCGTCCATCTCTGTCTCGCCCCGCTCGACGAACTTCATGATCAGCCGCGAGGCAAGGTGGCTCAGGTTGAGGGTGACGTGGTCGTACATGCGTTTCATGTACAGGTCGCGCAGGGGCCGCACATGGCGTCCGATACACATGAAAATGGCCAGCTTCCGCCCCCGGCTGTCGCCGGTTCCCCTGACGAACAACTCATCCATGGACGAAGCGCGGCGCACCAGCCGGCGAAGGATTAAGCGGTCCCATATCCGCCACCGTTTGGACGGCCGGACGGGATCGGTCATGCGGATGTCCATGTCCGTGTCCTTGAGCAGGATATTGCCCTCGATCAGCAATTCCTCGGTCATTTTCCGGCTCAGTTTTTTGGCGAAGAAATCGGCGCCGCGCTGAAGGATGTTGGAACTGACGCGGATGGGGTAGAAAGTGATATTGGCGGGAACGATCAAGGTTGGCTGGCGCGCCGCCGCCAGCAGCGTCTCCACGCTTCCCAGTTTCAAAATACGGACCCACCGTTCCAGGTGCTCGCGTTCGCCGGCTTTGTCCAGTTCCTGGATGCCGACCTTGAAGGCGTCCAGGGTCTGGCCGAGGACGGCGGCGCCGGTGTGGTGCTTGCGCCGGTTGTCGGCGGTGCGGGAATAAACGCTGTAATCCCCGTCGCTATCGATGACGCTGCGGTCCTTGACCATGCCGCCCTCGGGAAAAATGATGACCTTGCGTCCACGCAGCGACTCCTCGGCCAGGAATGGCAGCAGGCGCGGATGGTTGTTGGGCACGGCGCCCAGGTCCATCAGGTAGTTGGAAAAGGTATCCCCTTTGCGGAAGAATTCATGGGCGGCGATGGACCGGCAATGGGTGCCGTTTTTCAGGTAGAACAGGAATTGGGGGATGAAGGTTTCGAAGCGGGCGAAATGGTTGAACAGGAAAATCTGCCCGTCTTCCAGCAGGTCATCCGAACAATGAAGCTCGATATTGATGGAAAGCCGGTTTTTCAGCGCCGTCATAAGCCGAACGGTCCAGGCGAGGGTCTGTTCGTCGATCTGGAAGTCCGTTTCCTCGTCGAAGACGGTCTCCATTTCCATGGATCGGGGTGCCTTTCCGCTGTTTTGGCCACTGTATTGGCCATTAATTTGACCGGTAAAATACCGAGTCGATATCTTCGTCGATTAGTATTTAAGGGTATTTAACACCCTGATATTGCTGCCTGTGTTCCGGTGACATTTCTCCTGCTTTCCGACCGGTGGTGCTAAAAGTAAAATATTTCAATGAGTTACAGATTCGCAATTTGGAATCGGCAGGCTGGCCGATGTTCCTATGACGTTTTCCGTCCCCGCTCGGCCCAATGCATGACCAAAAGCGAGGCCGCGCCCAAAAGGGCGAACCCGCCGACCAGCGGCAACACCGTTCCATTATACGCTTGGCCGATCAGGGCGCCCAGTAACAAGGAGATGAGGGTGGTCAGAAAGCCCACCACCGAAGATGCGACGCCGGCGATATGGCCCAGTGATTCCAAGGCCATGGCGTTGAAGTTTCCAAACAGGATGCCCATGGCGAAAAAGGCGGTCATGCCCCAGGTCATCACCGCCCAAAGGGGCAGGTTTTCCGCCCCGGCGCTTGCCCGTAAAAAGCCCGCCCACAGGAGGAAGGCGATGGAAACGGCGGTAAATACCTGCAGCGCCCACCACGACAAGGGCCGCATGCCATAGCGCATGACCAGCCGGGCGTTGAGGAAGGACGCGGCGCCGATGGAAAGGGCCAGGGCGCCGAAATAGAGGGGAAACCGGGCGCCCAGGGCGAAGTGCTCCTGGAAGATCTGTTGGGCCGAATTTAAGTAGCCGACCAGGGCGCTGAAGATCAGCCCGGCGGTGACGGTGTAGCCGAAGGCGACCCGGTTGAAGCACGTCTCGCGCATCGCAAGACCGATCCGTCCGAGGGAAAAGGGCCGGCGCAGGTTTCGCGGCAGGGTTTCGGGCTGGCGCAGTCCGAACCAAGCCGAGACGATCAGGGCGAGGGCCAGCAACACGCCGAAAATGGCCCGCCACGGGGCGATGAAGAGTATGCCTTGGCCCAGCGCCGGCGCCACGGCGGGGACCAGGATGAACGCCGCCATGATCATGGACATGACCCGGGCCATGGCGCGGCCCTCGTAGCGGTCGCGCACCATGGCGATGGCGACGGTGCGGGGTCCGGCGGCGCCCAACCCCTGCAAAAAACGGCCGGCCAGCATCATGGGAAAACTCGACGCCACGATGGAAAGAACGCAGCCCATGGCGAAAAGCAAAAACCCGGCATAAATGGGCGGCTTGCGGCCCGTGCTATCGGACAGCGGCCCATAGATCAACTGGCCCGCGGCGAGGCCCAGGAACAGGGCGGAAATGACCAGCTGGTTGTCGTTGGCGTGTCGCACCCCAAGGTCGGCGCCGATGAGCGGCAGGGCCGGCAACATGGCATCGATGGACAGGGCGACCAGCGAAATCATCAGCGCCGTCCGCACGACGAACTCGCCGAAACGGGGCTGGGGGTCTTGTTGGGGTTCCGGGGTGTCGGTCATTCAGTCCTTGCCGCCCTCGCCGCCGAACGCGCCTTCGCCGGGTTTCTCCGGCCAGAGGGTTGTAACCGGCAATGGCGGCCCTGGATAGCCGCCCACTGGGCTTCGGCCTGATCCGGCGGGCCTTCCTGGAAGGTGGGGTCCTGGCGGGTTTCGATGGTGTCCTGGGATAATTAAGGGGACACAATACTTAATTCCCGGATGAATTTTACCTCAACCGCTATCGAGAAATTAAATTAAGTATTGTGTCCCCTTAATTATTGGTTAGAATAATCCGATGGCAAGACTGGCTCGGGTAGTGGCGCCGGGCCTGCCCCATCACATCACCCAACGGGGCAATCGGCGCCAAAAGGTCTTTTTTGGGGATGGAGACTACGAGACTTACAAGTCTTTGATGGCGGAACATTGCGCCGCCGCCGGCGTCGCCGTCTGGGCCTATTGCCTGATGCCCAACCACGTTCACCTGATCGTCGTGCCGCCGGACGCTGAAAGCCTCGCCCACGCAATAGGCGAGGCGCACCGCCGCTATACCCGGCTTATCAATTTTCGGCGGGATTGGCGCGGCTATCTTTGGCAGGGGCGCTTCGCCTCTTTTCCCATGGACGAATCGTACATGCTCGCCGCCGCCCGTTATGTCGAGCTCAACCCGGTGCGGGCAAAGCTCAAACGCCGGGCCCGGGATTGGCGGTGGTCCAGCGCCCGGGCGCACCTGGGCGGCAAGGACGATGGCCTGGTCAAAGTCCGGCCTCTGCTCGACCTGGTGGAGGATTGGTGCGGGTTCCTCGCCGGTGGAGTGGACAAGGACGACACGGCGGCGCTCCGCGCCCACGAACGCACTGGGCGGCCCCTGGGCTCGGAGGATTTCGTCGGGCGGCTTGAGAGTTCGCTTGGCCGCGCCCTCAAGCGCCGCAAGCCCGGCCCAAAGCCGAAGAAAGGTAATTAAGGGTAATTAAGGGGACACAATACTTAATTCGATTTCACGGTGGTGGCCGAGGTAAGATTCATTTGGGAATTAAATATTGTGTCCCCGGAACTTAATGCTCGCTGGTATTAGGAGGCGGTGATGATGGGCAGATCAACGACTGTCAACAAGTTCGCGCTTGGTTTGCTTTTTTGGATTGTGGCAATGGGCGAGACGGCGGCCAAGGATCCGGGCATCCTAAACTGGGATTCGTTTCTGTACCCCGGCGTTTCGAAGTCACAGTTGGAAACACATTTACGGCGAGTAGGTGTCAAAACGCGCCCCGGTATGGAATTAAGGGGACACAATACTTAATTCGATCTCATGGTGGTGGCCGAGGTAAAATTCGTCCGGGAATTAAGTATTGTGTCCCCTTAATTTATTGAGGGAAATGAGTGCCTAGACCACCTTGCCGTGGCAGTGCTTGTATTTCCTGCCGGCGCCGCAGGGGCAGGGGGCGTTGCGGGCCACCCGGCCCCAGGTGCCGGGGTCGTCCGGGTCCCGCTCCGCCGCCGCCTGGCGGCTGCGGATGGGCGTCGCCGCCCACTGGGCGTTGGCCTGATCCGGCGGGCCTTCCTGGAAGGCGGGGTCCTGGCGGGTTTCGATGGTGTCCTGGGGGGCGCGGGCGAACATCTCGTCTTCGCTGGGAGCCAGTTGGAATTCAACGTGGGCTAAGAATTCGGTCACCCGTTCGCGCAGGGAATCCAGCATCGCCTCGAACAGGGAAAAGGCTTCGCCCTTGTATTCGTTGAGCGGGTCGCGCTGGCCATAGGCGCGCAGCCCGATGCCCTGGCGCAGGTGGTCCAGGGACAACAGGTGGTCCTTCCACAACTGGTCCAGCATCTGCAGGACCAGGCTTTTCTCCACGCTGCGCATGACTTCGGGGCCGTAGTTGGCGGCCTTTTCGGCCATCTTGCGGTCGGCGGCGTCGATCAGCCGTTCGCGGATTTCGCTCTCGGCGATGCCCTCTTCCTTGGCCCATTCGGCGACCGGCAGGTCCAGGGCCAGCACCCGCAGCACTTCCTCGTGCAGGGCGTCCATATCCCATTGTTCGGCGTAGGCTTTTGGCGGGATGCAGCGCGACACCATTTCGCCGATGATTTCATGGCGCATGCCGGTGACGTCTTCCGACACGTCGTCGGCCGCCATCAGTTCCTTGCGCTGTTCGTAGATGACCTTGCGCTGGTCGTTCATCACGTCGTCGAACTTCAAAAGGTTCTTGCGGATTTCGAAGTTGCGCGCCTCGACCTTCTGCTGGGCTTTTTCCAGGGCCTTGTTGACCCACGGGTGAACGATGGCCTCGCCGTCCTCCAGGCCCAGCTTCTGCAACATGCTGTCGATGCGTTCGGAGCCGAAAATGCGCATCAGGTCGTCTTCCAGGGAAAGGTAAAACCCCGACGCGCCCGGATCACCCTGACGCCCCGAGCGGCCGCGCAGTTGGTTGTCGATGCGGCGGCTTTCATGGCGTTCGGTGCCGAGCACGAACAGACCCCCCGCCTCGATCACGATCTTGCGGTTGGCCGCCACCTCGTCGCGCAGGCGCTGGATGGCTTTCTCGCGCGCCGCCTCATCGGTAATGCCGTTCAGTTCCTGGTCGATGCGCATGTCGACGTTGCCGCCCAGTTGGATATCGGTGCCGCGGCCGGCCATGTTGGTGGCGATGGTGACGCTGCCGGGAGCGCCGGCCTGGGCGATGATATAGGCTTCCTGTTCGTGGTAGCGGGCGTTGAGCACGTTGTGCTTGACCTTGGCCTTTTTCAGCAGGGTGGACAGGTATTCCGATTTCTCGATGCTGACCGTGCCCACCAGTACCGGCTGCTTTTTTTTCTGGCACTCCGCGATGTGCTTGACGATGGCGTTGTTTTTCTCCGCCCCGGTTCGGTACACCTCGTCGTCCATGTCGTCGCGGATGCAGGGCTCGTTGGTGGGAACGTCCACCACTTCCAGCTTGTAGATTTCGGAAAATTCGCCGGCCTCGGTCATCGCCGTGCCGGTCATGCCGGCCAGCTTGGGGTAGAGGCGGAAATAGTTCTGGAAGGTGATCGACGCCAGGGTCTGGTTTTCGTTCTG
>JAJRSS010000220.1 GCA_024278615.1 Alphaproteobacteria bacterium
GCTATTGGGGAAGGCGGTTCTGGGCGCGGGGATATTTCTCGTCCACCAGCGGCAATGTCACTGACGATATCATACTTCAGTATCTGGAGATCCGCTCCAATAGGAAACCTACCGGCGTCAGCCGGTAGTGGTTTAGTTTCCTGACAACCAAGAACGAGGTGGTCCCACTTGTTTGGCGTTCGGCTCGCCGTCATTTATGAGTCCACACCCTAGTCAAATATTCAGAGGATAATAATGGAACGATCTTTTTTCTGGGAAAAAATGGCGGAACGCTATTCGAAAACACCCGTTGCCGATGAGGCGGCTTACCAGAAAAAGCTGCAGGTCACCCGCGAATACTTTCGCCCGGAAATGGAGGTGTTGGAGTTTGGTTGCGGCACAGGGTCGACCGCCATCACCCATTCGCCTTATGTGAAACATATTCAAGCAATTGATATTTCATCGAAAATGATTGAAATCGCCCGGTGTAAGGCTGACGCAAAAAATATCGAAAATATAACCTTTGAACGATCGACCATCGATGCGTTCACCGCGCCCGATCAAACCTTCGATGCGGTGTTGGGGCTCAGTATTTTGCACTTATTGGATAACTATGACGAGGTCATCGCCAAGGTTTATAAAATGCTCAAACCGGGCGGCATTTTCGTCTCCAGTACGGCATGCGTTGGCGATAAGATGAAGTATTTTAAGATTATTACGCCGATTCTGAAAATCATTGGTTTGAGGCTCAACGTATTTACCAGGAAAGAATTGCAAGCCGGTATGACCGATGCCGGTTTTAAAATCGACCACCAATGGCAACCGCCGGGCAAGGGCAAAGCCGTGTTTATTGTGGCGAAGAAGGCTTAGGCGGCCTTTGTATGTCACCCTACCGCCGTATCCCCACATAACGGCTCAGGGGTTCCGGGTCGGCGTTCAGCTCGGCCGGCGTCGCCTGGTGCTGGATGGCGCCGTGTTCCAGGAAGGCGATGCGGTCGGCGATCTTCAACGCCGCCTCGACCTTCTGTTCGACGATCAGCACGGAAACGCCGTGGTCCTTCATCCGGCCCACCGTATCCAGGATCTGTTCGACGATGCGGGGCATCAGCCCTTCGCTGGGCTAGTCCAGCAGCAACAGTTTGGGCCCCAGGCACAAGGCCCGGCCGGTGGCCAGCATCTGCTGTTCGCCGCCGCTCAATGTGCCGGCTTTCTGGTTCAGCCGCTCGGTCAGCGCCGGAAACAGGCCCAGCACCCAATCGAGAGTCTCCTGGCCCTGGTCATTGGCCAGCAGGCCCATGCGCAGGTTTTCCTCGACGCTCATTTCGGCGAACAGCCGCCGCCCCTGAGGCACATAGGCGACGCCCAACTTGGGGATTTGATGGGCGGGCAGTCCGGTCAACTCATTGCCGTCCAGCTGGATGCTGCCCGAACCTGCCTTGATCAACCCCATGATGGCGCCCAGCAGGGTGGTCTTGCCGGCGCCGTTGCGCCCCAGCAGGCCGAGGATCTCGCCCGGCGCGATGTGCAGGGAGATGTCCCGCAGCACCTGGATCTTGCCGTAAAAGCAGTTGATGGAATCAAGCCGCAGCATCACGTCCCCAAATAGGCGCGCTGGACTTCCGCGTCCGCCTCGATCTCCGCCGGCGTGCCTTCGGCGATGACCGTTCCCCGGTCCATGACGGTGATTTTATGCGCCAGTTGCAAAACCACCGGCATGTTGTGTTCGATCAACAACACCGTCGCCCGCCCGGCGATCTTGCGGGTAAGGGCGCAAAATTCGGCGATTTCCTCTTCCGCCAGGCCCTGGGTGGGCTCGTCCATGATCAAAAGTTCCGGCTCCAGGGCCAGGCCCATGGCGATCTCCAGCAAGCGCTGGTAGCCATAGGGCAGCTCACCGGCCGGCCGCTCCATGCTGGCGGCCAGGCCAACCGCGTCCAGGGCGCTTTCCACCCGTTCGGCGATGGCCGCTTCGCCCAGGGTTAAAAATCCCTTGGCGCCGGTCATCAGACGGCGCTGGGCGGCCAGCGCCACGTTTTCGTAACAGGTCAGGGTGGCGTAAACGCTGGTCACCTGGAAGGTATAGACGATGCCGCGCATCACCCGCTGGCAGGATTTCAACCGGGTGATGTCTTCGCCCTTGAAGGTGATGGTCCCGGACGACGGCTTGATGCGCCCGCTGATGATGCCGACCAGGGTGGTCTTGCCGGCGCCGTTGGGTCCGATGATGGCGCGGATTTCGCCCTGGGCGAGGCTGAAGTTCACCTCGCGCACCGCCTGCAAGCCGCCGAAGCGCTTGCACAGCGCCGAAGTTTCCAACAGAGTCACGGCAGCCATGAAAGCCACCTTTCGCGCAGGGTTCCCAGAATCCCCTTGGGGAACCAGAGGACCAGGACCAGCAGGACGGCGCCCACCACCAGCAGGTAACTCGACGTGTAGTCGCTGGAAATATCGATCAGGTAAAACATCAGCGCCGTCCCCACCAGCGGCCCCAAGGTGGTGCCGACGCCGCCCAGCAGCACCCACAACAGGGGGAAGATGGAATACTGGATGGTGGCGAAGGTCGAACCGATGTAGGCGAACAACAGGGCATAAGCGGCCCCCGAAACCCCCGAAATGGTCCCGGAAATGACCAGGGACAGCAATTTATACCGCTCGGTGTCATAGCCCAGCATGCGGGTGCGGGCCTCGTTCTCGCGGATGGCGACCAAGACCCGCCCCACCGGCGACCGCGCCAGGACCAGGGTCAGCAGCAGGCAGGCGGAAAATACCATCAGGGCGAAATTGTATTTGACCACCGGATCGGAAAATTTCACCACCGCCCCGCCGATGGTCATGGTTCTGAGCTTCTCCGACAGCACGAAACCCTGGTCGCCCAGGGTGATTTCATTGAAATAAAGGGTGGTCAGGAACAAGGCCTGGGCGAACATCATGGTGACGATCAAGAAGGCGATGCCTCTCGCCCTCAGCGCCAGCAGGCCGAAAACAAAAGACAGCGCGCACGCGCTCAGGATGCCGAAGCCGACGCCCTGCAGGGGGGTGAAATCCAGGTAATAGATGGTCAATCCGGCGCCATACAGACCGGCGGCGAAAAACATCGCGTGGCCCAGGCTCAACAGGCCCGTGTAACCCATCAGCACGTTATAGCCGACCGCATAGGTGGCCAGCACCATGATGCGGATGGCGTTTGATTGGTGATAGGCGGGCAGGAAGAACTGCGCCAGAAACAACAGCCCGATGACGCCCAGGTGCAGGACAATGATTTTCGCCGCCCCGTGCCGCCTCATGGTTCTTCCTCCCCGAACAGCCCGCCGGGCCGGATCACCAGGACCATGGCGACCAAAAGGGTGGCCAGTATTTTCGCCAGGGTGGGGGAGAAGAAGACCGAGATGATGCCGTCGCTCATGCCGACGATGAAGGCGGCGATGATGGTGCCGCGAAGGCTCCCCAGCCCGCCGATGATGACGACGATGAACGACAGCAGCAAGGGGTCCATTCCCATCAGGTAATGGGCCTGCTGCACGGGCACGATCAGCACCCCGGCCATGGCCGCCAGCATGGCACCCAGGGCGAAGGCGGTGGCGTAGATGCGCCGCACCGGCACACCGAAGGCCTGGGCCATCTGGGAATCCTGCTGGGTCGCCCGCATGTAAAGACCCAGTTTGGTTTTCGACATGCCGTACCAGGTGCCCAGCAACAACACCGCCGAGGCGGCGATGACCACCAGCTTGTAGCCCGAATAGCCGAACCACGGGAAAGAGACGCGGAAATATACGGGCGCCGGGACCGGGCGGGCGTCCGGCCCGTAAAGAATGAGGACCATCTGCTCGATGATATAAAGAAGCCCGATGGTGGCGACGATGGTGCTTTCCGGGTTGTAATTGACGCGCCTGAGGATCAGCCAGTCGGCGGCCACGGCGACCGCGCCGACCACCAATGGGGCTACGATCATCGCCAGTCCGAAGCCCAACAGGGGCTGGCCGCCGACGATGCTGGCGCTCCACCAGGCGAGCACCGCGCCGAGCATGAAAAACACGCCGTGGGCGACATTGACCACCCGCATGACGCCGAACACCAGGGAAAGCCCCAGGGCGGTGACGGCGAGCACAAAGGCCGAGACCGTGCCTTCCAGCACGGCGAGGAAAAGGTGGGGTCCGAAATTCATGGAAAACCGGGCAATGGCATTGGCAAAGGCTTTATCGGGAGAAGAATCATGAACGGGCGGCGATGAAGGAGCCGGGCCCGGGGAGTTGTCGCCTTCCCCCCGCGCCCGGCGCCGGTCATTGCCGCCGAGACGGGGTTACAGCGATTGCTTGGTGTAATTCGCTTCGGGCGCATAGAGGCCGTCCTCGATCGAGGTCCGGTGCACCACGCGCAACTTCGCGTTCTCCACCTTGGAGATGAACTGGGGCCCGAAGCACTGGTGCAGCCTGCCGTCGAACTTCTTCGCCCCTTGTGGATGGGCGATGCCCTCGTTGAGCCACTGGAACCCTTCGCTGGTTTCGATCAGCCTCGCCACGTCCTTGGGCGAACGGTCCTGGTAGCCGCTTTGTTCCACCGCATCCTTGATGAAGAACAGGGTCTCCCAGCAGCCGAACATGTGGGAATAGGTGGAGACATCCTTGGGGTTCTGGATGCTGGCGCCGGCGTCGTTGACGCCCACCGCCTGGCGGTAGAACCGTTCGTGGGGGGTGTCGATGCCGCCCGCGTACCGGGGCATGCCTTCCCAGAAATGGGTGCCTTCGAGGTATTCGAGCCCGGGGCTGGCCATGTCCACGGCTTCCAGGGAATCGAGAAAACCGAAGATCTTCGGCCGCTTGGAGCCGAAGTGCTCGCCCATTTCCTTGACGAAGGTCAGCACGCCCGGTCCGACCATGACGTGGTAGATAACTTCCGTGTCCGATGGGATGCGGGCGAAGTACTTGGTGTAGGAAGTTTCCGTCGGCGGTATGGGCAGCAGCACGCTGATCTTGCCGCCCTGGGCCTTGGCCGCGGCGCTGAAGTAATCCCGGTGGTTATAGCCGAAGGCGTAATCGGGATAGATCATCGCCACGTTCTTGCCCAGGTTGCCCAGCACCCACGACGAGATGGCCGTAATCTGCGAGCGCACGTCCGTAATCCCCGGCTGGAACACGTAACGGTTCAACATGCCCGAAGCCACGTGGTAGCCCTCGCTGACGACGAAATAGGGAATCTTCAGCTCCCCGGCGCGGGGCGCCGAACCGATCACCACGTGCGAGAACAAGGTGCCGAAAATGAACTCCACATTGTGCTTGGTGGCCAGCTTCTCGACCACTTCGGCGCCCCGCTTGGGGTCCGTGCCGTCGTCTTCGATCACCAGTTCGATCGGCCGCCCGGCGATGCCGCCCATGGAGTTGATCAGCTTCACCGCCGCCACCGTCGTCCGTTCGTACCAGCGGCCATAGGCGGCGCCGATACCCGTGCGGTGCACCTGAAAGCCCAGCTTGATCGGCCTGTCCGCGCTGCCGCCCGTGTGGGCCCGCGCCGATTTGATCAATGGGCCGGTTCCCCCGCCGATAAGGGCTGCACCCGCCAAAGCGCCGACGCCCGCCAGAGTCCCTGTAAGCGCGGCGCGCCGGGTGATGGCCATGCCGCTCTTATTTGTTTCAGCTTCGCTGTTTTCGTTTTTCCTTTTGGTCATGATTAACTCCCTGCTCCGTTTCTCTCCCGTTGAGTTCGTGGTTCAAAAATTACCACCTCGACAATTGGAAGTACACGTTCACGCAAATGTTGCGGGACTTCCAAAACCGCAAATTCCGATTTTACCTACCCCTGTGCCTATCCGATCACCGGCGTGGAAAGCAGCCACAGCCCGAACGACGTGTAGCCGATCATCAAAACCGTCATCGGGATTTGGCTGACCGCCGCCCGGCGCCTTTGCGGCCCATCGTCCAAATCCGGGGAGAGGGCGAGGAAATGGGAGACGCCGACCGCCACCACGTGGGCGATGACGATGACCGCGACCTGCACGTACCAGATCAACTGCACCCAATAGTGATCGCCCAGGAACGCCGCATTTACATGGACGCCGCGGGCGCCAAGCAGGTTCCACCCCAATCCGAACGGGTCCGACAGCGCCGCCACGGCGTATTGAACATCGACCGGGAATTCGGGCAGGTAGTGGGCGAAGTGATAGCCGAAGGCGATGGGGATGATGGCGGTGATAAACCGGCCCAGGTGTTCGCCCGCGTCATCCATCGCCCCGGTCATGACGCGGCCCAGCCCGACGGCCGCCGTATAGGCCGCCATCAGGGCGGTGAACATGCCCAGCAACCCGGCCGTGCCGGCGCCCATCAGGACGGTGCGCCCCGGATATTCCATGGGGTTCACGCCGATCAGGTCCAGCCACCAGAAGGTGCGTGACAGGCCGTCGAAGGAAACGGACGACAAGGCCAGCACCACGAAGGCAATGCCACTGAGGGGAAGGGCGCCGATCCTCAACAGCCGAGCCCCGGGAAACGTCAGCGCTACGGCGCGCCCGCCGGAACCTGATCCGTCCTCTTCCTGATCAATGGGGGACAGCCAGCCGACCATGCGGTAGAAAACGGAAAAGGCTTCGCCACCCCTCAACCACGTCGGTTCGCCGAACAGCACCATGCCGGACAGGGTGATGGCGGCGTAAAACATCACCCCGTTGGCGATCAGGGCCGGGTCCTGGGGGGCCGGATGGACCAGTTCGAACCAGGCGAAGGCAAAAAACAAGACCACCGCCGGCCAGTGGCCCAGCCAGGCGGGATATTCCAGCGGCGGGTTGTGCCGCCAAGGGCGAAGCGGCCCGATGGCCATAAGTACCCGGTAAGCACCCCGCCACGGGTTAAGCCACGCCCACAGGTTGCCGAACAGGGCGCAAAGAAAAGTAAACCCCACCCACCACAAGCTCCATACGGCCATGGTCAGCGGATTGGCCAGGGGATCGCGGCTGCCGACATGGCCCGCCGCCACCAGGGCGGCCAAAACGGCGAACGTCAACAGGCTGGGGATGACGGGCGACCGCCGGGGCAGGGCGCCCAGCCGCCAGCGGGCCTGTTCGAACCACCGTCGCCCCTGCTTCGGGATCAGCATCATCACCACGAAGGAAAGGCCGACCACCGCCGCGCCGCCGAAAATGTAAAGGTTCGTCGGCAGCAGCAGGATATAGGCGCGCTCGCTGGTGTGGGCATGGGCCGCGCCCACCGCGATCACGGCGGGGAAAGCCAACAAGAGCAATCGCAAACTGGTGGGCAGGGCTTGTCGCATCAGCCGAGAATCTCCTTGCTTTTGATGCGCTCCACCCCGGCGGCGGTCATCCGGTCCCAGGCGGCGGCGAGGGAGCCGTCCATGTCGATGGCCCGGCAGGCGTCTTCGATGACAAAAACGCCGAAGCCCTCCTTGCAGGCATCTATTGCGGAATAGGCGACGCAGAAATCAGTGGCGAGGCCGGTCATGAATAGCCTCTTGAACCCCCGCTCCCGCAAATACCCGGCAAACCCCGTCGGCGTGCTGTGATCGTTTTCATAAAATGCCGAATAGGAATCGATGGCCCGGCGAAATCCCTTGCGGATCACCAACTCCGCCCGGTCGCTTTCAAGGCCGCCGTGAAATTCCGCCCCTGGCGTTCCCTGAACACAATGATCGGGCCACAGGGTCTGCGCGCCATAGGGTGCGTCAACGGTTTCGAAGGGCGCTTTATCTTCATGGCTGGAGGCAAAAGAGCCGTGGTCCGCCGGGTGCCAGTCCTGGGTCAATAAAACATGATCGAAGGCGGACATGAGCTTGTTGCTCAGCGGCGCCACCTGATCCCCGCCGGCCACCGCCAGGGCGCCGCCGGGACAGAAATCGTTCTGCACGTCGATAACCACCAGGGCGTCCGTATCCTTGTTGATATCAAGATTTACCATGATGCTTCCTCCCCCGACTGTCAGGCGCCGATGATTTCCGGCAATTGGGTGGCCGGCGGCGTGTTGCGGCTGCGATGGGTGCGGACGACGCCGTCGATGATGGTCATGCCGACGCCGGGCACGTCACCCAGGCGGACGCTTTCCAGCAGGGTGGCGCCGGCCGTGTGCTGGGCCCGGTCCATGATGATGAAATCCGCCGCCCGGCCGACCTCGATCAGGCCGCAGTCCAGTTCGCGCATGCGGGCGGTGTTGCCGGTGGCGAAGCAGAACGCCGTTTCCGCCGGCACGTCGCCCAGGCTCGACAGCATGGAAACCATGCGCAGGATGCCCAACGGCTGAACCCCCGATCCCGCCGGCGCGTCGGTGCCCAGGATCACCCGTTCCATCTGGCCCAGTTCCCTGGCCGCGCGCAGGGCGACCAACGCGGCGCGCTCGTTGCCGTTGTGGACGATTTCGATGGCGCGTTGGCATTGTTCGCAAAGGCACAGGATCTGGTCGTCGGGCAGGGCGGTGTGGCCGCCGTTGATGTGGCCGATGATGTCGGCGTCGGCTTCCAGCACGACATCCTTGTCGATCAGTCCTGAACCGGGGATGGACGGCCCGCCGGTGTGGATGGTGCTCTGGATGCCGTACTTGCGGGCCCAGGCGACCATTTTTTTTGCTTCGTCACCGGCCTTGACGCTGCCCAGGCCGACCTCGCCCAACAGCTTGACCCCGGCTTCGGCCAGGTCCTTGAAATCATGTTCCTCCATGCCCTGTTCGATCACCGGCGCGCCGGCGTGGACCTTGACCCCGTTGGGGCGGAAGTTATCGAACGCCCGCTGGGCCGTGATGGCCATGGCTTTCAGGCCCACCGTATCCTTCGGCCGCCCCGGCATGTGCACCTCGCCGGCGGAAACCATGGTCGTCACCCCGCCATGCAGGCAACTGTCGATCCAGTTGAACTGGCTTTGGCGGGGCGTCCAGTCGCCGGCCACCGGATGGACGTGGCTGTCGATCAGGCCGGGGCAAAGGGTGGTGCCCTTGGCGTCCACCACCACGTCGGCGCCTCCGGTGTCCACGTCCTTTTGCCTGCCCACGGCGGTGATGCGGCCATCGACGGCGACGATGGCGTCGGCGTCGAGAATGGGGTTGTCCAGGTCGCCGCTTAACATCAGGCCGATGTCGCGGATGACAAGCTTGTGTTTCGTCATTCCATTTCTCCCTTTTAGGCCTCCCTTACTTTCTTCCTTGGGGATCCATCATCTCAAGACAGTTTCTCCAGCAGCCGGGTCAGGGTCTTGCGGTCTTCTTCGTCCAGGGGGGCCATCGTGCGTTCGGTGATTTCCCGCGCCCGGGGCAGGGTTTCTCCACCACCTTCAGGCCGGCGGCGGTCAGCCCGACCAGCACCCGGCGGCGGTCCTGGGGGTCGGGCCAGGTGAGGGTCAGCCGGCGCCGGGTCAAGCGGTCGATGACCCCCTTGATGGTCGCCGCGTCCATGGCCGTGTTTCGCCCCAGGCGATTCTGGGTGCACGACCCCATTTGATGAAGCTTGACCAGGGCGGCGAACTGGGTGGGGGTCAGCGACTCGCCGATATGATCGGCGAAGATGCCCGTATGGCGCTGGTTCACCCGCCGCAAGATGAACCCGATCTGGTCCTCCAGGACGTAGGGCTCCGGCCCCGCCGAAGGCTTCCAGGTTTGTTCCGCCTTCTTTTCGGTTTGGCCGCTCATGATCAGCGCAGTCCGTCCTCGCCCTTGGCGTCGGCGGCTTCCAGCCCGCCCACCCGGGGCAGGGGGCGGCCGCTGTCGGTGACGCAGACGGCGACCATGATTTCGTCGGCCCGGGGGGCGTCGTTGATGCGCACCTCCATGCCGTCGAAGTGGCTGCGCACGTAGGCCGCGTCCTTGTGGCCCAGGGGGATGTCCAGGGGTGCCCCCGGCCCGCCCCTCTTTTTCGATGACGGCACCAGCGCCGCCCCCTTCTCCACCGCCTTGCGCAGCGGCGCCCCCAGCTTGGGGTGCAGGATGGCGGCGGCGTGCTCCAACTCGCCGTTCTCGCCCACCAGGGCGGCCTTGCCATAGCTTTCGGCCGCCGCCGGTTCGATACCCAGGGCGGCGACGCATTTTTCGCCCAGCAACCCGCCCAGTTCGGCGCCGATGTCCATCAGCGGCTCCAGGTCCTGCACGTACTTGCCGGCGAAGGGATTTTCGATCACCGCGACGGCGGCGGCGCGGCGTGTCGGCGGGTCGATGGCGCGTCCCATCTCGGTTATCGTTTCTTCGACCACGACCATGATTTTACGGATTTTCGCGGTGCTCATCTCAATCCATCCTCCCCTTTGATATCCGACGCATTCAAACCTCCGGCCCGGTTGTGGATGCGGGGGCCGGTGGTCATCACCAGCGCAACCAGCATTTCATCGCTTCGCGGGGCGTCGTTGACGCCGACCTCGATGGAATCGAAATGGCTGCGCACGTACGAGGCGTTGATGTGGGTGACCGGGATGTCCAGGCGGGTCCCGGCGCCGCCCACTTTCTTGCTCGATGGCACGATGGCCTTGGAATCGCTCAACCGGGCGCGCATGGAATAGCCGCCCGGCGCGTGCCACAGGGCGCCGTGTTCCAATTCGCCGCCGGCGCCGATGATCGCCCCCTTGCCGAACCCTTCGACGACGGCCGGGTCGCCGCCCAAAGCGGCGATCAGCATGTCGGTCAGTTCCAGGCCCAGGGGCTTCAACGCGTCGATCATCGGCATGATGTCCTCCACGTAGCGCCCGGCGTAGGGGTTCTTGATCACCGCCAGCGCCGCCGCCCGGCGCAGGGGCGTGCCGGTTGCCGGTCCCCCTTCGTGGAAAATCTCCTCGACGCTCACCACTTTCTTGCGGATTTCGATATCAGGCATGCAGGGTCTCCCTTTCAATCCCGTATCCGGCGGCGGGCGCCGCCTTGATTTCATTTCCCCGGTTACCGGCGAAGCGGACCCGCCCGTTCAGGCAAAGGGCGGCGGCGTGGATCAGCCCCCGGGCAATCATGCGATCGGCGGCGCGGCGGCCGGCGGCCAGGGCCCGGTCCACTTCGGTGCCGGCCAGCGGGCCCACCGTCACGGTTACCAGGCGTTCGCCCAAATCGCTGTCCGGGTCCAGGTCCTGGGCCGGGACGCGGGTGATGGCGGCATGGCCCGGCAGGTCCACGTCATTGGCGATCAGGGTCGCCGCCGCGTCCGCCGCCGCCGCCGTGGCGGCCAGAACCGTCACCGCGTCGGCGATGCCGAAAGACAGGCTGCGCCCGCCGCGCCCGCTGGTGGCGATGCCCCTGATCGGGCCGCCGGCGGTGAGGGTCATGCGGCCATCAAGAGCAGGCGAGACTTGGGACGTCACCATGCCGATCTTAAAAGATTCGCCGTGGGCCAGGTAAAGGGCGATGTCACCGCCGTTGTTGACGTAGGCTTTTTCAAGGCGACGTTGCCGGACCATGGCGGCCAGCACCTCATCGGCGACGGCGCCGGCCACCGCCGCCATGGGGGTGATGAAGGTTTTCCCGTGCGGCACCGTCGCCAGCCCCATGCGCCGGGCGATGCGCCCCGCCAGGCGAACCCCGCCGCCGGCGGGGCTCCTGAGGGCGGGAAGTTCGGCCACCAATTGATCGAGGACGGTACCAAACCGCCTCACCGCCTGCCCATAAGCCCGCTTGATTTCATCGGCGGTGCCGAAGGCCTCGATGATCAAATCAATCGGCCCGTGCTGCAGGTGCAGCCGGCGTCCGTCGGCAAGCATCCCGCCCACCGGCCCGTTCATGGCCCGTCCCCCCTCTTGCCCCAGGGGAAATTGCGCTCCGCCATGGGCCACGGCACGTCGGTGGGCCGGTGGATGTTGCGGGTGTCTTCGCCGGCCAGGGCCTCGTGCACGGGAATGACCGAAGCCATGTGTCCGCCCAGGGCTTCATAATCGTCCAGCCGCAGGGTGAATTCGATCGGCGCGACGATCGCCGGAGTCGGCACGTAGCCGAAGGAATGTTTCGGCATTTGCGTCACGTCGACCATGTAGGTGATGCCGCCGCCGGGCCAGACGAACACCGGCGCGCCGCCGCTGGAAACATAAGTCAGGGTATCCTTGACCGAACGGGTCAGGGCGACCGGATTTTCCGTCACCCCGGCGCGCAACGACCCCCCGGCGCCGCCGATGAACATCACCGAACACAGCGCCGGTTCGCAGTTTTCCTGTACGCGCTCCACCGAAGCCTGCAAGGCGGGGGGCATGTCTTGCGGTTGTGGCTTGAGGTCATCATCAAGAACGAAATAGGCGGCGTGATCGCCGGTGGTGCTGACCAGCAAAAGGGTGGTTCCGGGCTTTGCCTTTTTGGGGTCGAAGTCCTCAAGGATGGTCAGGGGGTCTTCGATGTCGGTGCCGCCCCACCCCGAACCCGGTGCCGCCACCTGGAAATAACGCCCGGGAGTGGACCGCCGGCCCTTGATGCGGATACCCGTTGCGGCGACCCCCAGCATTTTTCCCGCTTGGTGCTCGGACAGCACGCCGGTGATGTGGTCGTCCACCACCACCACTTCGTCCACATGGCCGTGCCATTGCTTGGCGAACATGCCGATGGCGGCGGAACCGCAGCCGACCCGCATGCGTTCCTCCGCCACGTTATCGATGATCGGCGGCCTGCCCGCCTGGACGACGACGCAAACCCCGCCGTCGACGGACAATTCCACCGCCCGACCGTTGCACAGGTTCATCAGGGTGTCGCAGGTGACGCGGCCTTCCTTCTTGCCGCCGCCGGTCAGGTGATGGACGCCGCCCAGCGACATCATCTGCGATCCGTATTCGCCGGTGGTCACGTGCCCCACCGCTTGGCCTTGGGCGCGCACCGTGTTCTGCTCGGATCCCAAGTGCCGGTCCGTATCGATCTTTATCTTGACGCCGCAATAGCTGTAGATGGCTTCCGAAACCACGGTCACCATATCGACGCCATCGATGCGGCTGGAAACGATGAACGGCGCCGGCTTGTAATCGGGATAAGTGGTCCCGGCGCCGACTCCGGTGACGAAATTGTCCTTTCCGGTAATCAGCTCGCCATCCCAATCGCCATCGTTCTTCATGAACTGGACCAGGTTTTGGCCCTCAATGCCGGCCCGCCCGACGATGACCAGCGGGTCCACCCGCACCAGGGTGCCGTCCTCGTTGGCGTACCGGTCGCAGGCGCCGGCCCGGCCGTCGGCGATGTAGCACAGCACCGGGCAGGCGTCGCAGCGGATTTTCCCGGGCCTCTTTTTGGCCCCTTTTTTGGGTTGGGCTTTTTTCATCTCAACCTTTCCCCGCCTCCTGGATCGCGCGGAGAATGCGTTCCGGCGTCGCCGGAAGGACGCGAAGGCGGGCGCCGGTGGCGTGGCGGATGGCGTTCAGCACCGCCGGCGCCGTTGGGATTAACGCCTGTTCGCCGACTCCCTTGGCCCCATAGGGTCCCAGGGGATCGGCTTCCTCGATCAGGATGGTTTCGACTTCCGGCACGTCGCCGATGGTCGGGATCAGGTAATCATGCAGGTTTTCGCTTCGCCCGGGCAGGTATTCCTCCATCAGCGCCATGCCCAGGCCTTGCGCCACGCCGCCTTCCACCTGGCCTTCCACCAAGGTGGGATTGATCGCCCGGCCGACGTCGTGGGCCGCCGTCACCTTCAGCACCTTGACGCGTCCCAGGCCGGTGTCGACCTCCAATTCCACCATGTGGGCGCCGAAGCCGAAGGTGGCGTAGGGCTCGCCCTGGCCGTTTTCATCCAGGGGCTGGGTGGGCGGATCGAAGGTGCCTTCGCCCCAAAGCACGAAGCCCCCGCCGTCGGCTTCCAAATCACCGAGATCGATGATGCGTTCGCCATCCCCGTCGCGGATGGTCAGGCGCCGGCCGGCCAGGCCGATGTCGGCGGACCCGGAGGCGTTGCTCAGGGCCAGGATGTTGCGCCGCAGGTCCTGTCCGGCCAGCAAGGCGGCCTTGCCGGAAACGAAGGTCTGGCGCGAGGCCGAAGTCTTGCCGGCGTCCGGCGTCAGGTCGGTGTCCCCCAGGACCAGTTCGAACCGCTCCATGGGCAGGCCCACCCCGTCGGCGCAGATCTGCGTTATCACCGTGTTCGACCCCTGGCCAATATCGACCGCGCCCTGGAACAACACCACCTTGCCGCCGGCCGTGATCCCCACCTTGATCGTCGACGGGTTGGGCAGCGACGTGTTGCCACAGCCGTACCACATGCCGGCTATTCCAACCCCACGCGGGCCACCCCCCCGCGGGCGCGGGCGGGCGCCGTCGTCCGCCGCGTTGTGGCGTTCGGCGTCCGCCAGGGCCCGCCGCCAGTGGGGTTTCAGGGCCTCCAGGCACTGGCGGAAGCCGACGCCGGTTTCGAACACCTGGCCGGTGACCGTCGGCAGGCCGTTGTCCAGGGCGTTCAACAGCCGGAATTCCAGCGCGTCCAGGCCCAGTTTTTCCGCCAGTTCGTCGAACATCACTTCCTGGGCCAGCGCCGTTTGCGGTACGCCGAAGCCGCGAAAGGCGCCCGCCGGTGGGCCGTTGGTGTGGACCGCCTCGCTCCGCGCCCGGTAATCGGCGATGACATAGGGGCCAGAGGCATGCACCGGCACCCGGTTGGCCACCGTCGGCCCCCACGACGCATAGGCGCCCGTATTGAAAACCCCAAGGTAGTCCAGGGCTTTCAGCCTGCCGTCCTTGCCGGCGCCAATTCTTATCCTGATCGACGACGGATGGCGCTTGGTGGTCGAGATCATCGATTCGGGCCGCGAATAGGCCATGCGCACCGGGCGCTTCAAGGCCCAGGCGGCGACGGCGAGAAAGGGCTGCACCGACAGGTCCAGCTTGGAACCGAAACCGCCGCCGGTGGAGGTGGGGACGATGCGTACCGCCTCGTCGTCGATGCCCAAAATTCTCGCCACTTCGGTCCGGTCCATGTACGGCGATTGGGTGCAGGCATGCACTTCCACCCGCTCGCCCACCCGCACCGCGTAACCGGCCTCGGGCTCGATGTAGGCATGTTCGACGAAGGGGGTTTCGAAGGCGCCTTCGACCACGGTGTCGGCGGCGGCCAGCCCGGCGTCGACTTCGCCCCGGCGGACCAGCCCACGGGTCAAGATGTTGCCTTCCCGGTCTTCGAACAGCAGGGGCGCGCCGGGGGCGGTGGCTTCCGCCACGGTCATCAGGGCGGGCAGGGGCTCCCAGGTAACGGGGAATTCGTCCAGAGCAAGTTCCGCCATGGCCTGGCTTTCGCCAACCACCATGGCCACCGCCTCGCCGCGAAAGCGGCAGGCACCCTGGGCGAACACCGGCTGGTCGGCGAAGGCGGGAATAACGCCGAAACGGTTTTCGCCGGGAATATCGGCGGCGGTGAACACCCGGACCACGCCGGGGTGGGCCTCGACGAACCGGTCCACGCCGCCGAGGGCGAACCTGGCCCGGTGGTGGGGGCAGCGCACCACCTTGACGGCCAGACATTCCGCCGGCGCCCCGTCGTCGCCGAAGATATCCGCGCCGGTTACTTTCGGCGCCCCGTCCACCCGGCGGACACGCCCGCCCACCGCATGGCCTTTTTGCACCGCGTTTTCCGGCGCTTCGAACCGGTGGGCTTCCATCACCGCCCGGATGATCTTGCGATACCCGGTACAGCGGCAAAGGACTCCGCTCAGTCCTTGCCGAACCTCTTCTTCGCTGGGTGCCGGGTTGGACCGCAACAGCGCCGTCGCCGCCATCAGCATGCCGGGGATGCAGATGCCGCATTGGGCCGCGCCGTGATGCAGGAAGGACCGCTGCAACCGGTTTAGCGTACCGTCTTCGGCCAGCCCCTCCACGGTTTCCACATGGCGTCCGTCCAGGCGGCCCACGGGCACCATGCAGGCGCATACCGGCTGCCCATCGATCAGCACGGTGCAGGCACCGCAGTCGCCGGCGTCGCAGCCCACCTTGGTCCCCGTCGCCCCCAGTCGCCGCCGCAGCACGTCGGAAAGCCGGGTCGCCGGGCCGGTGGAAACGGTCATCGTATGGCCGTTCAGGGTGAAGGCGGTCTTGGTCATGGCCTGCCCCATGACCCGTTCTTAGCGCATTGCCTGATGGCGCGCCCGATCAATTCCGCCGCCGCGTGCAGGCGGTAGGCAGCGGTGGCGCGCACGTCGCCGATGGGGCTCAGGTCCGCCAGGCATGCCGCTTCGATGCCCCCGGCCAGAGCGGGGTCAAGGGCGTCGTCCACCGTCAGGCCGGCAAGGGATTGTTCCAGCCCGGGCAGCCGGCGGGGTATCTCCGAACAGGCGCCGACGGCGATGCGGGCGTTCTCGATGCGGCCATCGGCGGCCGATTGAATCCACGCGGCGACGGAAACCATGGATATGACCATGTATTCCCGCACCCCCAGCTTGAGGAAGCAGCCGATGCCTGTCGCGGATTCCACCGGGATCAGCACGGCGGTCAACAGTTCCCCGGGCTCGATCGCCGTTTTGCGGTTGCCGGTGATGAATTCCGCCACCGGCAAGGTGCGGGTTCCGCCGCGGGAGGACAACTCGACTTCCGCCTCCAGGGTGAGCAGGGGCGGCACCCCGTCGGCGGCGGGCGAGGCGTTGCACAGGTTGCCGGCGATGGTGGCGGTGTTTTGAATCTGTACCGAACCGATCTGCCCGGCGGCGCATTTCAGGCCATCGAAGGCGGCGGGCAGGCCGGCGCCTTCGATCGCGCTCCATGGGGTCAGCCCGCCCAGGCGCCAGTACCCACCGTCTTTCGTAATCCCGCGCAAGGGGTTGATGCCGGTGATGTCCAGCATCTGTTCGCCGATCGCCCGGCCCGTCCTGGCGGGGTAGAAATCCGTGCCGCCGGCAACCACCGTCCAGGCGCCGGACGCCAGATGGTCCAGGGCCTCGTCCAGGGTTTTCGGACAAGCGTATGCGGGCATCTCTCTCCCCTACCGGCCCGGTTACGGTGGCCCGCCCGGGTCCATTCTCAGGCTTATGCGGCCCCGCTTTTTATTGTTTGTACACCAACAAAAATTCTAGTGTCCCCCGGACCGTTTCGTCAAGGAAAAGCGGCCGTCAAAAGGAGAAGCCGTTAAGGGGAAGTGGGCGGAGGAGGGGGAGGGGGAGGGAGGCTACGCCGCCTGCCTCCCGGTCCGTTGGCTGCGCCGGGACTTGCGGCGGCCGTCGCCTTGGCCCTGGTTATGGCCCTGGTTATGGCCCTGGCGCTTCTTCCGCTGGATGCCTTTCCGGGCCGGCCCGCCCTTGGCCTTCCCGTTGTCGTTGGCGATCTCGGCCGCGTGGTAGGGATGGTCGACGATCACCGGCACCTTCTGGCGGATGATCTTTTCGATGTCGCGCAGGAAGGCGCGCTCGCCGTGGTCGCAGAACGAAATCGCCATGCCGGCCGCCCCGGCCCGCGCCGTGCGCCCGATACGGTGGACGTAGCTCTCGGGATCGTTGGGCAGGTCGAAGTTGACGACGTGGGTGACGCCCTCGACATCGATACCGCGCGCCGCGATGTCGGTCGCCACCAGGGCGCGGATGTCGCCGGCGCGAAAGCCCTTAAGTGCCCTTTGCCGGGCGTTCTGGGCCTTGTTGCCGTGGATGGCGTCGGAACGGATGCCGCCTTGGTGCAGGTGCCTGGCGACCCGGTCGGCGCCGTGCTTGGTGCGGGTGAAAATGAGCACCCGCTTGATGTCCTGGTCTTTCAGCAGGTCGCCGAGCAGGGCGCGTTTCTTGTCCTTGGGCACGAAAAGGACCCTTTGTTCCACCTTCTCGGCCGTCGTCGCCGCCGGGGCGGCCTCGACGCGCACCGGATCGCGCAGCAGGCCGCCGGCCAGACCCTGGACCGAATTCGGCATGGTGGCCGAGAACAGAACCGTCTGGCGGCGTTTGGGCAGGGCGGCGCAAATTTTCTTCACGTCACGGATGAAGCCCATGTCGAGCATGCGGTCCGCTTCGTCGAGGATAAAGACCTCGACCGCGTCGAGCCGCAGGTGGCCCTGGTTCATCAGGTCGATCAGTCGCCCCGGGGTGGCGGCCAGGATGTGGACGCCCTGGGCCAGGGCCCGGATCTGGGGACGAATGGGAGCGCCGCCGAAGACGACGCTTGTGCGCAGGCGCAGGTGGCGGCCGTAGGTTCTGATGCTGTCGCCGATCTGGCTCGCCAGTTCGCGGGTCGGCGCCAGGATCAGCGCTCGCGGTTTGCGGCTATTGGGTTTTGCGGGGGGCTGGCCGCCGTTTTCCGACAGGCGGTGCAGCAGGGGCAGGGCGAAGGCTGCGGTCTTGCCGGTGCCGGTCTGGGCGACGCCCAGCAGGTCGCGCCCCTGAATAAGCGGCGGGATGGATTTGACCTGGATGGGTGTGGGGGTGGTGTAGCCTTCGTCCGCGATGGCGCGAAGGATGGGCTGGGCCAATTCGAGGCCCAAAAAATCAGTCATGTAGTATTGTTCTTTCTCGTTCAAATCATAAGTGACCCGCCGCCCCGAAAGCGGCGCGGCGGGCGCGCAAGCACGATGCAAGCATTGCCGGCGTGGTTCGCCCATGGCCAAACCCGAAGAATGCCCATGGCGGAAACCCGCCGTAACGAAACGCCCACATTTGCCGGTAAGAAAGGTGGCCGGCCCTAAGAGTTGCCCAATTGGGGGCAGACTTGGCCGGCAAGCGATCGAAATTCGAACGTGAAGGGAGTGCCGCTATCGGTGCTGATACCCTTCCGGCGGCGGAAAGTCAAGCAAAGCCGAGGAAAGGAGGGAAATGCACGCCCTTTGCCGCCGGTTCCCGCCACCGCGGCGCCTCGTTTATCGGAATTTCCAAGTCCGCCCAGGACGGAATCGGTAATACGCTGATTCAACAGGATTTATTTAGAGCCAGGTTCTTGAATCGCTTATTTGACTCTTGTGCCGCATGAGGGACTTCTCCTCATCAGGGCCTCCAGGGCGCCCGCCTGAATCAAAACCCCTGCATGAGCATATCCACGGCATTGACGATTTCCACGTGGTGGCGTTTCAGCGAGGCCACGGGCTCGTTCAAGCCGGTTGTTGGCACGGCGGCGAGGTACTGGGTTACCATGACGGCCTTTCCACCCCCCACCTGAAACACGGGATTGAGACGACGGGCCGGTATTGGCGCGTCGCTTGGCGGCATCAATGGAGCAACCAAGCGCGTGTTCAAGTGATCGAGAAGGTCTGCCTGAAGGTCGAGCAGGTACCCGTTTCCATCCGGATTCAGATAGACATCGAACCGGGCCATCAGAATTGCCGGTACCGGGCAAGCGGCAACCCGTGCTTTTCGACATAATCGTTGGAACTGTCCAACGCCTCCTTGTTGTCGCGCAACCATTGCTCCGCCATCTTTTCATTGATGGCCTGGGCCAAGCCCAATTCGGCGGCGCGGGAAACATTAATCTTGAGCGCCTTGGCCTTGCCCAGCAGCACCGAATCCAGGGTTACGTTGGTCGCCCGCTTAGGGGTGCTATTTGTCCGCCGATGTTTCATCTGCATGAAGCCCTCCAAATTGGATGCCGGAATACATGCGTATAAGAATGTGCATAATAATGCCCATCCTTTGGCCTCTTGGCAACCGCCTAGCCTAATCGTGTGTTTTGATCCCGTGAAACCTACCGGCTGCCCTTCCTGGCGATGAGGATGCCCATCATGATCACCCCGGCGCCGACGTACTGGGCGCTTCCCAGGGTTTCATCCAGGATGATCCATGCCAGGGCGGCGGCCGCCACCGCCTCCATCATCAGGCCGACGGAGGAAAACGCCGTCGGCAGGTGGGCCAGGGCATAGGCGATCATCCCCTGGCCGCCGGCATGGATGATCAGTGCCAGTGCCAGGGCCACCGCCCAGCCCTGGGCGGTGGTGGCGATCATCGCCTCGCCGGAAATCAACGCCACCGGCAACAGGAAGACGGCCGTGGTCAGGGTGCTCCAGGCCATGATGGTGGCGGTGGTGAATTTGGACCTCAACTGGCCGATGGTCAGGATGTAGGCGCCGAAAAACATGCCGGTGACGAAGCCCAGGGAATCGCCGAACAGGTTTTCAGGGCCGACGGTGAAGCTGCCGCCCATCAGCACGGCGCTGCCGGCGATCGCCACCGCCACCCCCAGAAGGAACGTCTTGGAGAACCGTTGGCCGAAGAACAAAAACGCCCCCAGGGTGACGTGGATGGGCGACAGGGTTGCCAGCAGGGTGGCGTTGGCGACCGAGGTGAATTGCAAGGACCAGTGCCAGAAGGCCAGGTCGCCGGCGAAAAAGAACCCGGCCAGGGCCAGGATACCGTAGTCCCGCCTGGTTTCCGGATTTCGGTGGGTGGCGCCCGGCTGGCGGTTTTCCACCACCATCCACAGCCACAATACGGGGATGGCCAGCAGGACCCGGTAAAAGGCGCTGGCTGTCGGACCCAGTTCGCTGAGCCGCACCAGGATGGGCGAAAAGCCCAGCACCACGGCGCCCAGGATCAGCGCCGCGAATGCCGCTCCGTGTACCGGATGACCGGTGGTGGTGGCGGCTCTTTCGGGTCTCTCCGGCATGCAGCGCTGGTACAGGGAATTCGCCCATTCTTCCAGTGATTAAATGGGCTTCCAGTGAATTTATGGGCTATGTTCAATCCATGACCGACAACGTGGTTCAACTGAATCCCCAACACCCGTCCCTGATCGGCGCCGGCGATCCGCCGGTGTATGAATTTTACAATAGCGGCGCGACCGCGCCCCTGTTGCTGGTCTGCGACCACGCCAGCCCCGCCGTCCCCGCCGGGCTCGGCAAGCTGGGCCTTGGCGACGACGCCTTCGAGCGGCACATCGCCTACGATATCGGCGCCGCCGCGGTCACCCGCCGGCTGGCCGACCTGTTGGCGGCGCCGGCCATGCTGGCTGGTTATTCACGGCTGCTCATCGATTGCAACCGCCAGCCCGGCGATCCCATGTCGATCCCCATGGTCAGCGACCGGACCCCTATTCCCGGCAACCGGGACCTGGGCGAGGAAGAGCAGGAATCACGGGTAGAGACCTTTTTCTGGCCCTATCATCACGCCATCACCAACGCCATCGCCCACCTGTGGCGCATCGGCCCGGCGCCGGCGGTGTTTTCCGTCCACAGTTTCACCCCCAGCCTGGGCGGGCGGGACCGCTATTGGCACATCGGCGTACTATGGAACCGGGACCCGCGCATGGCGGTGCCGCTGATGGAAAGGTTGTACGCCGAAGACGATCTCCATGTGGGCGAGAACCAGCCCTATTCGGGCAAGGAAATAGCCTACACCATCGACCTGCACGCCGGTGCCGCTGGCCTGCCCAACTGCGCCGTGGAAATTCGCCAGGACCTGGTGGAGGACGAACTGGGGGTGGAGCGGTGGGCCTGCCTGCTGGCCGGCGCCTTGGGTGAAATTCTGGCCCAGGACAACCTTCACCGAATCGAGCACTTCTGATCCGGCCTGTCTTGTAAGGTTGATAAGCTTTATGGTCTTTTCCGAACCCACCTTTACCGTCGGCATTGAAGAGGAATACTTGCTGGTGGACCGGCGGACGCGGAATTTGGCCAGCGATCCGCCGGATTCCATGCTTGCCGAATGCGAAGCCCGCATCAAGGACCTGGTCAAGCCGGAATTCATGAAATCCCAGATCGAAGTCGGCACCCGGGTCTGCAAGACCGTGGCGGCGGCCAGGGAGGACCTGGCGTGGCTGCGCCGCACGGTGGCCGAAGTGGCCGACCTGCACGGCCTGGCGCCGATCGCCGCCTCCACTCATCCCTTTTCCGAATGGACGGAGCAGAAACACACCGACAAGGAACGCTACCACATGCTGGCCAGGAATTTGCAGGCGGTGGCGCGGCGGCTGCTGATTTGCGGCATGCACGTTCACGTCGGCATCGAGGACGACAACCTGCGCATCGACCTGCTCAACCAGGCCGCCTATTTTCTGCCTCACCTGCTGGCGTTGAGCACGTCGTCGCCTTTTTGGCGCGGCGAGGACACCGGGCTCAAGTCCTACCGGCTCAGCGTGTTCAACGAACTGCCGCGCACCGGCCTGCCCGAACAGTTCGATTCTTACGCCGAATACGAGCGCCACGTGGATATTCTGACCAAGGCCGACCTGATCGAGGACGGCTCCATGCTGTGGTGGGACATCCGCCCCAGCATCCGCTTTCCAACCCTGGAGATGCGGATTTCCGATATCTGCACCCGGTTGGACGATACCGCCTGCATTGCCGCCCTCTATATCTGCATCATCCGCATGCTTTACCGGCTGCGGCGGGTAAACCAGCGTTGGCGCGTTTACGCGCCCATGCTGATCAACGAAAACAGGTGGCGGGCGCAGCGTTATGGCCTGGACGAAGGGCTTGTCGATTTCGGCAAAGGGGAAATCGTTCCCTTCGACGAGTTGATGGAGGAACTGGTTCAGTTGGTGCGCGAGGACGCCACGGCGCTGGGCTGCCTGGATGAAGTGCAGCACGCCCGCAAGATCGTCGCCGAAGGCACTAGCGCCCACCGGCAGATCGCCACTTTTACCGCGGCCATGGAATCGGGCGCCGACCGGCCCGAAGCCCTGGGCGCGGTGGTCGACATGCTGATCGAGGAAACGGTGCGGGATCTATGACCGCCGCCGCCATGGCTTGCACCGGCGCCTATCGGTGACTATGTTCCGCCCTTACCGGCCCCATTTGCGGCGGCCGGCAAGGGAAAATCAACGGAGGAGGCCCAGGGAATGGCGGAAGTGGGGGGTATCGCGGTGGACCGGCTGCGGGCGTTCGTGGAACGTATTGAACGCCTGGAGGAGGAAAAAGCGGCCCTGGCGGCCGATATTCGCGAAGTCTACTCCGAGGCCAAGGGAACCGGGTTCGACGTCAAGACCCTGCGCCAGATCGTCCAGTTGCGAAAACTGGACCAAGCCGCCCGGCAGGAACAGGAACACCTGCTGGATACCTACAAGCGGGCCTTGGAGCTTTAGAATCTTCGCGGCTGAAATCGGATCGTTTCAATATCGGCCGCAAAGACCCTGAATTACCGCTCCTTGGCGTAAGGAGTTCCCCGTGAATAACCCCAAACGCCTTTGATTTACTGAGCCTTTTCGCTGAATTGAAGTAACGGAATTTGCAAGAAAACGTAGTTTTGGAGGTCGTTTTCTTGCGATTTGGGATTCAAA
>JAJRSS010000221.1 GCA_024278615.1 Alphaproteobacteria bacterium
ACTTTGCTGATTTGAAATAGTTGCGGATATGGATTGGATTCTCGATTTCTATAATTGGCGTGTGGTCATACAGTTTATCCCGGAATTTACGAATGGCATTAAAGCTACCATATGGATTTCTCTTATTTCGCTGATTTTGTCTCTGGTCATCGGCACCGCGGCGGCGATCATGCGGATATCCGCCAACCCGGTGTTGTGGCGGATTGCCGCCGGCTACGTGCAGGCGATCCGTTCGACGCCGCTGCTCATCCAGATTTATGTGATCTATTTCAGCCTGCCGGCGCTGCCCCTGCTCGGCCGCCGCCTGGACGAGCTTGAAGGCGGCATCATCGCGCTCGGCCTCAACGCCGGGGCCTACATGAGCGAAATCATCCGCGCCGGCATCGAGTCTATATCCAAGGGCCAGATCGAGGGCGCCAAGTCCGTCGGCATGACCTATCTGCAACGCATGCGTTATGTCGTCCTGCCGCAGGCTTTCGCCAACGTCCTGCCGCCGCTGCTCGGCCAGACGGCGGTTCTTATCAAGGATTCATCGCTGGTCAGTTTCATCGGCGTGTTCGAGCTTTTCGGCGCCGGATTGACGGTTCTCAGCGAGCGGCTGATGCCGAACGAGGCGTTCCTGACTGTCGCCGTCTTGTACCTGGCGATTTACGGGGTCATGCTGATTATCTCCAATTACGCTCAGCGCAAGCTGGGCGGGGTTCGGGGCTGAGGAGGTGGAGGCATGACCACGTTCGATGTGATTTCGGCCACCTTGCCCTTCCTTCTGGATGGATTGTGGATGACCTTCCAAATTTCGCTGATCACGATCGCCTGCGGAAGTATCCTGGGCTTCGTCGTCGGGATGGCGCGTACGACGGGCGGCTGGCTCGTCTCCTCGACGCTGGGACTTTACATCCATGCCTTACGGGGGACGCCGTTCCTGGTCCACCTCTATGTCATTTACTTCGTGCTGCCGGCGACGGGAATTGCATGGTTGCAGTTGGAAGCCTTTCCGGCGGCGGTGATTGCCCTCAGCCTGTATACTTCGACGTATGTTGCGGAGATCGTCCGAGCCGCGATCAATGCCGTCCCGCCGGGCCAGAGCGAAGCGGCGCGCTCGAGCGGAATGACGGCCCTGCAATGCATGTGGCACGTGGTGCTGCCGCAGGCCTTGAAACTGATGATCCCGCCCATGGGCGGGATTTACGTCATCATCATCAAGGGCACGTCCATCGTCTCGGTCATCGGCATCGCCGAACTGGTCCGCGCCGGTGAGCACGCCTCCCTGCGCCACCCCAAGGAATTGATGGTGATTTACGGCATGACCGCGCTTTTGTACTTCGCCTATTGCTACCCGGTATTGCGTCTCGCCCGCTGGGCCGAAACCAAATTCGGCAGCGTTCGTTTGCCATCGTAGCCCGCCGCTGAGCGAGAACTGTAGGCATCAGGGATACAACGACGATGACGGCGGATAGAACGATTAGGTTGGGGCTGCATAGTTTCAGTTTTAAGCTGCATCGCCGTTATCGTGAAGGTTTCGATGTCTTCGCCTTGATCGACGCGGCGGCCGGGCTTGGAATGTCCGGAGTCCATGTCAGCCTCAACGACGAGAACTACCGGTGGATCGGCGGTACCTCGCCGGATCGGCTTCGCGCCGTCGGCGAAGCCATCCGCGGCAAAGGGATGTTCCTGGAAATCGATACTTCGGGCACCGGCCGGGAACACCTGGTCAAGCTTCTCGATGCCGCCCGGCTGCTCGGCGCCGACCGTCTGCGAACTTACGTGACGGTCTTGGGAAGCCCCGAAGAAAGGGTGCGGGCGACCGTCGAGGGCCTGCTGGGCGCGGCGCCCGTGGCGGCCGACCTGGGGATCGCCCTGCTGGTCGAAAACCACGAGGACTTCACCAGCCAGGAAATGGTCCGCATCATGGAAGCGGTGAACCATCCCTCGGTCGGGGCGGTGTACGACTTCGGCAATTCCATGATAGTCCTTGAAGATCCCATGGAGGCGGCGAAAGGGATGGCGCCCTTTGTCCGCTCGGTGCATGTGAAAGATCACATCCTGACCATCGACCCGGTGGGCGGTGGCGCCACGGAAGCGGAGAACGCCATCGTCTGCGGCGTCCCCATCGGCCGTGGCAATATCGATATCGCGGCCATTCTCGGCTATCTGCTGGACAACACCGGTTTGAACCGGGTGTGTATCCAAAGCGTCTATGGGTATCGGGCGCCGATCGCCAGGAACCTGCCCAACTTCGCCGAACAGGCGCGCCGGCATCCGGTGTTCGTCAGCGAAAATAACATCTCCGACGATTCCTTTTGCATCCTGGACGCCGAAGCGCTTTCTCGCGTTGATCCGACCCGGCTGCTTAACTACGAGCAAAGCGCCGTGGCGTTGGGTGTGGGAAAAGTGCGCGAGATCCTTGGCAATCTCGGCTACGGTCCGGCTTGCCGCGGCCTATGCGGAGAATACCGGCGGGAAAATACCCAGGCCGATCCCTGAAAAAAAACGCCCGGTTCCGGCGGGCTGGCCGCCAAAACCGGGCGCGAAATCGACTCCTTGGGTTTAGTGGCAGGGAAAGCCCAGGGCGTGCCGGACATCGTGGGTTGCATTATGCAACACGTCCGGTTGGGCAAAACCCGCGCCCACCAACAGGAAGGTTCCAAAAAGAATAGCCAGGACTGCCGGCGCAAGAACCTTGTTGCCGGCGGCGGCTTGAACGAATGTCATCGGCGCCGCCTTGGCCGACACTGTTTTCGATTGAGCGGATAGATTCATTTTATTCCCCTTTACCGTCTCACCCGACGGATTGAGTTGATATCCCGGCGGCAGGTCTCCTGGCTGCGGGTCGTCGTTCGCGTTCCGGCCTTCCCACTTTCCCAGTGGCCGTTCGAAGCGCGGCGAACTCACCGCTTACAGTTGCGGGGGCAGCCACGGTTGAAAATCCCCTCGAGGGTCGATCCTTCCGTGTTCCCTTTTAATGCCCGGGCCTTTGGCCACTTGGGCAACCACCATTTCCCTTATAGTGCAAACTGCAATTAGTGCAAACGGCAATTAGTGCAAACGGCAATCGGTTCGCAATGGCGATGCGGATGCGGGAAGGGCCACTCGGGAATCAGGTGTCGGGATTCAGGTGTCGGGATTATGGCGCCGACGGGCCGTCGGTGGGTTCAGCGGTGTCCGCCGTGTCGGGCCCGTCATAGAAGGCCCGGCGGTCCATGCTGCAAAGGACCTCGAGGGGAACGGCGTTGACCTGTTCCAACCGTTGGCGGTCCTCGTCGATGGTTTTATCGCCACCAAGAATACCGCGCAAAAGCGACAGCATCGGTGGCGCGTACGGGTTTCTGGCATTGGATTCCAGCCGGTAATAGACCCACCGGCCGTCCTTGCGCTGGTTCAGCAGCCCGGCCATCTTGAGCAGGGAAAGGTGTTTGGAAACCGTCGCCGGGGCCAGACCCAGGACGGCCGTCACCTGGCAGACGCACAACTCCCCCGGCTCCAGCATCTTGAGGATGCGGACGCGG
>JAJRSS010000222.1 GCA_024278615.1 Alphaproteobacteria bacterium
CCGCTGCGCTACGGGTTCCAAACAACAATCGGAATTGAACACGGTTCTCACGGGGACGTTTTACCGGGAAATCAATTACATAGTCCGCGCAGCCAAGCTCCTTCAATTTTTCACGTAAGAGCACAAGAATTTTTTCTTCATTTTTTAGCCCTCTAAGATCGGGATCATTGATGCGATCAAACCACCTTTGCTCCGCCAACAAGGCGCCGTAAGCATCCTCAAGACCTTCGCGATTGACAAATCTATTTGCATGATCGGCCATGTAGTTCCACATGAATTCGCCGCGCTGAGATCGAAGGAACTCGCTAATTACCAGCGTATGCAGTTTAAATCCATTTGGATCAATGAAAGAAAAGGTGAACCCGTCGCTGCATATTCTCGATATTTCTTCCAGGCTTTTCTCGAACCTGCCATGGATGCAATGAATCTCTACGTCTTTGTCCTTTTCGACAGCTTTGAGTAACTTCGAATGTGAATCCCTATTTTCCTCACAAAAGACAAACCGCATGGGTAAAATTGCGTTCCTTTTGGCTTGCAACTCATTTCTGACAGTGCGTAAAACTTCAATTGCTTGCTGAAACGAAGTATCGGAATAGTTATCCTCATCTCGGGTTTGCCAAGGGCCGGAAAAACCGTCTACGTAGTTGATCGTCGTGAGTTTATCTCCGCTACTCTGAGCGACTTTAAATGCCATTACCGTTAGGTAAAGTTGCAGAATAAAGTGCTTAATCTGACTTTGTTCACGCCCTTGATAATAATCGTCTGAATCAGACATATGGCTCAAACCGCGTAGTTCTTGAAAATCTCCGGATTACATTTCAAACGGAGAGTTGTTGCAGTATTGGTTCAGGAACAACATGTAACGGAAACCCATCCCACACCTCACCTTCCAGCTTCCGGCCTCCGGACTTTGGACGAGGACCGCCCCACTGCTTGAAAAAGAATTCGACTTTTTGATCATTACAAGCGTCCCGGAGTTCAATCGCCCAGTCCTTGTGCATGGGCCGGGCGCGGGGGCCGCTTTCGCCACCGACAATCGCCCAGGCAATTCCGGTCAGGTCAACCGGTCCGATAGAGCCCAACAACGGTTCAAAGGAGATGAAGCGAGCCGGAACGTTCGCCGCCTGCAAATGTTTCAGTCGGCCAAGATGTGCCCGGCTCTCGATCGACACGCCGAGCCAGATATGACTGGGCGCGCCCTCCGAACCATAGCGTTTATTGACATAATTGCGCATCAAGGAACTGCGCTTGGTCAGAATTTGAAAAACATGCCGGTCCGCCAGCTCCATCGTTTCGAACACGGAGTCAATGAATTCACGCGGAATATTCTTATGGAAAAGGTCGCTCATGGAATTGACGAAAATGAGCCTTGGTTTTTTCCAGGAAAGGGGTTGCTCCAACCGGTTAGGCCATAGCCGAAGATCGAAGCCTTGCTCATAAGGATGATCAGGAATGCCGCGCCAACGTTCCGCGAAACGCTCCGCATAACAATTGTCGCAACCCGGGCCAATCCTGGTGCAGCCGGTTACCGGGTTCCAGGTGGCATCCGTCCACTCAATTCGGGTTGCCTGGGCCATGGCTTATCTCCATTGTGTTCTTATTTTGTTCTATTCAGGTGGTTGTGTCAACATCGGAGGATTTGCTCTAAAAGGCAAGATGGTCGGGGTTTAGGCAACGTTGAGGCCGCACCGGCCCCAAGCAGTTGTCAACTTTTACCCCGGGTATTGGCAACTTTAAGAGCGAGTGTTAGCGACATGGACTGGGGTATTGGTTTCAAAATCCGCCGGAATCCCAAGTATTTTTTTGTATTGACCCTTAAAGAGAGCCCCCCTTGACCTCACCCCCCGCACCCGCCGAAACCTCCAACCCGCGCAACCTGATCGCCGCCTGCGCCGCCATCTGCGTTGCCGGATTCGCTTTTGGCATGACCTATCCGTTGCTGTCGCTGATCCTGGAAGGACGCGGTGTTTCACCCAACATGATCGGCATCAACGCCGCCATGACGCCGATCGGCATTCTACTTTCCGCCCCCGTCATCCCTATAGCCGCGCGCCGCTTCGGCGGCCGCGCCATGGCGATCATGGCGGCGGTGGTGACGGCGGTGCTGGTGCTGGGATACAAGGCATTTCCTTCCCTGGAAGCGTGGTTCCTGCTGCGCCTTCTTCAGGGGATGACGATTTCCATCCTGTTCGTACTCAGCGAAGCGTGGATCGTCAAGTTCGCCGACCACAAAAGCCGGGGCCGCACGGTGGCCATTTACGGCAGCGTGCTTTCGGCCAGTTTCGGCGCCGGGCCCGCCGTCATCGGCTGGATCGGCATCGAAGGCTGGGCCCCGTTCGTCATCGGCGCCGGGGTCCTGCTGGCCTGCATCGTCCCCCTGACGCTGGTGCGGGACGATGAAGAAGCGGATCCCGCGGAAACCACTCCATCCAGTTTTTTCACCATCGCCGCCAAGGCGCCCATGCTGTTGGCCGCCGTCGGCCTGTTCGCCGTTTTCGACGCCGCCACCTTGAGCCTGATCCCGGTGTACGGCATACGGATGGGGTTGGACGTGACCACCGCCGCCACCGCCCTGACGGCGCTGATCGCCGGTAACGTGGTGTTGCAGTTTCCCATCGGCTGGCTGGCCGACATCTTCCCCAAGCGCTCGGTGCTGGCCGGCTGCGCCGCCGTCACCCTGGCGGCCCTGTTGCTGTTGCCCCAGGTGATGGGCGGCCTGTGGATGTGGCCGGTGCTGGTCGTCGCCGGGTCCACGGGTTACGGCATGTACGCGGTATCCCTGGCCGCGTTGGGCGACCGCTTCCGGGGCCAGGAACTGGTCGCCGGCATGGCCGCCTTCGCCACCGTGTGGGGCATTGGCGCGCTGGCCGGGTCGGTGGCCGGTGGCTGGGCCATGGAAGGCTTCGGCCCCCACGGCCTGCCTTACGTGCTGGCCCTGGCCTTCGCGCTTTATCTGGCCGGCCTGGCCGCCCGTGGCGCGACCTTGCTAAAGACGAATTGAACCGCGGCGCCGATGCCGATTGTTCGGAATATGCTTTTACCGGGGACTGAAAAAGGGTATTTGCGGCAGCGATCCTTCGGGACGTTCTCTTGCGCCGCTCCTCGGGATGAGGAATTTTTCAGCATCCCGCTAGACTCTGACCAACGAAGCCTAACTGGAGGATTTTCGACATGCGTTTCGCGGCTGTCCTTGTTTTCGCCCTTGTTTTTTCCTTGGGGCTGATCCCGGCCCTGCCGGTTTCGCCCGCCGCCGCCCAGGTCGCCGTCCCCTATTCGGGAACCCGGGTCATCGACACCGGCCAGCCTTTCAATCTTTTCCTCAAGAAGCTGAAGGCGGCGATCAAGGCCAACAAGATGGGCATCGTTGCCGAGGCCTGCGCCGATTGCGGGGCGCGGGCCATGGGGGTGACCATCCGCGGCAACCGGGTGATCATGATCTATCATCCGCGCTTCGCCATTCGCATGCTGAAAGCCAGCGTGCCGGCGGGCATCGAAGAGCCGCTGCGCCTATACGTGACCGAAGAAACCGCCGGCGCCCGGCTGACTTACCGCCTGCCCAGCCATGTGTTCGCCCCTTACGAGACGCCGGCGCTGGATGCCATGGCCGGGGAACTGGACGGCATCGTCGCCAAGATCGTCGAAGACGCCCTGAAATAGGAGGCCTCCCTGAATACCGCCGCGAAGCCCCTCGCCGCCCCGGCCCCGCCGCCCATCCAGCGCCCGGCTCTTTTGGTTGCCGGCGTGGCATCGGTGGGGTTGCTTGGCTTCCTGGCCGACCAAAGCCCCAAGCACGCTGGCCTGCTGGCCATTGGCCTGGCGATGGGGGTGGCGCTTTATCACGCCGCCTTCGGCTTTACTGGCGCCTACCGCAAGGCCATCGTCGACAAGGACATTACCGGCATCACCGCCCAGGCCGTGATGCTGGCCGCCGCCGTCCTGCTGTTCGCCCCCATCCTGGCGCAAGGCCGCGCCTTCGGCCATGGGGTCACCGCTTCGCTGGCGCCGGTCAGCGTCTCCATGGCCCTCGGCGCTTTTCTGTTCGGCATCGGCATGCAGGTGGGCAGCGGCTGCGCCTCGGGCACCCTGTTCACGGCCGGCGGCGGCAACCGGCGCATGACGCTGGTGCTGTTCTTTTTCTGCGCCGGCGCCTTCTGGGGCAGCCTGGACCTGGCCTGGTGGCAGACCCTGCCAAGCATGGGCAGCGTAAACCTGGCCAAAATATTGGGATGGGAGGTGGCCCTGCCCCTGCAACTGGGCATCCTGGGACTGATCCTTCTGGGGCTCAGGCTGGCCGGCGGGCGCAACAAGGGAACCCTCGGCTGGCAAGACGGATTCTCGTGGCGGGCGCTGCTGCGCGGGCCCTGGCCGTTGCTGCTCAGCGCCGGCCTGCTGGCGCTGCTCAACTGGGCCACCCTGCTGGTCGCCGGCCACGCCTGGTCGATCACCTGGGCCTTTTCCCTGTGGGCGGCCAAAGGCGCGGTGCTGTTGGGTTGGGACGCCACCACCAGCGGCTTCTGGAGCGGCGCCTTTCAGCAGGGCGCACTGGGCCGCTCGATCCTGTGGGACAACACCTCGGTGATGAACATCGGCATCATGCTGGGGGCCTTCACCGCCGCCTCCCTGGCCGGGAAGTTCGGCCGGCGGGTCCCCTTGCCGCCCCTGTCGATCGTTGCCGCCGCCGCCGGCGGGCTGATGATGGGATACGGCGCCCGGCTGTCCTACGGCTGCAACATCGGCGCCTTTTTCAGCGGCGTGGCGTCGGCCAGCCTGCATGGCTGGGTGTGGATCGCCTGCGCCATCCCCGGCAACGTCGCCGGCATCCGCTTGCGCCGCCTGTTCCGGCTGGACGGCGGACAATTCGGGAAACGGACAACATAGGTTGGGAGACGACCATGGAGTGGCTGCTGGTAATTATCGTCTTGTGGGGTAGTGAGCTGACGACGATTCAGACCCCGATGCAAAGCAAGGAACTTTGTCAAGCCGCGCTTCGATCGGCGGTTGAGGATTTATCCATCATTCGCACCAAGTCCGGTAAAGGCATATTGATGCAGGAACTGGACATTTCGGCGACCTGCCTTCGCGCCCGCGACAATTCAAACTGAGGCATTATCTCACCCGTTGGCGTCGGCCGTTGCCTTGACCACATCGCAGAGCAGGGACTTGTAAACCGGAAAACCGGAAAGGGGGTCCCGGTTGTCCGGGTCGGTGAGTTCGTTGACATTGGCCTGCCGCCAGGCTTTAGACCCCAGCGGCCCGCCGCCGCCCATGTTGACTTCGACCACGCCGGGCAGGATATCCTCGGTGACGCGGGCCCAGAACCGCACCCGGCCCCGGGGCGTGGAAACGAATACCGCGTCGCCGTCGCCAATCCCCCGCGCCATTGCATCGCGCCGGTGGATATGGACCAGCGGCAGGGGTTGCAGCCCGACCAGGGACTCGATGTTGAAATGCTGGGAGCGAAAGGCCGACTGGGTGCGGGCGCCCGAGTTGAAGACCAAGGGATAGCGCCGGGCGATTTGCGGCGCCGCCAGCGGTCCTTCCACCGGTTCCGTATAGACCGGCAGGGGTTCATGGCCGTGTTGGCGCAACCATTCGGAAGCGATCTCGAATTTGCCGCTGGGCGTCTCGAAGCCGGGCTTGGCGTCGGCGCGCAGATGACCGGTCCGGTATTTGCGGTGGATCATGGCCGGTTTTTGGAAGGGCAGGCCTTGGGGATTGGCGCGCAACCGGGCCAGGGACACCCCCGTCCCTTCAAGGGCTTGTTCGATCATCTCTTCCTCGGTCTGCGGCCACAGGTGCCCGTAGCCGAGCCGGCGCGCCAGTTCGGCGAAGATCAGGTAGTCGCCGCGGGATTCGCCTTGCGGCTCAATCACCCGGGAGCGCAGTTGGATATAGCCGTCGTAGATCATGTAGGATTCGGTTTCGAACATCGTCGCCGCCGGCAGCAAAAGGTCGGCGTAGGCGGCGTCGGCGGTGGGAAAGCGGTTGACGACGGCGAGGAAGTCCAAAGCCGCCAGGGCGCGGCGCCACTTTTCCGGGTCGGGCCAGGCGGTGAGTATGGAAGCGCCGCTGACGATCAGCGAGCGGACCGCATAGGGCTTGCTTTCCAAGATGGCTTGGGGCAACAGCGCCGCGTGGGCTTCGTTGCGGGACCGGTGGTAGAGGGGATGTTCGTCCGCCCCCACCGGCTTGGGCGCGCCCGGCGGCGGTTCCATCAGCCGGCGGCCGGTGCGCATACGGCCCGCCATGCGGAACTGCTTGCCACCGGCGACATCCAGATGACCGCCCAGGGCCTGCAAGATCCACGCGGCGCGAACGGCCTGGACGCCGCTGTTGGAATACTCCAACCCGGTATACATGACGAACGAGCACCCCTTGCCATTGGTCCGGGCGGCGGCGATGGCGCGGGCCAGTCCGCGGACCGCCGCCGCCGGAACCCGGGTGATGGCTTCCACCCGCGCCGGGGTGAAGCGGGCGACATAGGCACGCAGGTCTTCAAAGCCGTGGGTCCAGTTTTCGACGAAGGGGTGATCGTAGAGGTCCTCTTCGATCAGCACCTGGATGGCGCCCAGGGCCAGGGCGCCGTCGGTCCCCGGCCGAATGCCGATCCATTCGGCGCCGGTAGCGATCGCGGTTTCGCTGCGCCGGGGATCGATGACCATCACCCGCGCCCCGCGCCTGGCCGCCCGTTTGATCCGTTTCAGGTTGATGGGCGGCGAATCTGTGGCTGGGTTGGCTCCCCAGACCAAAATCAGGCCGGCGTTGTCGATGTCTTCTTCCAGGTCGCGAAGGTGCAGCCCAAAGCAGGCATTGGGCGCGATCATGCCGTGGGCGGCGTAACAGAGCGAACCGACGCCGGTGGTGTTGGGCGACCCGAAGGGAAAAAGAACCGTGTTGGCCGACGATTCCGAAGTTCCGCCCGGGGCGAAGGCCTCGCTCAGCCCGAATTCGAAATTGCCCCGTCCGGTGTACATGCAGGCCGCTTCGGGCCCATGTTGCCGGGCGACGGCCCGCAACCCGCCGACCAGAATATCGTAAGCCTCATCCCAGGTGATGCGTTCGAAGCGGCCTTCGCCACGGGCGCCGGCGCGGCGCTGGGGATAGAGAATCCGGTCCTTTGAATAAACGATATCCCGCGCCCGGGCGCCGCGCGGGCAGACCATGCCCAGGGGATGCCCCGGCAGGGGAGACAGGCGTTCTATCTTTCCGCCCGCCAGATGCACGTTGACGCCGCAGCCGGCGGGACAGACGCCGCACATGCTGGTCACCGTTCGCGGCCTGACCTGGAACCGGCCGCTTCCTTCGAACGGTTTTTCCCTGACCTGCATTGGCTGCGCCCTGGCCTGCATTGAAAACGCCCCGGTATGGCTGGTGGTGAAAACGCCCCAGAAACTAGGGGAATCTAGGCGTCCCCGACCCTGGCGGCAACGTGGGAAGGCGCTGGAATGGTGACAATGCGCCCCCGTTCGAACAGCCTGACGGCATCCTTCAATTTTGGTGATTTACCGCAAGGGGGCGGTGGCTTCGATGGTCTTGACCACGTCCAGGAAGATGTTGGTCACCCGGTCCACATGGAACCCCGCCGCCCGCACGTTGGCCGCCGTGTCCCGATTGATCTCGGGCCCCAGGGTCCTTAACAGGGGGTTCATCAGGTCGAGCATGGGGCGGAAGGGAAAGTACCGGGACCCGGTGTGTTCGAACATGCGAAGCGCGCCGCCGGGCTTGAGCACCCGGCGCAGCGCCGTCAATCCCCTCACAGGGTCGGGGACGGAACAGAAGGTGCAAGAGGTATAGGCCTGATCGAAGGCATGATCGGCGAAATCCATTTCATGCACATCCATCGGCCGCAGGGTCATGGAGCCGGCGTAGGCATCCGCCCTGGGCTTCGCCTTGGCCAGCATCTTGGGGCTGATGTCGATGCCGGTGATGTCCTGTCCCGGTGGAAAGCAGGAAATGTCCAGCCCGGTGCCGACGGCGAGGAAAAGCACCTTGCCTTCCATGCGTGAAAAAAGCCGCCGCTTGTGGGGCCGCCACCGCTTTTCCGGGCCGAACCCGCCGATCAGGTCGAAAAGGGCGGCGGCGGAATCCCATTTTTTTTGCGTCGCCAAGTCGCTCATCCGGCTTCACCGCAAAGACGGGACTGAAGGACATACGTAACGGCCAGGCAGGCAAGCCCGGCCAGGGCGCCGATGCCCAGGGAACCAATCCCAGGCACTGTCATGGCGCCGGCCAAACCGGCCACCATTCCCGAAAGGGAAGCCGGCAGCATTACCTCCATGGCGCCGAAAAAGGGTGAGAAAAGAATTCCCCCAACAGTGCCGACCGCCATGCCGATGAGCATGCCGGTGACCATGCCGGCCAGCATCGCCCAGTCCGCCGGAATGGCGGCGGCGGCGAGCCAGCCGGCGGCGGCGCCGCAAAGGACGCAGGCCAGCACATCGCCGGCGATGAAATAGATTCTTCGTTCCATGAAATTGCCACGCTGCCCTTTTCGTGAATTCCTGACCGCCGGGTCCCCGAACACCATACACCGGAAATCTCAGGGCATCCTCCCCCGCCGGCGCCACGGCCAGACGACAAGCGCCGCCGCGACCATCAATGCCGCCGCGGCGACCAGCGACGGCAGCGTGAAACTGTCTCCCAGACCATAGGCAAGTCCGGCGAAGGCCGGGCCGATCATCTGGCCCAGACCGAAGGCGGCGGTCATCAGGGCCAGGCCGCGGCGCGGATCGCCGGATGAAAGGTGCCGTGCATGAATCAGGCCCAAGGCCGTGATCCCCATGACGGTGCCGCCCAAAAGCGCCGCCGACAGAACAATCGCCAATGCCGATGTGGCAAGCACGCTCATGGCCACGCCAACGCCTTCGACGACACACGCGACAGCAAAAGCGCGGCCCTCGCCCCACCGGCGGCCGGCCCAAGCCCACACCGCCACCGAAGGCGCCGCCGCCAGACCCACCACCAGCCAGACCACCGACTCGATTGCCCGGATATCGGGGGAAGTCCTGACGATGGTGGAAATGAATGTGGCCGTAATCACGTATCCAAAGCCGAACAACCCATAGGCCGCCATCAGCGCCGTCAACCGGCGGTCCCTGCCGTCGCCTCGGGGCGCGGCCGGGGGGTGCGGCGTTTCGACCCTGTCCGGCACCAGCCAGATCACCGCGCCCAAGGCGGCCAGGGACAACCCGCCACTAAAAAGCCATTGGGCTTGCCATCCGTATCCGGCGGCGGCCAGGCCCGATACCAACACGGCGGAGACCGCGATGCCGCACCCGACACCGGCAAAATGCACCGCCGACAACCCTCCGCGCCCCGCTTCCGCCAAACGCTCGAGCACCAGGGCTGAGGCCAGGACTAAAACGAAGGCGCTGGCCACTCCACCGGCGAAACGCAGGCCCAGAAACATCGCAAGCGATGGCGACAGGCCCATGGCCCCGGTGGTCAGGGCGCTGGCCGCCAACGCGGCGACGAACCAAGGGCGCTTTGCCCCGGGTAATATCGCCGCCGCGAGCGCGCCCACCAGGTAGCCCAGGAAATTCGCCGAAGCGATCACTCCGGCCTCGGCCTTGCTCAATTCCAGAGCATCGACCATGAACGGAAGGATGGGCGTGTAGACAAAACGCCCGATGCCCATGGCCGCCGCCAAGGCGATGAGCCCGCCGAGGGCGACGGAAAAAGCGTCATGGGTACGAGGTTTATGGCTCATTCCGGGTTTTGGCTGGCGCGCACGAGCCGGAACCCGATGAGGATGTGCTTCAAGCCTTGAGGACGGGTATGGCGGGCGGCCGGGCGGCAGACGCCGCAGCCCTTGTCGTCCCACGATCCGCCCTTGACCACATAGCGGCCCTTGCTTGGCGCATCCGCCGTCCATTCATAGATCTGGCCGGCGGCGTCCAACACGCCGAAGGGGCTGGCGCCGGCGGCGTAGCGGCCCACCGGAGTGGTGTCGAAGGGGCCGGCGTCGTTGCTGTTGAGTTTCGCCGGATCGAAAGCATCCCCCCAGGGAAACCGGCGGCCATCCGTACCCCGGGCCGCCTTTTCCCATTCCGTTTCCGTCGGCAGCCGCCAGGCCTGGCCGGTGGCGGCGGAAAGCCATTGGGCATAGGCCACCGCATCTCCATGGGAGACCAGCACCACCGGATGATCGCCCCGACCTCGCCGGTATTTTCCCCCGGCCCAGGCATGGCGGCGGGTGCGGGCGTAAGGATGGACCAGGCCGTAACCTTTCCAGGTTTCCGGCGACACGTCCGGCGCCCGGTAGCCGGTGGCGTCAATGAATTGGGCGTACTGAGCGTTGGTGACCGGCGTGCGGGTGATGAAGTATTCACCCGTTTCGAGGATTCGCCTGGGCCGCTCCCCTTCGTACCAGCGGCCCTGGCGGGTGCGGCCGTGACCGTAGGCCCGTTCGTCCAGCCGGTAGGCCGCTTCCCGCTCGTCCCGGTCCGAACCGGCGGTGAAGGCGCCCGCCGGCACGGCGACCACCGCCGGGGATTGGGGGCGGGTTTTGCCCAGGGCGATTTCCCCAAGGAACAAAAGCGTCAGCACCAACAGCGCCACCCGCGGCAAATACGCGGCCGGAGCAATCCGGGGCAAGGGATGGGTAAGTCTTGAAAGGAAACGATATTTCATAGTCACAAACATGTGAATGACAGTGAATAGCAACGCCGAGCCAATTCTGACACCTTCGCCAACATAACCCAGCCGACGCGGAAGGCCAGAAGTTAGGCCAGAGATTAATCGGGATCAGAAATTCAGTTAGGGAGAGATCGTCGTGGGACCCTTCAAGAGCAGACTCAAATCCGGCACCGTTTTTCCGTTCCTCATGGGAACCGGCGCGATCGTGGTGGGCGCCATGCCCCTTGCCCCCGCCGTCCAGGCGGGCGCGGCATTCGGCCCGTCGTCGGTCAACCCGGCGGCGGTGGCCCGGCCCCTCTCCGCCAACATTCAACTGGCCGCCGGGAACAACCCGTGCAATCCTTGCGCGGCGAAAAATCCCTGCAATCCATGCAATCCCTGCGCGGCGAAACCTCCCTACAATCCCTGCAACCCCTGCGCCGCCAAGAACCCCTGCAATCCTTGCAATCCCTGTAACCCCTGCGCCGCCGGCGGCGGCGGTCTTTCCGCCAACTGCGTGGTTCCCCGGTTGAAGGCGTCGGCGAACCCCTGCAATCCCTGCGCGGCGAAAAATCCGTGCAACCCCTGCGCCGCCAAAAACCCATGCAATCCCTGTGCGGCGGCGAACCCCTGCAATCCCTGCGCCGCAAAGAACCCTTGCAACCCCTGTGCGGCCAAGAATCCCTGCGTCGCGGCAAATCCATGCAATCCTTGCGCCGCGAACAACCCGTGCAATCCTTGCGCGGCGAAAAACCCCTGCAATCCGTGCAACCCCTGCGCCGCCGGGGATACGGTGGAACTGACCCACCCGGAACGGCACGCTGTTTACAACTGCCTGCAGCCGGAAATGAAAACCGGGTACGGCAAGGCCAAGGTCGCCTCGGTCCGCGGTTACACCCGGTGGACCAACGTCGCCACCCAGCCCTACATCGGCGCCACCCATGGCGGCCGCTATGTCAATAACTGGGTCAACCGCACCGGCCTCGCCGAATACATGAAGTATGACGGCATCAAGAAAATGCCCATCGGCTCGGTGGTCGCCAAGGACAGCTTCATGGTCAAGCCCAATGGGCGGACCGGCGCCGGCCCACTGTTCGTCATGGAGAAAATGAACCCCGGCTTCGCCCCCAAGACCGGCGATTGGAAGTACACCATGATCATGCCCGGCGGTTCGGTCTTTGGCGTCACCAATGGAAAGAATTCCAACGGCATGAAGTTCTGCGCCGAATGTCACGCCGGCGGCGAGGACCAGGACTACATGCTGCTGCTGCCCGCCGAGTTCCGGATGAAGTAACCACCGCCAACCCCAAACCTGAAACCAAGACCTAAGATCCAAGACCGTTTCAAAGAAAACCCAACCAACCCTTTCAAGGAGATCCCCATGTTGAAGAAAGCCCTGACCGCCACTGCACTGAGCACCGCCCTCCTGGCCGGCGCCGGCGCCATCAATGTTCTGCCCAGCGCCCAGGCCGGCGCCATCGACACACAGCTTGCCGCCGCCAACAACCCGTGCAACCCCTGCGCGGCCAAGAACCCCTGCAACCCCTGCGCGGCCAAGAACCCATGCAATCCCTGCAACCCCTGCTCGGCCAAGTTGCCGATCAACCCGTGCAACCCCTGCGCCGCCAAGAACCCGTGCAACCCTTGCGCCGCCAAGAACCCCTGCAACCCCTGCGCCGCGACCAACTAGTCTTCTTTCTTCCTGATCAATCAACTCTGCGGGCCGGTAATTACCGGCCCGCTTTCTTTTTCTTTGACTCCGGCCCCGCCGGCGAGCTTGGATGGATCAGGAGGGAAACCGATGACCGACTTCAGGGACCTGCCCAGGGATCAACTGGAAGCCATGGCCGAGGCCGGCCATTGGGTGCTGGAGTGTTACCGGGTGTTGCAAAAATCAGCCGACAACATCGTCGGCGAGGTGCTGCGCGGCCAGGGCACGTTCTATGAGTTGAACCACTTTCCGCCAGGGGACATTTTCGATCCGGACAGCAACTGCCAGTACTATTATCACGCCCACCGGGAAAACGAGCACGGCCACTTTCATACCTTCCTGCGTTCCAAGGGCATGGCCAAGGGCGTCGAACCCATAGAACAGTCCCACGAAAAATACATGGACGAGCGGGAGGATAATATCTGCCACCTGATCGCCATTTCCATGAATCAGGCGGGCTTTCCCTTGTCCCTGTTCACCACCAACCGGTGGGTGACGGCGGAGAACTGGTACAAGGACAGCGATGTGATCGCCATGCTGGACCAGTTCGAAATCGACCTGGTGCCGCCGTCGTGGCCGGTGAACATCTGGCTGACCAACATGATCCGCCTGTTCAAGCCGGACATCACCCAGTTGATCCGGGAACGGGACCAAGCGGTGGCCCGGTGGCGCAGCGATCATCCGGGCGGCGACGTGTTCGAGGACCGGGGCATGGACGTGGTGACGGAAAAACCCATTTCCGTCGAAAAACAAATCACCCGCATAAACCAGGCGCTGGGGAAATAAAAAGCGATACGTCCGCCCCATCCCACCCTTCCATGAGATCAAGGCAAGGGCGCAACCTTGTGTGCCGCCGAAACATGAAGTTTCGGCGAGCCAACGGAACTTCCGGTTATTGGTAAACGGCGGCGGGTGTGACCGGCAAATTTGACTACCTTGTCGGCACCGGTTTGTCGCCGGAGTAATCATAGAACCCACGGCCGGTCTTGCGCCCCAGCCAGCCGGCTTCGACGTATTTGACCAGCAACGGGCAGGGCCGGTACTTGGTGTCGGCCAAACCTTCGTGGAGCACGTTCATCACCGCCAGACAGGTATCCAGGCCGATAAAGTCGGCCAGTTCCAGCGGCCCCATGGGGTGGCGGGTGCCCAGGCGCATGGCGTTGTCGATGGCTTCCACCGAGCCGACGCCTTCGTACAGGGTGTACACGGCCTCGTTGATCATCGGCAGCAGGATGCGGTTGACGATGAAGGCGGGGAAGTCTTCGGCGTTGACCGGTACCTTGCCCAGTTCCAGGGTCAGTTCGCGGATGGCGGCATAGGTTTCCTCGTCGGTGGCGATGCCACGAATCAATTCCACCAGTTCCATCACCGGCACCGGGTTCATGAAGTGCATGCCGACGAATTTTTCCGGCCGGTCGGTGCGGGCGCCCAGCCGGGTGATCGAAATGGAAGAGGTGTTGGAAGCAATCAGCGATTTCGCCGGTAAAACGGCGCACAGCTTCTTGAGGATGCCGTGCTTGATTTCCTCGTTTTCCACCGCCGCTTCGATGGCCAGGTCGCAGGCCTTGAAGCCATCGTATTTGGTGCCCGTCTTGATGCGTTTGAGAATCGCCGTTTTTTCCTTGGGCGTGATATTTTTTTTCACCACCAGCCGGGAAAGGCGGCGCTCCAGGTCGGCCTTGGCCTTCTTGAGCTGCGCCTGGGTGGTGTCCAGCAGGTACACTTCGTGTCCCGCCTGGGCGCAGACCTGGGCGATACCGCAGCCCATTTGCCCGGCGCCGACGATGCCGACTTTTTGTATTTTCACGGCTAAATCTTCCTTATCTACCAAAGACGTCCACCTGTACCGGTGGTTAACGGCCACGGCCCCTCGGCCGGCAAGCCCCATGCCGCCGTATCAGTCCGGCGTCATGCTATAACGACTTGAATTTGTTGACAAATAAATGCACTCGTTGCTCTTCGCACCTGCACAATAAGGTTTCCACCGGGTCAGGTCAAGGCGCCGATCCCCGGCCATTTCCCCAGTCAATCCACCCGTCAACTTCCCAGTCAGTTCTCCAGTCAGTTCCGGCGCCTCAACGGTTGTCGCCCGGCGTCCACAGCACGTCCCCGGCGCCGCCGTCGTTCAGGCGCCGGGCCAGGACAAACAGGTGATCGGACAGCCGGTTGACGTAGTGAATGACCACCTGGTTGACCGGCTCGGTTTCCGCCAATTCGGTAATCAGCCGTTCCGCCCGGCGGACCACGGTACGCCCCAGGTGCAGGTAGGCGGAAGCCGGGGTGCCGCCGGGCAGGACGAAGGATTTGAGCGATTCCAGGCTTTCATTCATCGAATCGATTTCCGCTTCCAGCCTGTCCACCTGGGCCTGGGTAACGCGCAACGCGCCTTCGGACTTTCGTCCCCCTTCGGGTCGGCACAGGTCGGCGCCAAGATCGAACAGGTCGTTCTGGATGCGGCCCAGCATGGCGTCGTCTTCGCCGCCGGTGTGCAGCCGGGCGCAGCCAATCACCCCGTTGGCTTCGTCCACGGTGCCGTAGGCGGCGACCCGAAGGTGATGTTTCGCCACCCGGACACCGTCGCCCAGGGACGTTTGTCCGCCATCGCCGCCGCGGGTATAGATTTTGCTCAGGGTGACCATGTTCGGGATTCAGGGTTCGAAATTCAGGCCTTGTGATTCAAGAGAGGGAAATCCAGCCGGCCAAGGCCAGCAGGGCGATCGTTACCCCCTGCAACACCACCCGGGCCCACATGAGGTTGTTGGCGTGGCGGGCGTGGAATTTACCGCTGCCGGCAAAGGCGACGAGGCCGATGAACAGCACCACAAGGGTCGCCGCCATGGCGAACCCCAGCAGGTAGGGAAGGACCGGGCTCATAAAATGGGTATAGCGCCATTACCCCGGCGGGTCATTGAAAAATACCAGGGTAAAGCCAGTGGAAAATCGGGGGGTATCAGGGAAAAACCGGATGATGGCCGGAAAATGGCGTACAATCCCTTTTCCGGGGACGGCCGCCCGCTCCCCGCCGATAAATGCCGCTATCCCCCGCACCGCCTTTTCAGGCGCCCTGCTCAGGCCGCGGACAACAGGAACCATAGCGCGATCAACGCCAGCGTCAGGCCCTGCAATCCGACGCGCCAACGCATCAACAGGTTGGAATATTTGACGTTTTCCGCAGCCTCGGAGCCCATTACCGCCAGCCCCGCAAAAAGCACGACGACTGTCGCCAAAGCGGCGATGCCGACCAGATACGGCAACATGGCCAATACACCGGTCATGGTTCAAGTGTACGCCGGGAAGACCGCCAATTCCACAAGTTTGCCCTGTGAATTAAGAGGGATTCGCGGGAACATCCGGGCCTGGACCGCATCGATCGCGGCCCAAAAGCAGGCTATTCTTTTCAATTGCGGCCTGAAAGCAGGCCGCGGACAATGACGTGGGCCTGGATTTCGGCGGCGCCTTCGAAAATGTTGAGGATGCGGGCGTCGCACAGCACCCGGCTGATGGCGAATTCCAGGGCGTAACCGTTGCCGCCGTGGACCTGCAACGCGTTGTCGGCGCCGGCCCAGGCGACCCGGGCGGCGAGCAGCTTGGCCATGCCGGCCTCGATATCGCAGCGGCGGCCGGAATCCTTTTCCCGCCCGGCGAAATAGGCCATCTGGCGGGCGACCATGATTTCAACGGCCATCCACGCCAGCTTGCCGGCGACCCTGGGGAATTCGTAGATGGGCTTGCCGAATTGCTTGCGGTCGCGGGCATACGTCAGACCCAGTTCGAGGGCGTTCTGGGCCACGCCGACGGCGCGGGCGGCGGTCTGGATACGGGCCGATTCAAATGTCGCCATGAGTTGCTTGAAGCCCTGCCCCGGGGCGCCGCCCAGCAAGGCGTCGGCCGGCACTTCAAAGCCGTCGAAGGCGATTTCGTATTCCTTCATCCCGCGATAGCCGAGCACGGGGATTTCACCGCCGCTCATGCCCGGCGCCGGAAAAGGATCATCATCCGTGCCGCGCGGTTTCTCGGCCAGGAACATGCTGAGGCCCCGGTAGCCTTTTTCATCGCCGTCGGTGCGCACCAATAGGGTCATCAGGTCGGAGCGCCCGCCGTGAGTGATCCAGGTCTTGTTGCCGGTGATGCGGTAGACATCGCCGTCGCGGACGGCGCGGGCGCGCAAGCTGGCCAGGTCGGAGCCGGTGTTGGGCTCGGTGAAAACGGCGGTGGGCAGGATTTCGCCGGAAGCGATCCGGGGCAGGTACTTTTCTTTTTGCGCCGTCGTTCCGCCCAGGCGGATCAGTTCGGCGGCGATCTCCGAGCGGGTGCCCAAGCTGCCGACGCCGATGTAACCCCGGCTCAGTTCCTCCGTCACCACGCACATGGCCGTCTTGCCCATGCCGAGGCCGCCCCATTCTTCCGGCACGGTCAACCCGAAAACCCCCAGCTCGGCCATTTGTTCGACAACCGCCATGGGGATCAATTCATCGTCCAGGTGCCATTGGTGGGCGTCGGGGGATACCTTGTCTTCGACGAAGCGATGGAACTGGTCGCGCACCAGGTCCAGGGTTTCATCTTCCAGCCCGGGATCGCCGAAAGCGCCGTCGGTCATCAGTTGGGCGATACGGCGGCGCACGGCGCTGGTGTTGCCTTCGTAAATAAGCGTCTTGACCGCGCCCTTGAAAAAAACATGCACGTCCGCCGACGCGACGCCTAAGTCCCGGGGGCGGGCCACTTCCACTTGCGACAAGGCGATGCCGCCGTAAAGCTGGGCCAGGTATTCGCCGAAGGCCGATTGCAGCATCAGGCTTTCCAGTTCTCCCAGCCGGCCCGCATCATCCAGCCGCCTAGCCCAACCCAGCATCTGGCGCAGGCCTTCGACGTAGGTGGCCATCCAGGCGAAACCGTGCGCGGCGAACTGCTCTTGTTCCAGGGCGTCGTTGCCGATGATGCCGTCCGCCGAAACCTTTTCCTCCACCGCCCGGCGGGCGGCGGCCAGCAGGGTTTCCGCGGCGGCCAGGGCCTCGCCGCAGGTGGGCAGCAATCCATCAAGAACTCTCATGGAAAATCCTCCTCGAAGGAATGGAACGCCACGGGCGCTGCGCGGGCCGCCGTGACCGGCGCCCGCGGTTCCAACCTTACCCCTCGATGCAGTCCTCCAGGGTGCGGCGGCCGGGACTCTTGGCCTGGACCAGCACCGCCATGTTGCCGGGCTTGTGTTGGTTCTTCCACATTTTCGTATGGGCGCGGGGAATGTCGTCCCACGAAAACACCTCCGACATGCAAGGATCGATGCGCCGCTCGATGACCAGCCGGTTGGCCTGCGACGCCTGTTTCAGGTTGGCGAAATGGCTGCCCTGGATACGCTTTTGGCGCATCCACACGAAGCGCGCGTCGAAGGTGATGTTGTAGCCGGTGGTGCCGGCGCAAAAGACCACCATGCCGCCCCGCTTGACGACGAAGCAGGACACCGGGAAGGTGGCTTCGCCGGGATGTTCGAAAACGAAATCCACATCGACGCCCTTGCCGGTGATGTCCCAGATGGCCTTGCCGAATTTGCGGCATTCTTTCATGTAGGCGGCGTAGCCTTCCTGGTCACCAACTTCGGGCAGCCGCCCCCAACAATCGAAATCCTTGCGGTTGACCATCCCCTTGGCGCCCAGGTCGAGGACGAATTCCCGCTTGGACGGGTCGGAAATAACGCCGATGGCGTTGGCCCCGGCGGTGGCGATCAACTGCACGGCCATGGAGCCCAGCCCTCCCGACGCGCCCCACACCAGGACGTTGTGTCCGGGGCGCAGGATGTGGGGCCGGTGGCCGAACAGCATCCGGTAGGCGGTAGCCAGGGTCAGGGTGTAACAGGCGCTTTCCTCCCAGGTCAGATGCTTGGCCCGGGGCATGACCTGTTGCGCCTGGACCCGGGTGAACTGGGCGAAGGAGCCGTCCGGGGTTTCATAGCCCCAGATGCGCTGGGAGGGCGAGAACATGGGATCGCCGCCGTTGCACTCCTCGTCGTCGCCCGAATCCTGGTTGCAGTGGACCACCACCTCGTCCCCTACCTTGCAGCGGTTGACCTTGGAGCCCACCGCCCAGACGATGCCGGAGGCGTCCGAACCGGCGATGTGATAATCGGCCTTGTGCACGTCGAAGGGGGAAATGGGCGTGCCCAGCGCCGCCCACACGCCGTTGTAGTTGACCCCGGCGGCCATGACCATGACCAGCACTTCGTGGGGATCCAGTTCGGGCACGTCCACCACCTCCACCCGCATGGCGGTTTCGGGTTCGCCATGGCGTTGGCGGCGGATGGCCCAGGCGTGCATCTTCTTGGGGATATGGCCCAGGGGCGGGATTTCTCCCATTTCGTAAAGGTCTTTCCGGGTCTGCCCCGGACGAAGCTCGACCGCCTCCGCCGTATCGCTCATGTCCCACTCCTTGACTGGCTGCCTGTACCCAAAGGAATTCCGTGCTAGGATTCACCCGCGTCATGTTAAGCTCTGGCGGGCTTTCTTCGCAATGCACAATTTGAGGAGTTGAATACTCAGGCTCGTTTGATTTTGATTTTCATATTATATTCAATATGTTAATAGTCAGTTTCGGCAGTTGAGGCGGATTCCCATGAGCGATCAACTCGCAACCGCAAAAATCCCGGGCGCCCGGGGAGGAGACGGTGAAGATGGCGGAGCGGCAGGCCCGGGCCGGGACCGCCCGTGGCTGTTCCGCACCTATTCGGGCCACACCTCGGCCAGGGAATCCAACGCCCTGTTCCACACCAACCTGGAGCGCGGCCAGACCGGCCTGTCCGTCGCCTTCGACCTGCCGACGCAGACCGGATACGATTCCGACCATCCCCTGGCCAGGGGCGAGGTGGGCAAGGTGGGGGTACCCGTTTGCCACCTGGGCGACATGCGGACCCTGTTC
>JAJRSS010000223.1 GCA_024278615.1 Alphaproteobacteria bacterium
ATGCCCCGGGAAACCGTGCTCGGCTATATGCGCGATCACTACAGCGCCTCACGCATGATCCTCGCCGCCGCCGGCAACATCGGCCATGCCCGGTTGGTGGCCATGGCGGAAGAGGCTTTCGCCGTTCTGCCGCCGGAAAGGGAAACCCGCCGGGATCCCGCCCGCTATGTGGGCGGCGAGCGGCGGGAAACCCGCGACCTGGAACAGGTCAACCTTGTATTGGGAATGGATGGCATTTCCTTCGACGACGCGGACTATTACCCGGCAGCGGTTTTCTCCACCCTCTTCGGTGGCGGCATGTCGTCCCGCCTGTTCCAGGAGGTGCGGGAACAGCGCGGTCTGGTGTACAGCATCTACACCTTCCTTTCCCACTACACCGACGGCGGCCAGTTCGGCATTTTCGCCGGTACCGGCGAGGACGAAGTGGAAGAACTGATCCCCGTCATTTGCGATGAATTTGCCAAGGTGTGCGACAACGTCACTGAAGACGAAGTGGTCCGCGCCCGCGCCCAGCTCAAGGCCAGCACCGTAATGTCCCTGGAAAGCACGTCGTCACGGTGCGAACAACTGGCCCGCCAAATGATGGTCTATGGCCGGCCCATTCCCATTTCGGAAGTCATGAAAAAAATCGAGGCCGTGGATGCGCCGGCGGTTGCCCGCGTCGCGGCGAGAATCCGGTCGGGCAAACCTACCCTCGCGGCGCTGGGGCCGATTTCAAAGCTGGAAAGTTTCGACAAGATCTGGGCGCGGCTGAACTAGGCGCTTATGCGTGACCAGCGGTGCCCGAAAGCATGCTTGGGTCGATCCCCAGCTTGCCCATGGCCGCTTCCCACTTTTTCTCCAGGTTGGCGCCGAACACCAGGTCCGTATCCGCCGGAACCTGTAGCCAGCCGTTGGCCCGGATTTCCGCATCAAGTTGTCCGGCCGACCAGCCCGCGTATCCAAGGGCCAGCAGGCTCCGGTTAGGCCCTTCGCCGCCGGCGATGGCCTTGAGAATATCGATGGTCGCCGTCAGCGCCACCGATTCATCGACCACCAGGGTGGCTTCACGCACATAATCGGGGGTATGCAGCACGAACCCCCGTTCGGATTCTACCGGACCGCCGAAATGGATGCTGATCCGTTCGTGCATGCCGGCGGGTTCAATATTCAATTGTTCCAACAGGTCGGGGAAGGACAGGGATTCCAGTTCCCGGTTGATGACCAGGCCCATGGCCCCTTCGGGACTGTGGGCGCACATATAAATCACGGTCTTGGTAAACCGGGGGTCTCCCATGCCGGGCATGGCGACAAGTAATTGACCTGTTAGGGTGTCTTCGTTGATCTCCGCCATGAGGCCGTTTCCAACGCGGACGTTCCTTCCGCTTTCTCTCGCCGGGAAGCTCCGGCATGAGTACAATTTTACATCAACTATTGTGGCACAATGATGGTGTTTGCGCTAGGTCAACTAACGAGAATCACCACCTTCCAGGTCCCACCTTCAGGTCCAGGTAGGGTAAGTCCGATGTGGTAAGGGAATGGTAAAGGAAACGGTAAATAGTGCGTGATGAACCCTAAGTTTGTTCAATATCCGACGGGATAAGGGTATTATCCGGCCTCCCGGCGTGCGCGCATTTTCCGCCCTTTTGCCATGGATGCCGTTTCTTTTATGACGTTTTCAGGAAAACGAAATTACCGCTCCGCTCGCCTGGCGCGGGCATTGCCATGGCTGTTCGGAGCGCTTTGGCTGGCGATGGCCGGCGCCCCGCCGGCCGTGGCGCAATCGGCCCAGATGCAACCGGGTGCGGGTGAACGGGGTGTATCCCAATGGTCGATTACCGATTACAGCCGAGTTCGCCTTCTTGCCGCCGTTGAAGCGGTGGGCGAAGGGGAACAGGTCATCCTCGGTCTTCAGTTCATCCTCAAGAAAGACTGGAAAATCTACTGGCGTTCGCCGGGGGACGCGGGGTTTCCCCCGCAACTGGATTGGACCGGTTCGGAAAACCTGAAAGAAGCCAAGGTGTTCTGGCCGGCGCCGGAACGCTTCTCCGTGATCGGGTTTGAAACCCTGGGATACAAGGACGAAGTGGTGCTGCCCATTACGGCCACTATCGTCGATCCGGGGCTGCCGTTGCGGATGCGGCTCCAGGTCAACTATCTGGCCTGCGCCGAAATCTGCATCCCCTATGACGCGGATTTCTCCCTCGACCTGCCGCCAGGGCCGGCCAAGCCCAGCGCCTTCGTTCATGCCATCAATCGTTTCTCCGCCAAGGTTCCAGGCGATGGAAGCGCCCAGGGCCTGACCATCGCCCGGGCCGGTTCGGCGGACAACGGCAATACCCTTCGCGTGGTCGCCGAATCCACCCTGCCGTTCGTCAGCCCGGACCTTTTCGTCGAGGGCCCCGATACCCTGGCCTTCGGTCCGCCCCGGGTGCGTCTGGAAAACGGCGACCGGCGCACGGTCATGGACGTGGAGGTATTCCGGACCGGCAATGACCGCACCCAGCTGGCGGGCGAGGAACTGGTGCTTACCCTGATCGATGGCCGGCGCAGCGCCGAACGGAAACTGAAAGCGGCGGCCACCATCAACACCCGGCCGGTCGGTGGTGAAGTTTCCATTTACCTGATTCTGGTGCTGGCGGTTGTCGGCGGACTGATCCTCAACCTCATGCCCTGCGTGCTGCCGGTACTGTCCATCAAGCTCCTGGGCATCGTGGGTCATGGCGGCGGCGAGGCGCGCACGGTACGATTCAGCTTCATGGCTTCCGCCGCCGGCATTCTCGCCGCGTTCATGGTCCTGGCGGCGGCGCTGGTAGGGCTCAAGGCGAGTGGCGCGGCCATCGGATGGGGCATTCAGTTCCAGCAACCCTGGTTCCTGGTCGCCATGGCCCTGGTCGTGATCTTGTTCGCCTGCAACCTTTGGGGGTTTTTCGAGGTGCGCCTGCCCTACGGCCTTGCCGACATAGGCGAACGCGCGGGCCGTGGGCGCGGCCTGGGCGGGCATTTTCTTTCCGGCGCTTTCGCCACCCTGCTGGCCACACCCTGTTCGGCGCCTTTCCTGGGCACCGCCATCGGTTTCGCCCTGGCCCGGGGGACGGGGGAAATTTTTTCCGTCTTCGCCGCCTTGGGAATCGGGCTGGCGCTGCCCTATCTGACGGTGGCGGCATGGCCCGGGCTGGCCACCCGACTGCCCCGTCCGGGCCCGTGGATGATGAAACTGCGCCGGGTGCTGGGGTTCGCCCTGGCGCTGACGGCCGTGTGGCTGCTGACGGTGCTGGATGGGCAGACGGGCTCCACGGTCGCCATGGTCACCGGAATAATTTTGGCCGCGATCATTGCATTCCTCTATTTGGCGAGCCGGGGGAAAGGCCGTTTCGGGCGGGTATGGACAAGCGCCGTGGCGGCGCTTGCCGTGGCCGCTTTTCTGCCGCCCTCCGTTCTCCGGCCGGACGCACCGGCGCAGGTTGTCCAGGCCGCCGAAGCAGGGGGTATCTGGGTGCCTTTCGATCAGGCGGCCATTCCCCGGCTGGTGGGGGAAGGCAAGACCGTGTTCGTGGATGTCACCGCCGATTGGTGCATTACCTGTCAGGTCAACAAGGCCTTTGTCCTGGAGAAGGGGGATGTACTCGACCGCCTGATGGGAGATAAGGTGGTCGCCATGCAGGCCGACTGGACCCGGCCCGACGAATCCATTTCCCGCTATCTGGCCAGCTTCGGGCGATACGGCATCCCTTTTAACGTGGTCTATGGTCCGGGAACACCCCAGGGTAAGCCCCTGCCTGAATTGCTCACCCAGGGGGCGGTGGTCCAGGCCCTGGACCAGGCCGCCTCCACGGCGGCGTTATCTTCTCGTTAAGGGGAGCGGAATTATCCGTTCCTTGGTATAGTTATAAATCTTGGCAAGCAGAGGAAGCATCATGACCATCAAGCCCGGCGACGTCATTCCGACCGTCACCCTCTATCATATGACCGGTGACGGGCCCCAGGGACTTACCACCGACGACATTTTCAAAGGCAAGAAAGTTGCCGTGTTTGGCCTGCCCGGGGCCTTCACGCCTACCTGTTCGGCCAAGCACCTGCCGGGCTATGTCGCCAATGCCGACGCGCTCAAGGCCAAGGGCATCGATTCCATCGTTTGCGTCTCGGTCAATGATGTTTTCGTCATGGGCGCCTGGGCCAAGGACCAGGGTTCGGGCGACAAGGTGTTGCTGGCCGCCGACGGCAGCGCCGACCTGGCCCGCGCCGCAGGGCTGGATGTGGACATGTCCGGACAGGGTTTCGGCACCCGTTGCCAACGCTTTTCCATGGTCGTTGATGACGGAGTCGTCCAGTCCATCCATATCGACCCGCCGGGAACCTTCGAAGCGACCAGCGCCGAGGCCATGCTGGCCGAGTTGTAGACCCGTCCGGTCCGCGTCCGCGGCTTTTGCCGCGGCCATACCCTACGGCCTCCGCCGCGCCTCTATTCTGCGGCTTCCGCCGCGCCTCTATTCTGCGGCTTCCGCCGCGTCTCTATTCTGCGGCTTCCGCCGCGCCCAGCCGCGCCAGCTCGTCGGCCCGTTCGTTTTCGGGGTGCCCGGCGTGGCCTTTCACCCAGTGCCAGACGACGGTGTGGCGGCCCGTGGTTTCTTCCAGCCGCTTCCACAGGTCCACGTTCTTAACCGGTTTCCTGGCCGACGTTTTCCAGCCGTTCCGTTTCCAGTTGTGAATCCACTGGGTGATGCCGTCGCGCACATAGGTGCTGTCCGTATAGACGTGGGCCGTCATGCCGCGCTTAAGGGATTCCAGGCCCCGGATGGCCGCCATCAACTCCATGCGGTTGTTGGTGGTTCGCGCCTCACCGCCGAACAGTTCCTTTTCATGGTCTTTCCAGCGGAGCAAAACGCCCCAGCCGCCGGGGCCGGGATTGCCGCTGCAG
>JAJRSS010000224.1 GCA_024278615.1 Alphaproteobacteria bacterium
ATGATCCGCCGTTACCTGGGGGTGACGTGCGAGCCGGTATATTGCACCAAGATCGCTTCAAGGCTGGTGCGCACCTATACGGACCGCCATGGGCTCAAGGACCTGTGCCGGGAATTGCTGGGGGTCGAGCTTTCCAAGGAGAAACAATCCTCTGACTGGGGAGCGCCGGACCTGTCCCCCGAACAGCTGAAATATGCCGCCGCCGACGTGCTTCACCTGCATGCCCTGCGGGCCAAGCTGGACGGGATGCTGGACCGGGAGGGGCGAACCGAACTGGCCGCCGCCTGTTTTGACTTCCTCAAGTGGCGGGTGGCGCTGGATGAAAGCGGCTGGGCCGAGCCGGAAATCTTCGCCCATTGACCGGATTAAACAACGCCGGCCCGAAACACCCTGATTTTATTGACCTTTTGCCGGCGGAGTCCCATACTCAACGGGCTGGATTCGGGCTCAGGGTGCCGATTTAATTAATGACTTATTTAGGTTTGGCATAATACTGGCTTAATGGCGGCTGGCTTTATTATAGGGCGGGCCGGCTCCCTTACGGCGGATCGACATGAATTCAACCATATCCACAGGGCACGCGAATACCCGGCAGGAAGAGAACGCCGACCTGGAATCCGGCGCACGGGTTCTCCAACTGGAGATTGAAGGCCTGCGGGCACTGGCCTAAAGCCTGGATCAGTCTTTCGTCCAGGTCCTCGATATCTTTCAAGGCGTAACCGGCCGGGTGGTCGTCATGGGCATGGGCAAAAGCAGCCATATTGCCCGCAAGGTGGTGGCAACCATGGCCTCCACGGGAACGCCTGCGTTTTTCGTCCATCCGGGCGAGGCCAGCCATGGTGACCTGGGCATGATTACCCAAAACGACGCCGTGCTGGCCCTTTCCAATTCGGGCGAGACCACCGAACTGGCGGACATGGTCGATTACGTCAAGCGGTTCGATATTCCCCTGATCGCCATGACCGGGCGGGCCGACAGTGTCCTGGCCCAGGCGGCCACCGTCTCCCTGGTCCTGCCGGACTGCGAGGAGGGCTGCTCCATGAAGCTGTCGCCGACCACTTCGACCACCATGATGCTGGCCCTTGGCGATGCCCTGGCGGTGGCGTTGCTGGAACGCAAGGGGTTCTCGTCCGACGACTTTCGCATCCTGCACCCCGGCGGGAAGCTGGGGCGGCGGCTGCTCAAGGTCGCCGACATCATGCACGGCGGCGACGAATTGCCGCTGATCGGCGGCCATACGGCCATGTCCGACGCCCTGTTGACCATGACCAACAAAAGCTTCGGCTGCGTCGGCATTGTCGGCGCGGATGGCAGGCTGGACGGAATCATCACCGATGGCGACCTTCGCCGCCATATGAGCCCCGACCTGCTGGGCCGAAAGACTTCGGAAATCATGAACACGGGCGTCACCACCATCGGCCCCAACGCCGTCGCCAGCGAAGCGGTGCAGGTGATGAACGGCCGCGCCATTACCGCCCTTTTCGTCGTCGAAGACAGTCGCCCCGTCGGCATCATTCACATTCACGACTGCCTGCGGGCGGGAGTCGCCTAAGGGCAGGCGGCGTCATGAACACCAGCACCGAATCCCTTTCAACATTGCCGGCGGATTTGCCGGGACCGAATGTACGGGAACGGGCACGGCGCTTCGCCAATATCACCCGGCGGTATTCGGCGGAAGTCTATGATCCGGGATACAGCCGCTTCGTCAGCATGAGCAAACTCCTTCTGCCCGTGGCGGCGGCCTTGCTGATTGGCCTGATCATTGTCTGGCCCCATGTGAAGGCGGTGGAAAAACAGTTCCGCATGGGGTTTGCGTCCCTGGATGTGGACGCATCGGAGGACCCCAGCTTGGTCAACCCCCGGTACACGGGCGCCAACAGCGAGGGCCGGTTTTTTTCCATTACCGCCGACCTGGCGCGAACGCCGCCGGCGGACAAGGAGGTGATTGACCTGGAACAGCCCAAGGCCGACCTTACCCTGGAGGACGGCACCTGGGTGGTCTTGACCGCCGAGTCGGGCGTTTTTTACCGGGACGCGAATACCCTGGACCTGATCGGCAACGTCAATGTGTTTCATGATTCCGGTTACGAGTTCAGTACCGCCTCTGCCCAAATCGATCTCAATACCGGGACCGCGTCGGGCACCGAACCGGTCGAGGGCCAGGGGCACTTCGGCGATCTTCAGGCGGAAGGATTCCGCATGACCGGCAAGGGCAATACGATCTATTTCACCGGCAAGGCGACCTTATTCCTGCATCCGGGCATCGGCGCGGGGTTCAAATGAAAATATACCGGGTAAGGGCACATTCATTTGTTTTCCCCTCTCCGCGTGCCTTGTTGGCGGCCTTTTTCTTTTCGGCTCTCATTTTTCCCGCCCTGGTTTTTCCCGCGGTGGCGCAGAACCTGAATTTCGGTGGCGGCAAGTCCGACCTTCCGATTGAAATCAACGCGGAGAATGGTATCGAATGGCAGCAGGAGAATTTGATCTTCCTGGCGCGGGGTAACGCCACCGCCGTTCGCGGCAACCTTACCGTCCGCGCCGATACGCTGCGCGCCTATTACCGGGAAGACGGCAGCGGCGGCACCGACATCTTGCGCCTTGACGCCGAAGGCAAAGTCAAGATTTCAACCCCCAACCAAACGGCCCATGGGGAATTGGCCGTGTACGATGTGGATAATCAGACCATGGTGCTCAGTGGTGGCAAAAGGGTCCGGCTGATTACCCCCAAATACGATATTTCAGCCTCCGGCCAGTTGGAATTTTGGGAGAAAAAACAAATCGCCGTCGCCCGTGGTGACGCCCAGGCCACGACCGAAGGAAAAAAACTGGCCGCCGATGTGCTGGTCGCCCACTTCAAGAAGAACGCCAAGGGCGACAGCAGCGTTCGTCAGGTGCGGGCTTTCGACAACGTACGCATCGTCACCAAGACCGATGACGCCCGGGCGCAACGGGGGGTCTACAATGTGGAAAGCGGTATTGCCACGTTGACCGGATCGGTTAAGATTACCCGCGGAGCCAACACCTTAAGCGGCTGCAAGGCGGAAGTTAACCTGAACACCGGTGTCAGCAAAATGTTCAGTTGCGCCGCCGCCACCCAAGGTGCGGGGAATCCGGGTGCTGGCCGGGTCCAGGGCGTGTTGAAGCCCAGCACGCGCAAAAAGAAAACGAATTAGATATGGGTGCTCGGGGTATGGACAGGAACAACCGGCAACCGGAAAACCCCGGCTTCGCACAAAGTGGTCCAGGACAAGATGGACCTGTGCAAGAGGGTAATACCCCCCGCCTCGTCACCCACAATACGGGCCTTCACGCCAACAACCTGGGCAAGCGGTTCAAGAAGCGCCCGGTTGTCCGCGGCGTCAGCCTTTCCATAAAGCGGGGCGAAGTGATCGGGTTGCTGGGGCCCAATGGCGCCGGCAAGACCACCTGTTTTTACATGATCACCGGCCTGATTCCACCCGATTACGGAAACATCATCCTCGACGGCTATGACATCACCGACCTGCCCATGTACCGCCGGGCCAGGTTGGGGATCGGCTACCTGCCCCAGGAAGCCTCGATTTTCCGCGGCCTGTCCGTGGAGGACAATTTGCGCGCCGTGCTGGAGGTGGTGGATTCATCCAAGGAACGCCGGGAAGCGACCCTGGAATCCCTGCTGGCCTAATTTTCCATCACCCACTTGCGCCGCACCCCGGCGCTCGCCCTCTCCGGCGGCGAGCGGCGGCGGGTGGAAATCGCCCGTTCCCTGGCGACCGGCCCCAGCTTCATTCTGCTGGACGAGCCCTTCGCCGGGATTGACCCCATCGCCGTCTCCGATATCCGGGACTTGGTATCCCACCTGAAGGATCGGGGAATCGGGGTGGTGATTACCGATCACAACGTCAGGGAAACCCTGGATGTCATCGACCGCGCCTATATCATTCACGACGGCATGCTGCTGATGGAAGGCAAGCCGGCGGATATCGTCGGCAACGAAGACGTGAGGCGCGTTTACCTGGGTGACCGGTTCAGCCTCTAATCCTGTTGATTCCAACGGTTTTTCGGCACCGCGCCTCCTTTTTTTCGCTTTGATCTGCTATGATTTTGGGGTCAACAATCATGGCCGGAAAATAGATAAGAAAATAGATAAGAAAATAGATTCAAAAAAAGAGACCGTCGGCTAACCCCGAGTTAACCAAATTCCTTTGGTGTAGGTGCATCGTATGGGCCGTTACCGACGACTTTCCGTCGCCGGCTTGATACAGGGTTGAACGGTATTCAGGTGATGTTCAAGAAATTCCACCGCCGGGTTCCACCGTGGCTGTAACGCCCAAGCTCGACCTGCGTCAGAGTCAGGCCCTGGTGATGACGCCGCACTTGCAACAAGCCATCAAGCTGTTGCAATTGTCCAACATCGAGCTGGCCGTGTATGTGGATCAGGAACTTGAAAAAAACCCTCTCCTTGAACGGGATGATGAACCGCGCGACACCGCCGACGGCGCGCTGGAGGACCCCGCCGTTGATAGCCCGGAAGGCGGAGAACAGGAAACCGCCGGTCTGGAGGACATGGATTTTACCGCCCGCCCGGCAGCCGGCGAAAGCGGTGGCGGCGCCATGGACGTGGACTATGACAACGTCTGGAACAACGACAACCAATCGGATTCACCCGTGCCTGACAGCACGCCGGGGCTCAGGGATCAGGCCTTTTCCGCCGGCGGTGTCCGGGGCGGTGGTTTCGACAACGCCCTCTCCAGCCTCGAGGAAACTCTGCCCGAAGCGGTAACCCTTCGCGACCTGCTCAACCGGCAACTGGCGTTGGATATCGAAGATCCCGCCGACCGGCTGATCGGCACCCACCTGATCGACTTGCTCGACGAAGCAGGCTACGTCTCCGGGAACCTTGCCCAGGTTGCGGCGGCCCTGGGTTGCGGCGAGGACCGGGTGGAAGCCACGCTTCTAAGGCTGCAGCACTTCGACCCACCGGGTATTTTCGCCCGCGACCTGGCCGAATGCCTGGCCCTTCAACTGCGTGACCGCAACCGCCTGGACCCGGCCATGCAGGCCCTCCTGGATAACCTGGACCTTCTGGCAAAAAAGGATTTTACCGCCCTGGACAGTATCACCGGCGTCGACAGGGAAGACCTTGCCGACATGGTCAACGAGATAAAGGCCCTGGATCCGAAACCGGCCCTGGCGTTCGACCAGTCGCCGACGCAAACGGTTATTCCCGATGTCTACATACGTCCCAACCCGACCGGCGGCTGGATCATCGAACTCAACACCGATACCCTGCCCAGGGTGCTGATCAACAATCAATACTACGCCGAAATCAGCGGTGCCGCCCGGTCCAAGGAAGACAAGCACTACATCTCGGAGTGTTTCCGGACCGCCAGTTGGCTGGTCAAGTCCTTGCACCAACGGGCCAACACCATTCTCAAGGTCGCGACCGAAATCGTCCGCCAACAGGAATTGTTTTTCCTTCACGGCGTTCAACACTTGAGACCACTTGTTCTTCGCGATATTTCAGAAGTGATCGAAATGCACGAAAGCACGGTAAGCCGGGTCACTTCAAACAAGTACATGGCTACCCCCCGGGGTATTTTTGAACTGAAGTATTTCTTTACCACCGCCATCGGTTCCTCGGCGGGCGGAGCTGCCTATTCTTCCGAATCCGTTCGCCACCGGATCCGGGAACTGGTGGAAGCGGAGGCGGCGGACGATGTCATGTCTGACGACAGCATTGTCGAAACCCTGCAGGCCGAGGGCATAGACATTGCCCGGCGGACAGTGGCGAAATACCGGAACAATATGGGTATATTCTCCTCGGTCCAGCGCCGGCGGGAAAAAATGTCAAGGATGTAAAGGAGGTTCCGGCCACCACCGGCTTGCGGCTATTGACTCTCCTCGGGCAGACCACTAGTTTCCGGGCCTTCAAAAGTCAGGGGCGATTCCACCGTTCCCTCAGCGTGGCCATGTGGCCTGACTGGAATAGGGACTGAAATTGGCCCCGGACAAGATACCGGATATAATAGTCGTCACCCCAGTCTGAAATCCGTAAGGCGGCCAAAACCCGTAAGGCGGCAGGACAACACCATTCATGGAAATATCGGTTAAGGGTAAGCAATTTGATGTGGGCGACGCCCTGCGCGGCCACGTCGAGCAAAGCCTCAATGCGGGGGTCAAAAAATATTTCACCAACGCCCTCGATTCGACGGTGATTTTTTCCCGCGAGCAGCGCCGCTTCCGGGTTGACATTTCGGTTCATGCGGGCCGCGGATTGGTCATGCAGGGCCGGGCGATAGCGGACGATCCCTATCCTGCCTTCGACAGCGCACTGAACAGAATTTCAAAACAGCTCAGGCGCTACAAAAGGCGGCTGACCAACCACCATAAGGGACAGGACGACGATCAACTGACCGCCCAGCACATCATCATGGCGCCGGAAAACGAGGAAGGGGAGGTTGGGGAAGAACACCAACCGGCCATCGTCGCCGAAATGCCGACCGAGATCGCCACGCTGACCACCGGCGAAGCGGTCATGCGCATGGACCTGGCCGACGCGCCGGTGATGATGTTCCGAAACTCGGCCCACGGTGGCCTGAACGTGGTTTACCGGCGCGAAGACGGCAATATCGGTTGGATCGACCCCAGTGGGGTGGAAGATTCTTAAGGATAGTCACTGACCATGGAAATCAACGACCTCATTACCGCCGACGGCGTCATCGCCAAGCTGCGCGTTACCAGCAAAAAACAAGCGCTGCAGGAACTTGCCTGCAAGGCGGCGGAAATCACCGGCCTTCACGAACGGGCCATTTTCGATGTGCTCATGGAGCGTGAGCGCCTGGGCACCACCGGTGTCGGCAACGGTATCGCCATTCCCCACGGCAAGCTTCCCAACATGGACCGGCTCTACAGCGTCTTTGCCCGTCTGGAACAGCCCATCGATTTCGATTCCATTGACGAGCGTCCGGTGGACCTGCTCTTTCTTCTCTTGGCGCCCGAATCCGCCGGCGCCGACCACCTCAAGGCCCTGGCCCGGGTCTCCCGCCTGCTGAGGGACAAGTCGGTTTGTGAAAAACTCCGCGGCACGGACAACGGCGAAGCCCTCTACGCCGTGCTGACCGAATCCATGGCCTCGCGCGCCGCCTGAACGCTCATGGGCCCTTAACAAGGGCCGGTAAATTCAGTGTACGCTGACCGGAACCATATCGTGCTGGAGAATGGTGACGAAGGCGGCGTCGCGGCCGGAGGCCGTGTCCAGGCGCCCGCCATTGGCGGCGTGGATGGCACAAGTGGTCTTGCCCTTGACCGTCACCGGCTTGACGTAGGCCACGTTGTCGACGCCCCAATCGAGGAAATCCTTAGCGGACATGGGCTCGGAGCGGACGATCCTTCCGGGGAAGGATGATGTGCTTTCGACGGTTCTCATAAGTCAGGTTCCATCCGCCAGCTTCTGTCTTCGGGTCAATGGTCCTGTTCCACTTCAATGGTTTTCGATCGCGCCTTGGCTTGGCCTGAACCGGGACCCGGCGGTCCCTTTTCGATTTTGATGGTGCGCACATCCGGTTCGATAACCTGGCGCATCAGGTCGATATTGAGCAGGCCGCTGTCCAGGAAGGCGCCTTTGATCTCGATGCCCTCGGCCAACACGAAGCTGCGCTGGAACTGGCGGGCGGCGATGCCCCGGTGCAGGAAAACCCGGTCTTCCCCGTTGTCCCCGTTTCTGCCGCGCACCACCAACTGGTTGTCTTCGACATAAACGTCAAGGTCGTCCATGGTGAATCCGGCCACGGCCAGGGTGATCCGAAGGCCGTTCTCGCCGATTCGCTCGATATTGTAGGGCGGATAGCCTTCGCCCGATGACTTGGAGACGCGGTCGAGCAGGTGTTCCAGATGATCAAAGCCCAGCATGAAAGGGCTGTCGAAGGTGGGCAGTCGGGACATGGCGTCGTGCTCCTCCTATGAGCGAGTACGGCTATGAGCGAATAAGGCTTGCCGCCTTGAGGGCCCTCACGGTTAAGGCGCCCATAATGACTAAACTCGTTTAACCTGGCGGCCGGTAACCGCACCGCCGGTTTCCCCCAAAGGGGGACTCCCCTATTATTTGGGTAGGCGCGGGGTCCCAGTCAAGAGTGACGCAACCCCGGCGGAATGGCTGAAAACCACCGGTTTTCGTCATCCGACTGCTTACCGTTTCCTGGCCGGGCGGCACCCGGCGGAAAATGGGGCCAACAGGTCAGGGAACGCCGCCTTTGAGCCCCTGGGCCTTTCCCTGCCCGCCCCGTCCCGGCATGGGGTTCCGGGCCAGCCATTGGGAGGCCATGGCGCGGGCCTGGCCAAGCTGGTCCTCGGACATGGCCTTGGCCACCGTATCCCGGTCCCGGGCCGCCTGGGAGTCCCCCAGGGCCGCCGCCAGCCCGAACCACACATGGGCCAGCACCAGGTCGCGGGGAACGCCGGTGCCTTCCTCGTACATGACCCCCAGATTGGCCATGGCCAGGGGGTTTCCCTGCCGTGCCGCCTTCTTGAACAGGGCCGCCGCCTGGCCGTAATCCTGCGCGACCCCGCGGCCGGAGTAATAAAGGGCCGCCAGGTTTGCCTGGGAACTGGGGTGACCCTGATCGGCGGCCCGGCGGTACCACATCACCGCGTCGCTGATGCTTTGCTTCACCCCCAGGCCCCGCCGGTACATGACGCCCAGGTTGAACTGGGCATCCCTGTTTCCCTGTCCGGCCGCCTTGCGGTACCAGGTAGCGGCAATGGGGTAGTTGACGGGAACGCCCTTGCCGTAAAGATGGATGTGCCCCAATTTAACCTGGGCGTCGGGGTCGCCCTTGGCGGCGGCCTGACGGAACCACTTCAGGGCCTCCACCGGGTTGGGGGTGACGCCCATGCCCTGGTCGTACATCAGGCCCACATTGTATTGGGCCGGCGCATATCCGGTTTCCGCCAGCACCAGGAATTCCTTGAAGGCGGTCCGGTAATCACCCCGGTTGTAAGCGTTCATGCCAGTATCGTAGCCGGCCGTCGCCGGGCCACTGGCGGCGACCAGCAGCAGCACGGCAATGGCAAGGCGTTTCACTTGTCCGGCCAAGGTTCCCATGCAAGGAAATTTAACCGGTATGGATCAAAACCGAAAGGGCTTCCCGGCGGCCCGAACAACGGAGCGGCAAAGCTTGACCAGGAAGCCGGAATTATGCCCACAGCCCGTGATATTGACTCGTTATTAGCGTCCTTCGACACGCCCCTTCGCGGCGACCCAGGATAAGAAATATTTTGTTATCGACACGGGTCGGTATCACGGGCCGCGATGGTTTGGACAATCGTTTTTCCGGATAGCGGAATCTCCACATCCATCAGGGGGGCGTATTGCTGGGCGCCGAAAATATCCGGGTCGCCGGGGCTGCCGCTGGGGCGGACGCGGTATAAGGTAAACTTGATCGCGAAGGCGGGATCGAATTCCACGAAGTCGGAAATGCGATCCCCGTCAATCCCATAAAGCGCCGCCACCGTCTCGCGGGTCAATGCGCGGCTGTCGCGCACCAGATCATAATCGGCCCGATCACGGAAGATGATATCGAAGGTGATCTTATCGACGCCGGCGTTCTTCGACCGGATGGTCTTGGCAATCTCGATGAGTTTCCTGGTTGAATTTCTGCCTTCCATAACTCAGCCCCCCGCTTGTGTCATGTGACGGGGGAAGAGCTCCAGCCCATGGGCCACCGCGACCGTGTGATTGAGCGTCCAGTGATAGGCCGGACTGGCCCGCAGGACTTCATCCAAAATAAAAGATACCGACCCCGCCGTTCCCTTCACGTCCGGCAGGCGGGCATAAAACATCTGCCGGGTGCCGGTCATGCAGATTTCCTCGGCCATCTCGGCCGTCGGCGCGACGGCTTGGACAACCACGCAAAGTTCGTGGCTTTGCGTCTGCTTTACGGGTTCCAGGTCGCCCATGACACCGTTCTTGCCGAACACATTGTAGTACAACTCGTAACCGTCTTCGCCAAAGCGCTCCCGGACCTGGGTTCTGGCCCATTCGATGACCAGATCCACATGCCGGACCGTGTAGGGATCGCGGATGCCGGCGATGCCGACAAAACGTTCGCCCAGCTTGCCCGCGCCTTCCAGCTTGACCCGCATCTCGTCCGCCGGCATGAAGTTGGCGCCGGTGACCCGCGTTGTTTTCTCGGAGACCTGTTGATAGTCGCAATGGGTCATGTCCAACATGCCGCCGGCGACGTATTCGTGGTACGGGTTCGAGCGTTCATACATGGCGTGCCCGGCGACGCTGGCCACCGTGCAGCGTTGGGCCGGGCTCATGGCGGTGACCAGGACTTCGCCGCTGCCGTTGACCTCGCCCATGACGGTTTCCTTGCCGCCATAGGGTTCGGCGCAGAACGAGGCGCATTCCAGAACCTTGCCAAGGTAATAGCTTTCCGACATCCCATGCCCCCGATGCAGCGCCGCGGCGGCGAAGATCGCGCTATCCGAACTGCGCCCGCCGATGATCACGTCGGCGCCCCGGTCCAGCAGGTCCATGAACGGATGCACCCCGGCCATGGCGACGATGTGGCTGGTCGCATCGAGCTCTTCTTCCGTCAACGGTGGCCGGCCGTCCAGGCCCAGGATCGGGCTGCCGCCCCGCATCTTGGCCCGCAGGTATTCAGGCTCCACCTCGGAATAGAAATATCCCAGCTTGAAACGGGTAAGGCCATGTTTCTTCGCCAGATCCTTGATCATTCCGACAAAAAGATCGACCCGGCTGTTGGACCCCGTATCGCCGGCCGAGCCGATGATCATCGGTACGCCCAGCTTGCGCGCCGCCAGCAGCATCTCTTCCAGGTCATGTTCCTGCCACTGGCGGAGGCTGGTCGAGGTGTCAGTGCCGAGCGGCCCAGGGCCGACATCGTCGCTGCCCGAATCCGCGGCAATAAAGTCCGGTTTCGCCGCAACGCCCAGGTGGAAGCTGTCCGGCTTCAAGGGCGCAAATCCGAGATGCCCGTTGGGGCAGATGATGCGGGTCGATTCCATGCCTTCCTTGACCTCCTTGATGCCTCACTTCACCGGGCGGGCGACCGTTGGTTCCGAGGTCCATGGATGCATCCGCCGTGCCAGCCGGCTCCTCGCAGGAAAGGGCCAATCATTACAACTGTTTATCGCCCGGCGGCCTCACTTGGCGCCGGCGGGCGTGCGCCGGATGCCCAGCCTAGCGTGAAACACACGCAATATTCCGGCATGCCGCAATCAAAGCCCCAGCTTTTTCATCTGATGACGCAAGGCATGCCGGGAAATGCCGAGCGCCTGGGCGGCGGCGGTAACGCCGCCTTTGCCGGCCAGTACCCGCTCGACCATGCGGCGCTGGAAGGCCCGGGTGCGGGCGTGGAAATCGAGACCTTCTTCGGCCTTCAAATCGGCCGTGCCGATATTGCCGGTATCCTGATGCCCCTGGGGGACGGGCGCGCCACCATCGACTTCCCGCATAATCCGGGGCGGGATGTGGCGAACCAGGATCTGCCGGTCTTCCTCCAGGATGAAAATACGCTCGAGCAGGTTCTCCAGCTCGCGCACATTGCCCGGCCAGGGATAGGCCAGGAATACGTCGCGCACGGCCGGCTCCATGGCGCGGATCAAGCGCCCGTAGCGGGCGTTGAACCGGCGCATGAAATATTCGGCCAGCACCAGCACGTCCTCGCCGCGGTCGCGTAGCGGCGGCACGTTGATGGCCACCACCTGCAGGCGGTAATAGAGATCATCGCGGAACCGTCCGGCCCGCACTTCGGTTGAAAGAATCCGGTTGGTGGCGGCGATGAATCGGGCGTCGATCTTTCTCGAGCGCACGGCGCCGACACGGCGGAACTCTTGTGTGTCCAGCAAGCTCAGAAGCTTGGCCTGCAACACCGGCTCCAGCTCGCGGATTTCATCCAGGAAGATGCTGCCGCCGTCGGCGGCTTCGACCAAGCCGGTCTTCTTGGCAAACGCGCCGGTGAAGGCGCCCTTTTCATAGCCAAACAGCTCGCTTTCCATCAGGTTTGCCGGAATGGCGGCACAGTTGACGTCTATAAATTCGCTGTTTGCCCGCTCGCTCTCTTCATGCAGCATCCGCGCTACCAGCCCCTTGCCGGTGCCGGTTTCGCCGTAGATCAGGACCGTCCGGGTTGGGCTTTTGGCGACCTTGGAAATCAACCGGCGGGTCTCCACCATGCTCGGGTGTTCGCCGACAAATTCGCCCTGATAGGCCACGCGGGGCTCCCGTCCTGTTCTGTCCTCGCCGGGAATTCAAAAGGCGTACAGCCGCCAATCGTCCGTGCAGGGATTGCCGGGACAAAAATAGAGCATGCGTGAAGCGCACGCAAATACACTTGTCGAAATGGTTTCCGCGCCGCCGCCCCCGCCGTGGCGGCACAATGCGGGGCGGCTCCCCACATCGTGTGAAGCCAAAAGGGCGGCAACGTCTTCAAGAGCAGGCCGTTCGGATTTACCGTCTTCGATCCAGTTGTCGATAAGGGCAAGCCGGCGACGGGAATTCGATGCCTTAGGATCGTCGGGCCAACGGGTCTGCCCGGCCCAAAGGTCCGCATCCAGGAAATGGTTGGTATGCCCGATGCCGGCGGCGGAGGCTTGCATCATATGCACGCGGCCGGCCCCCAGCTCGATTGTCGCCGCATGGCCGGCGGCATCCATCAATACCAGCGAACCACCGCCGGCATGGGGCTGGGACTCGATAAAGGCGAGCGCCTCGGCGACCGTGGCCGCCCGGATCAGGATTTCGTTCATCAGCAGATAGCGCAGCCAGCCGACGCCCGGCCGACGCCATCCAATCCGCGTATCGGCCAGCGCCAGCCCGTCCGAATTCATGCCGCTGGAAAAGGCGCCCGGGCTGCCCAGGCTGCCGACACTGAGGATTTGCCGCCCGCCCCAGGCCGGATCGCTTTCCAGGAACACCCTTTGCAAGGCCCTGTGTTCGCCCCGGTAATCGCGGTTCTTGGCCAGCACCGGACCGGCGTCCGCGGCCCGACAGGCGACGGCGCTGCATCCATCCTCTTCGCCGAGGATCTTTCCTTCCGCATCCTCGATCAATCCCAGATGCAGATAGGCGAACAGGTCGCGGACCGCGATGCCGTAACCCCCGGCGATCCCCTCGACCTGCGCCCGTTGGCCGGGGGCGCGCTTGGCCGTGAATTCCCATTGCGCCGACAGGAAGCCGGCGGCGCGGGAAACAGCGTCGCCGGCGGCTTCGATGCGTCCCATGACCGCCCTGAAAACAGCCGCTTCCTGATCGGCTTCGGCGATCGATTGGCCACGGCCCCGGGATAGGGCGTCGCCGGCCAAAATCACCGGCCGGCCCGGCGCCAGAGCGTCCATTGACGGATGCCGACCGGAAGCGGTTCCGGTCATTCGACCAGGTGACAGGCGACGCGGACGCCGTTGGCCAGGGACCTGTGGACCGGCTTGTCTCGCCGGCAGGTCTCCATCGCCAGCGGGCAGCGGGTGTGGAACTTGCACCCGGGTGGCGGACCGATGGGCGACGGCAGGTCACCGGTCAGGCGCACCCGCTCCGCCTTGGCGTTTGCATCGATACGGGGCACGGCGCTCAGCAGCGCCTGCGTATAGGGATGACTCGGCGCTTCCAGCACGGCGCGCACCGGCCCGGTTTCGACAATCTCGCCCAGGTACATGACCGCCAGCCGGTCACTGACGTATCCAATGACGGAAATGTCGTGCGAGATAAAAAGATAGGTCAGGCCCAACTCGCGTTTCAGGTCGTCCAGCAGTTCGATGATCTGGGCCTGAATGGAAACGTCGAGCGCGCTTACCGGTTCGTCGCAGACAATGAATTCCGGTTTCAGGGCCAGGGCCCGGGCGATCCCGATCCGTTGCCGCTGGCCACCCGAGAACTGGTGCGGATAGCGGATCATGTGATCGGCCCTGAGGCCGCAATTTTCCAACAATTGGGCGACCCGGTCGCGGACATCCCCACCCTTGGCCATGCCCTGCAGGCGAAGCGCCGTGCCGATGATATCGAGTACGGTCTTGCGCGGATTGAGCGAGGCATAGGGGTCCTGGAAGATGATCTGCATACGCCGCCGCATGGTTTTGAGTCCGGCTTCGTCCAACGCCGTGACATCCGTACCGTCAAAGGTGACCCGCCCCGCCGTCGGTTCGTGCAGGCGCAGGATAGCGCGGCCCAAAGTCGATTTTCCACAGCCCGATTCGCCGATCAGGCCGAGCGTTTCGCCACGTCCGACCTGCAGGTCGATTTCTTCCACGGCCTGGACAAGCGATCCTGGATTGCCGGTGATCCGGCCCCACAGCCCGCGCCGGCTGTCATAGTGCTTGACCAGCCCTTCGACCTTGAGGAGCGGATGACCGTTTGCTGCGTTCATGCGGCGAGTTCCCCATCCGCCAACCGGCAACGCACGCCGCGCCGGCCATCCCGGTCACGCATGGGTTGGAAGGCCTCGCAGGCGGGTTGCGCGAACTCGCAACGGCCCTGGAAGCGGCAACCGTCTGGCAGGTCGATCAGTTCCGGCGCCTGGCCCTCGATCGGGCGAATGCGTTCATCCAGATGCGATAGCCTGGGGATGGATCCCAAAAGACCCTGGGTATAGGGATGCGTGGGCTGGCCGATAACATCACCCGTAGGACCGGTCTCGACCACCTGGCCCGCGTACATGACGGCAATGCGGTCGCAGAATTCGGCGACCACGCCCAGATCATGGGTAATCAGCACGACGCTCATGCCCAGTTCGCGCCGGATATCGGCGATCAGTTCCAGAACCTGGGCCTGGATGGTGACGTCGAGCGCCGTCGTCGGTTCGTCCGCGATCAGCAGTTTGGGACGGCAGGCCAGCGCGATGGCGATCATCATGCGCTGGCGCATGCCGCCGGAGAACTGGTGCGGATATTCGTCGAGCCGGGTTTCGGGCGACGGGATCCCGACTAGGCGCATCATCTCGGTCGCCTGTTCGCGGGCCGCCCGGTTGCGGCCGCGTTGCCCCGCCGGCAGGCCGTCGACGTGGGCCAGAATAACCTCCATGATCTGGGTGCCCACGGTCAACGCCGGGTTCAGCGCGGTCAGCGCGTCCTGCATGGTCATGGCGATGTCCTTGCCGCGAAGCGCCCGGTAGGCCGGTTCCCCGAGGCCCACCAATTGCCGTTCCTCGAACACGATAGAGCCGCCGTCAATCCAACCCGGCTGGCGGATCAGGCCCATGACACTGGCGAAGGTGACGCTCTTGCCGGACCCCGATTCGCCGACCACCCCCAGGCATTCGCCCGCCGCCACCGTAAGGCTGACGCCGTCGACCGCCGTCACAACGCCATGGCGGGTGGCGAAGCGGGTGATCAAGTCCCTAATCTCCAAGATGGGCTGCGGGTCCGCCATGGCCGGCTCCTCAATCGTGGAACTTGGGATCGAAGGCATCCCGCAACCCCTGGCTGGCGACGTTAATGGCCAGCACCAGGAGCAGAATGGCCAGCCCCGGAAAAGTACTGACCCACCAGGATTCCAGCATATAGGACCGCCCGTCGGCGACCATGGATCCCCAGCTGGCCGTCGGCGGCTGCACGCCGAGCCCCAGGAACGACAGGCTGGCCTCCAGGATGATCACATGCGCCACGCGGATGGTGGAAACGACGATCACCGG
>JAJRSS010000225.1 GCA_024278615.1 Alphaproteobacteria bacterium
CCGCCAAGGCCCAAAAGCACCTCGGGCAGGCTGGGCGTATAAGAAGCGATCACGCCGTCGAAGAAACCGCTGCTCACTTCCATGCCCGGGAACATGCCCAAAGGATAAGCCTGACCGCCGACGATGATGACGTAGATCTGGGCCAGCCCGCCCAGGATCACCAGCAGCGCCGCCAGCCCGATCGTCTGGCGAGAGTTGCCCGCCGCCGGATGGTAGACGAGGATCAACGGCACGATGCCGCCCAGGATTATCTGTCCGACCCAGAAGAGGACGGTATAAACGCCACCGTCCAGAAGAATGAACCGCTCGACGCCGGTGTGTTCGGCGGTGTACAGGTTGGTCAGGTGCTGAACGGCGGCGAAATAAAGAACCCCGGCGAGGAACACGCCCAACAGGTTCTTAAGCTTCCTCAGCACCGCATCGCCCAGGGGGCGGCCGGTCCACCGGCAGGCGGCGATCAGCACCAGGATAAAGAAGGCCAGGCCGAAGGAAAAGGACATGACGATAAACATGGGGGCCATGATTGCCGCGTCATAGGCCTGGCGGGCGACTAGGAAGCCGAAGATGGAGCCGGTGCCGGTGGTCAACGCCAGCCGCCAGATGAAGGCGGTCATGCCGGCGGCGCGGCTGTAGGGGTTCATGCGCCGCTCCATCATCATCCAGATATAGACGCCGACGATGACGAAAAAGCCGGTATAGAAATAGATATTCCAGGCGAAGATGGATTTGAAGTTGTATTCGGTCATGGCGACGATCAATCGGTCCGGGCGGCCCAGATCTAGCACCAGCACGGAAAGCCCGCCGGCCAGCAGGGCCAGCGCCAGCAAAGCGGACAGACTGCCCAGGGGCTTATACATGGGGCGCCCGAAGACGGAGGCGATGGAGGCGACGTTCAAGGCCCCCGACGCGGCGACGATAAGGAACACGGCGAACACATGGGGGGTGCCCCAGACGATTCGGTTGGTCATGCCGGTGACGTGGTGGCCCTGGGTCTCCATGTAGACGGCGGCGCCCAGTCCCATCACGGTGAATAGCCCGCACCAGGCCAGCAGGGTGACATAAGCCGATCCCCATTTTTCCACCACGCCGTAGGTTGTTTTAATCGCCATGGCCTATAGTCCCCTGTACATGACGCCCGGGCCGAGCCTGAGGTCGTCACGAATGCGGCTGACCACATGGCGGGAAAGGGCGCGGGAAATATCGCTGTCGGGGTCGTTCAAGTCGCCGAACAGGATGGCTTCCGGGTCCATCCGGTTGGCCGTTTCCACACAGGCCGGGATGCCGCCGGCGTCGATGCGGTGGACGCAGAGGGTGCAGGATTCAACCGTTCCCTTGCCCCGGGGCATGTAGGGCTTCTGGCCGGTGACGTCTTCGTGGACGAAGGAACGGGCGGCATAGGGGCAGGCCAACATGCAATACCGGCAGCCGATACAGATGTGCCGGTCGACCAGAACGATGCCGTCGGCACGGCGGAAGGACGCCCCGGTGGGACAGACATCGACGCACGGCGGGCTTTCGCAATGCTGGCACATCATGGGCAGGGAATGGGTGGCGCCGGTGCGCTTGTCCTTCAGGTCGACCCGCCGGATCCATTGGGGGTCGGTGGCGGCGTTGCCCTTGCCTTGCCAGCCGTTTTCATCGCGGCAGGCGTCGACGCAGGCGTCCCAGATGACGGCCGGCTTGTTGGTGTCGATCAGCAGGCCCCAACGCACCTTGGCGGACGCCGGTTGTCCCGGGGCCCGGCCTTGCGCCGCCTGGACCAGCACCAGGCCGGGGCCAAGGGTCACCGCCGCCAAGCCGGCGGCGCCGCCGGCCGTCAGGGCCAAGGCGCGGGCCATGAACCGCCGCCTTTCCCGGTCCATGGGCGCGGTCAAGGCATATCTCCCTTGTCGGCCAGGTAAAACCCGATTTGGCTGGCCAGTTCCGCCGGTTGTGTATTGGCCGCCTTCCAGCGGTTTTCCTTCGCCGGCGCGTGCCTTGGCGGCAGGCGCAAGGCCTGCCCGCCGTTACCCTCGGCTTTGGCGGTGTGACACTCGAAGCAGTCGATCCTGACCGCAGCGTACTTGTGACAGGAGGCGCAGAAAGGTTCGACGCTGCGTTCCACCGCCCCAGGTTTCTCTGGAACGGCGTGACATTCGATGCAGGCCCTGAGGCTGTATTTCTTGCCGCGGATACCCTGGCGCAGGGTTTCATCCCGCTGGTGCAACAGGTACTCCATGTGAAGGCGGCGCATTTTGCCCACCGGCTCCACGCATTGTTCGCCCTTGAACGCCTTGGGTGTCGCCGGCAGGGGTACGTCGCCGGCCGCACGGGCGGTGGCGACGGCGGCAACGCCCACCAGGACGGCGATGATCAACAGGACAATCAGACGCTTCATGGCATGTTTATCCGTCCCGATTTACCCATGTCACTCACCGAGACCCATCTGGATGTAGCCGCTGGGGCAGACGTCCATGCAGATATGGCAGCCGATGCATTTCTTGTAATCGGTGTCCACGTAGCGGCCCAAGGCACGTTGATTCTTCTTGACCTTAAAGACCGCGTCCTGCGGGCAATAGATGACGCACTGGTCGCATTCAAAGCACATGCCGCAGCTCATGCAGCGCTCACCTTCACGGATCGCCAGCTCTTCGCCGGGCGTCACTATCCGTTCCTCGAAATTGCCCAATACTTCTTCGGCCTTGATGTGGATTTCCTCGCGCTTGCCCCGGGATTGGTAATCGAAGTAGCCGAGGAAAAGATCGCTGTAGGGAATGATCTGCTTTTCCGAGCGGTCTTCGTAATTGTGGATGGCGAAATTCTGTTCCGCCGTGCCCCGCACCGGCTTGTGTTGGTAATGCTCCGGTTCCAGGTGGCGGTTACGCAGTTCGTCCAGCAAACTAAAGTGATGGCCGTCCACCTTGGGCCGGGCGCCGGTTTCCTCGCCGGCCAGAAAGCGGTCGATGGTCTGGGCAGCGAAGGAGCCGTGACCGATGGCGGTGGTCAGCAGATGGGGGATAAGGATGTCACCGCCGGCGAAATGCTTTTCCTTGCCCTTGACCTTGAATACCTTGTCCGCATCGATGAATCCGTTGCCGCCGTCCAGTTCCTCCAGGCCCGCAAGGTCGCCCATCTGGCCGATGGCGGAAACGATCATGTCGCAGGGAATCTCAAACTCGGTGCCTTCGCGGGGCACGGGCCTGTTACCGTCCATGTCGCATTCGCACATCCTGAGCGCGATGGCGAAACCGGCCTCGTCCTTGACCACCTCCAGGGGCATGACGCCGCCCTTGATGTCCACCCCTTCGCTGATGGCGTCATTGCGCTCCCGCTCGGCGGCGGTCATGCCCTCCACCGGGAACAGGGAAGTAAGCGTCACCTTGGCGCCTTCGCGTACGGCGGCGCTGGCGCTGTCGTGGGCGGTGTAGTCCCAGACCACGTTGTCGGGCCGGTCCTTGGGATTGTTCTGGGTGATATGGCCCAGGCGGCGGGCGACGGAAGCGACATCGATAGAGGTATCGCCGCCGCCGACGACGATGATCCGTTGGGAGACGCAGCGCAAAAGTCCTTCGTTGAAGGTTTCCAGCAGATCGACGCCGGTGAAACAATTGGCGGCGTCGAAGCCGGAGACGGGCAGGGGCCGGCCGGTCTGGGCGCCGATGGCCCAGAAGATAGCGTCAAAGTTACTCTCCAGGGATTCGATGGTGACGTCAGCGCCGACACGGGTGTTGGTACGCACCTCGACGCCGGTTGCGATGATGCGGTTGATTTCCGCGTCCAGGATCTCCCGGGGCGTGCGATAACCGGGAATGCCATAGCGCATCATGCCGCCCAGTTGGCTCTGGTTTTCAAAGATGGTCACCCCATGGCCCCGCACGCGCAGGTAATAGGCCGCCGACAGGCCCGCCGGCCCACCGCCGATGACCGCCACCGTCTTGCCGGATTCCTCTTCCGGTCCCTTGAGGGCGATATTGTGTTCGATGGCCCAGTCGCCGACGTGGTGCTCCACGGTGTTGATGCCGACGAAATCATCCACCTCGTTGCGGTTGCAGCCGTCCTCGCAGGGTGCCGGGCACACCCGGCCCATCATCGACGGGAAAGGATTGGCTTCCATCATCCGTTCGAAGGCATAAGCCTGCCACGGGGTGTCGCCCCCTTCTTCATTCCGGGGCGCCTTGTCCTGGCTGCGGGCGATGGCCAGCCAGCCGCGGATATCGTGGCCCGAAGGGCAGCTTCCCTGGCACGGCGGTGAGCGGTGCACATAGGTGGGGCACTTGTGAGTCCAACTGGCTTGGAAAATCTTGTCGGTGAAGTCCTGGTAGACCTTATCGCCCTCTTCATACCGGCGATAGGTGAGGGCCGTTTCGGTTGCCGCGGTCATATCATTCGTATCCTTTCAACATTCCCTCTTTGACCAATCACATCACGGTTCGTTCCCAGACGTGCCTTTGAATTTCGCGGTATTTTTTTCCCTGTTATTCCTTGGCCCCAAGCTGGATGGCGTCGCCCACCAGTTGGTGGATGCTGATGACCATATCCATGGGGAACCCGTAGTACGGCATGACCTTGGTGAACTGGCTCTTGCAGATGGCGCAGATGGCCGCCATGTGCGTTACTCCGTGATTGTCCACCACCTCCTTCAGGGCTTCCATGCGCGGCAGCGCCCCTTTCACCCGAAGTTCGATCAGGTCGTCGGTCAGCAACCCGCCGCCGCCGCCGCAGCAGAAGGTTTTCTCGCAAATGGTGTCCGGATTCATATCGACGAACTTGTTGACCGCCGCCTTGATCAC
>JAJRSS010000226.1 GCA_024278615.1 Alphaproteobacteria bacterium
GGGCTGCGCCTGGGCCAGCGGTGGACGCCCATCGCCGCCGCCGGCCTGTATGTGCCCGGGGGCACGGCGGCCTATCCGTCATCGGTGTTGATGACCGCCCTGCCGGCCAAGGTGGCGGGCGTGGAAAGATTAGTGATGGTGGTGCCGGCCCGCGACGGCGCGCTCAATCCCCTGGTGCTTGCCGCCGCCCATATCGCCGGCGTCGACGAGGTGTACCGCGTCGGCGGCGCCCAGGCGGTGGCCGCCTTGGCCTTCGGCACGGAGACCCTCCGCCCTGTGGACAAGATTGTCGGGCCCGGCAACGCCTATGTGACGGAAGCCAAGCGCCAGGTGTTCGGCGCGGTCGGCATAGACATGATCGCCGGGCCGTCGGAAATCCTGGTGGTCGCCGACAACCTGAACGATCCGGCGTGGATCGCCGCCGATCTGTTGTCCCAGGCGGAACACGACAGCCGCGCCCAGGCCATCCTGATCACCGACGACGCATCCTTCGCCGGCCGCGTCGCCGAGGCCGTGGACGGCCACCTGGCCACCCTGTCCCGGGCCGCCATCGCCAGCGAAAGCTGGAACGCCTTTGGCGCCATCATCGTCGTTGACCATCTTGACGACGCCGTGCCCCTGATCGACCGCGTCGCGCCCGAACACCTGGAACTGGCGGTGGAAGACCCGCCTGCCCTGGCGGCCAAGGTTCGCAACGCCGGCGCCATTTTCCTCGGCCGGTATGCGCCGGAAGCGCTCGGCGACTACCTGGCCGGTCCCAACCATGTGCTGCCGACATCGGGAAGCGCGCGGTTTTCTTCGGGCCTGGGGGTTTACGACTTCCTCAAGCGCAGTTCCCTGATCGGCTGCGACAGCGAAAGCCTTTCGCGGGTCGGTCCGGCGGCGGCGACCCTGGCCCGGGCCGAGGGGCTGGACGCCCACGCCCGGTCCCTGACCATTCGCCAAAACCGCCCGCCGGGCCAACCGCCGAGAAAGTGATTTCGTGTGAGCGACCACCAGAGAATCGCCAACATTTTTCTTGAAGAACGCGCCGTTGTCCGGCGCAGCGCCCAGGTCGAACACGAACGCAAGGTCGCCATCTATGACATTCTGGAAGAAAACACCTTTGCCCCCACGGGCGGGCTGGAGGGACCCTACAACCTGCACATCAGCATCGAGGAAAACCGGCTGAACTTCGACATCCGCGACGAAGCCGGCGGACCGCTGGCCGAATTTACCCTGCCCATCAGTTCCTTCCGTTCGATCATCAAGGACTATTTCGTCATCTGCGACAGTTACTTCAAGGCCATCAAGACCGCCGCCCCGTCGCAGATCGAAGCCATCGACATGGGCCGCCGGGGCCTTCACAACGAGGGCGCCGAACTGCTTTCCGAACGGCTGAGCGGCAAGGTGGACGTGGACCTGGATACGGCGCGCCGCCTGTTCACCCTTATCTGCGTCCTTCATGTGCGGGGTTGAGCGAATATGGGGGATTTTCCTTCCGCCGTTCTGTTCGCCTGCACCATGAATTCCGTCCGTTCACCCATGGCCGAAGGCATCCTCAGGTTCCTGCAAGGCCACAGGATTTACGTCGACTCCGCGGGCGTGCGCGGCGGCCAAGTCAACGGCTTCGCCGTCGCCGTCATGGATGAAATCGGCATCGACATCGGCGAATACAACGCCAAGAGTTTCGATGACCTGGAGGATACATCTTTTGACATGGTGATATCCCTGTCGCCGGAAGCCCAGCACAAGGCGGTGGAAATGACCCGCGCCATGGCCTGCGAAGTGCTGTTCTGGAACACCTTCGACCCGACCCTCACCGAAGGCAGCCGGGAAACCCGGCTGGACGCCTTCCGCCGGGTCAGGGATGAACTGATGGAGCGAATTTCGCGGCAATTCCCCTTGGGCCACCCGGCGGGATTCTAGGGCATTTTCCGGGCAAGGGCCGCAATCGCCTGTTTGCTGCGGAATTCAGCCGTTTCGAGGCGAAAGGGCTTGACCCGAGGGGGGTAAAAAGGTCCTTATGTGGCCGCCGAACCCAAAATGCATGCAAACCGAAGTTGAATGAGAGATGGCGAAAGAAGAGGTCCTTGAATTCACCGGCGTGGTCACCGAACTGCTGCCCAACGCCATGTTCCGGGTAAAACTGGAAAACGATCACGAAATTCTCGCCCACACGGCGGGCAAAATGCGCAAGCATCGGATCCGCGTCCTGGCCGGCGACAAGGTCAGCGTCGAAATGACCCCCTATGATTTGTCCAAGGGCCGGATTACCTTCCGCTTCAAATAGCACCTTTTCGGGCACGGAGCCGCCGCGATGCCCGCTTCCCCCAACCGCGTCACCGAAACGCCCATCCTGACCAAAACGAGCCTGACCAAAACGAGGCTGATTCTCGCCTCGGCTTCGCCCCGGCGGGTGGAATTGCTGGCCCAGATCGGCATCGTCGCCGACGAGATCATCCCCGCCCGGATCGACGAGCGTGTGCGCAAGGGCGAGCTGCCCCCTGCCCTGGCCGGGCGCCTGGCGGAAGAAAAAGCGCGGGAAGTGGCGAACCGAAACCCGGACGCCCTGGTGCTGGGCGCCGATACCATCGTCGCCTGCGGGCGGCGGATCCTGGGCAAGGCGGAAGACGAAGCCCAGGCCCGGCGGCACCTGAACCTGCTGTCCGGCCGCCGCCACCGGGTGTTGGGCGGGGTCTGCCTGATCGGCGGAAAGGGCCGCCCCCGGACCCGGCTGGTAACCACCCGGGTCACCTTCAAACGGCTGAGCGGCGAGGAAATCGACGCCTACCTTGCCTCCGGCCAATGGCGGGGCAAGGCCGGCGCCTACGGCATCCAGGGACGGGCCGGCGCCTTTGTCCGCCAGATCATCGGGTCCTATTCCAACGTCGTCGGCCTGCCCCTTTTCGAAACCGCCGCCTTGCTGTCTGGCGCCGGCATCAAGGCGGGACCGGAAACTCCCGGGCAGCCATGAGCGATGGGGTCATCCTCATGGACAGCCGGCCCGGCGAGACCCGCGCCGCCCTGATGGAAGGCCGCCGCCTGTCGGAGCTGGCGATCGACCGGCCCGGATTCGAGGGGATCACCGGCAACATCTATCTGGGCCGGGTTGAAAAGGTGGTCCCCGGCCTGAATGCCGCTTTCATCGGCTTGGGCGTGGAAGGCTCGGGTTACCTGGCCATGGCCGAAATCCGCACCCGGGATGATCCGGGCGGCGGCCGCATCGCAAAGTATGTGAGCGAAGGCGAGAGCGTCCTGGTGCAGGTGCTGCGCGAGCCCTCCGAGGACAAGGGCGCCAAGCTGACCACCCGCGTCACCGTGACCGGCGCCCTCCTGGTTCATACCCCGGGGGCGGCGGAAGTGCGCCTTTCCCGCCGCATTGAAAATGAGGGTGAACGGCGGCGCCTGCGAGATTGCATCGAGAAATTGGCCGGCGGTGACGGCGGTTTCGTCGTCCGCACGGCGGCGGAAGGCGCCGGCGAGGCGCGATTGGCCGGCGAGGCGGAAAGGTTGACTGCCACCTGGCGGCAAATCACGGCGGCGGCGGAAAAAGCCAAGCCGCCCGCCTGTCTTTACCGCGAGGCGGAACCGGCGCTGCGCTTCCTCCGGGACCACGGGGGACCGCGAATCAAGCGCATATTGGTCGAGGGCGCCGCCCTGCTCAACCGGGCGCGGTCTTACCTGGAGCGGCAGGCGGCGGCGCCCCTGGCCGAACGGTTGGAACCCTACCGGGACCGCGAACCCCTGTTCGAGGCCTGGCAGGCGGAAGAGCAGATCGAAGCCGCCGTGGAGGACACCGTGCCGCTGTCGGCGGGCGGTTCGCTGATCATCGGCCAGACGCCGGCGCTGACCGCCGTGGACGTCAATACGGGCGGCGAAGGAGCGCTGGCCGCGAACCTGGAGGCGGCGGACGAAATCGCCCGGCAAATGCGGCTGAGGAACCTGGCCGGTCTATTGGTGGTGGATTTTGTCTCCATGAGCGGAAGGAAAGAGGAATCCCAGGTTCTGGATGCCCTTCGCCGGGCGGTGGCCGCCGATCCCGCCAGCGTTCATGTGGGTGGATTTACCCGCTTCGGGATGGTGGAAATGACCCGGCGGCGTCGGGGATTTCCCTTGGCCCGGGTGTTGACCACGCCCTGCCCGGCATGCGGCGGGTCGGGGCGGATTGCACGGCCCCATGAGCCGGAAAGAGGCGGGCGGGAAGGAATTGCGAAGCGATGACCCACCGGAACGACAAAGTAGCCAAGATCGTGCCGCTGAAGGCCCGGCCCTGCCCCGCGTGCGGCAAACCGGAGGCGACGGAATTCGGCCCCTTCTGTTCCCGGCGGTGCGCCGACCTGGACCTGGGGCGGTGGCTCAACGGGGAATACCGCATTCCCACCGACGAAAAGCCGTCCCTGGACGGCGAGCCGCCGGAAGAGGACTGATGCCAGGGAGTGGTGATAATGGCCCTTACCCCGGCTGGACAGAATCGACGATTTCTTCTATAAGCGGCGTCCTGCCAACCGGCGCGGCCACCTTTTTTCGCCGCTCCGCCCATCCCTTTTCCGGGATACGCCCAGGTAGCTCAGTTGGTAGAGCAGCGGACTGAAAATCCGCGTGTCGGTGGTTCGATTCCGCCCCTGGGCACCATTTTTCAAGATAATTTCAAAAGCTTATGCAGAGGCGGAGAGGCCACCGGATTCTTCAGGCCCACCATAGGCTCCTGCTTTTTTGTTGTTTCCAGGTATGACGATATGTTCAGCAATGCCCTTGGGCCGAAGCGATATCGCACCGAAAGGCCCTTATTGATTTTTTTGGAGTTTGGCCATGGATTTAACCGGTGAATACACCATTCTCGCCTCCCGCCAGGAGGTCTGGGACGCGCTCAACGACCCCGACGTCCTGAAGGCCTGTATGCCCGGTTGCGACGAGATAACCAAGATCTCCGATACGGAGTTCGAAGCCAAAATTACCGCCAAGATCGGCGCTGTTCGAGCCAAGCTGAAGGGCAGGGTCGAGCTTTCCGATATTGATGCACCCAACAGCTATACCATTACCGGCTCCGGCCAGGGCGGGGTCGCCGGTTTCGCCAAGGGCGGGGCCAGGGTCAGCTTGTCCGACGCCGAAGACGGCAAAACGCTTCTGAGCTATGAAGCCAAGGCGGAACTGGGCGGCAAGCTTGCCGCCGTAGGCTCGCGAGTGATCCAGGGTGTGGCCAAGAAGATGGCCGCCGACTTCTTCGGCGCGCTGGCCAGGACACTGAGCGGCGAGGCCGAGGAAGCCCTGGCGGCGGCGGAACCGCTGGCCGCCCAACCGGCCTTGCCCGAGGCCAAGCCTGCCGGCGAAGCCCTGCCCGACTGGGCCAAGAGCGCCATCCTGCATTCGATCATCACCATCATCGCTGTCGCCGCGGCGGTGATGTTGACGCGGTAACCTCCCCCGGACCCGGACCCTCCCCATACCTTGGCGCCACCATCGACGACGACGTGGCATTTTACCGGGTATGGGGCTTGCAGGCTTGGCGTATGCCGGACTTCATCTCCGTGGTAACGCGGGAGGCGAAATCCCTTGAACGATATTCCTCTTTCTAATTTTGCGGCGAGAACGGGGCCGGCATCAGAAAAAAGCTTTCCTGGTGCACCAGGAAAGGCAGAATTGTCTGCACGGCCGGCCCCCAGTCGGGATCGGCGGCAAGCTTGCCGCGTTGTGCCGTCCGGTGTGCGAAATCGTCATAAGCCCAGATGAACAGGAC